>CAJLCG010000056.1 GCA_905205085.1 uncultured Oscillospiraceae bacterium
GGAGAAGCTGGCCGAGCAGGTGGGGGTGTCCCGCCAGGCGGTGAGCAAGTGGGAACTGGGGGACGCGATGCCGGACACGGACAAGCTGGTCCCCCTGGCCCGTGCGTTGGGTATTTCGGTGGATACCCTGCTGGACCACCATCCTCAGGAGACAGAGGAGACACTGAAAGAGCGGGAGGAGAAGAAGCCCGGATGGCTGGCTCTCCACTGGTATTGGATTGGGGTGCCCCTGATCTTGTGGGGAGCAACCCGGGTAAGCGCAGTGTTTTGGGCAATGAGTACGGTAGGGTTCTCCCTCAGCGTTTTCGTTTATCTGCCTTATCTGATTTTGCCTTTGAGCGTACTGGTGGGCGGCGTAGTCCTGTTTGTCCAGGGACGGCGCTCTTCACGGCGTAAGCAAAGACCGAACGTTTTAAAACCGCTCCCCTGGAAGGGGCCTCGGCAGCTGATTACTCGGCGGTGGTATTGGCTGGGAGCTCTTGTGGCCGGGGGAAGTGCACTGGTGGGTATACTGCGGATATATGCTTCCCAGGCCCTCTATGACCAGATAGAAGCTTATCAGAAAAACCTGGATCAATATCAGGGAAGCGCGTTGTGGGAACATATCGACCAAATCCCGGAATGGTATCTCAATGGGGAGGGCTACTCACAGGCGGTCGCCCTGCACAACCAGGGGCTGTTGATCCTGGCATTGGGTGTGATTTTAGGTTCGGTGCTCTTTTTCCTGGGGCGCTGGCTGGTCTGCCGCCGCTGGAAAGAAAACGAGGAAAAATTCATTGCAAAATAGCGCGAGTTAGGATATACTATCATCATCCTAAGAAGTAACTGGAGGAATCCTGCTATGACCATTACCAAAGACACCATTATTGGTGATATTCTGACCATCGCCCCTCAGACCGCGCCCCTGTTCATGAACATTGGCATGCACTGCCTGGGCTGCCCCGCTTCCCGGGGTGAGACCGTGGAGCAGGCCTGCATGGTCCACGGGGTTGACCCTGACGAGCTGCTGGCCGCGGTCAACAAGATGATCGCCGAGGGCGAATAAAACCAAGGAACGAAAGATGGGGGCGGAGGGGTTCCGCCCCCATTTTTTGCGGAGGTGCCCGGTATGAAATTGGTACTGCTCATGGGAAGCCCCAAAAAAAACGGCAATACCGCCGCCCTGACCGCTCCCTTCCTGGAGGAGTGCGAGCGGCTTGGGATGGAAACAAAGACCTTCTGGCTCTATGACAAGACCATCCTGCCCTGTCTGGGCTGCAAGACCTGCCAGGACCGGATGGACGGCCTGGGCTGTGTGCGGGAGGATGACGTGGCCACCCTGTTTGAGGCCATGGAGGGCAGCGACGCCATCGTCCTGGCCACCCCCATCTACGCCTGGTACTGCACCGCCCCCATGAAGGCCCTGATGGACCGGGTGGTGTACGCCGGCACCAAGAACTACGGCCGGGAGAAGGGGCCGTCCCTGCTCCGGGGCAAGGGCCTTGCCACCATCGTCACCTGCGGCTACCCGGAGGAGAAGGGAGCCGACCTGTGGCAGGCGGGACTGCGCCGGTGGTGCCGCCACAGCGGATTACATTGGCAGGGGATGCTCTGTGGCCGAGATATGGGCCCCGGAGTCCCATTTTTAACTCAAGACAAGCTGGCCGCCGCCCGGGACTTTGCCCGGGCTCTCATTCCAAAGGCCGGCGGGGAGGACTTATGAAACAACATATCGAGCTCTCGCCCCGGCTGCGGCTGGCAGCCGATCTGGTGCCCCAGGGGGCCCGGCTGGCCGACGTGGGCACCGACCACGCCTATCTGCCCGCCTGCCTGCTGCTGGAGGATAAGATCCCTTGGGCCATCGCCTCCGACCTGCGGAAGGGCCCCCTGGACCGGGCCCGGGAGACCGCCCGACAGTATGGCTGCGGGGACAAGATGGCCTTCCGGCTGTGTAACGGCCTGGCGGGCATCCGCCCCGGCGAGGTAGACGCCATCGTCATCGCCGGGATGGGGGGCGAGACCATTGCCCAGATCCTGGAGGCCGCTCCCTGGGTTTTGGAGGAGAAGATCCCCCTGATCCTCCAACCTATGAGCTCCCTGCCTGAGCTGCGGGAGTGGCTGGGCCAAAACGGCTATGCCATTGCCAAGGAGCAGCTGGCCCAGGAGGGGGATACCCTGTATGTGGTGATGCGGGTGACCGCAGGGGAGATGGGAGCTCAGACCCCCGGTCAGCTCTGGGCGGGACGGCAGAGCCGGGACCCTCTGCGGGGGGAGTACCTGGAGCAGCAGGCCAAGAAGCTGCGCCGGGCCCTGGACGGCATGTCCAAGGGCCGGGGGGAGCAGATTCAGGAGCGCCGCCGGGCGCTGGAGAACGTATATCAGGAATTACTTACCATGAAAGAGGAGTGGCAGCAATGGCAACGGTAAAGGATATTTACGGTGCAATGGATGAGTGGGCCCCCTTTGAGACCCAGATGGATTTTGACAACGCAGGCTTTCTGGTGGGCCGGGGAGAGGCCGAGGCAGATAAGATTCTGGTGGCCCTGGATATCACCCAGGAGGTGGTGGAGGAGGCGCAGAAGTTGGGCTGCCAGCTCATTGTGTCCCACCACCCGGTGATCTTCCACCCGGTGAAGGTCCTCACCGATGAGAGCGTCACTGGGCGTACCCTGCTGGCTCTGGCGGAGGCGAAGATTGCCGCCATCTGCTGCCACACCAATCTGGACGCCGCTCAGGACGGAGTGAACGACTGCCTGGCCCAGGCTCTGGGCCTGCAGGAGGTGGCCCAGCTCCATCCCGACGGAGTGGACCGGGCGGGACGAACCTACGGCATCGGCCGGGTGGGTATGTGCCACCAGCCGGGCATGAGCGCGGCGGACTACGCCGGCCGAGTGAAGATGCTGCTGGGCGCGGCGGGCGTGCGCTACACCGACGGAGGCCGTCCGGTACACCGGGTGGCGGTAGGCGGCGGCGCCTGCGGCTCTATGCTGGCCGACGCGGTAGCCATGGGCTGCGACACCTTTGTCACTGCAGACGTAAAGTATGACCAGTTCCTGGAGGCCCGGGCTCTGGGTGTCAACCTGCTGGATGCGGGCCACTATGCCACCGAGAACGTGATCTGCGACCGGGTGGCCCAGTATCTGGCCAAGCGTTTCCCCCAGGTGAGCGTGTTGGTGTCCCACCGGCACAAGGAGGCCTGCGCCTGCGTGTAAGGCGGAAAAAACAGGGGAAAATGGTACCCTTGCCTTGTGCATTGGTGCTGCCTGTGCTAAAATAAAACATTAGCGTGTAGAATATACCAACACGGATCTTTGATCACTGATATAGAGGTGTCGTTAAGGATGAAAATAGTGGTATTGGCCGGTGGCCTGAGCCCCGAGCGTAATGTATCCCTGTCCTCCGGAGCCATGGTGTGCGAGGCCCTGCGTTCCAAAGGACATAAAGTGGCCCTGGTGGACCTGTTTTTTGGCGTGGAGGGGACCGACCGCACGGTGGACCCCTTTGAGGCCCCCATTCCCCAGGCCTTTAAAAAGGTAAGCCCTGAGGCTCCCGACCTGGACCAGGTGCGGGCGAGCCGGAAGGATACCAGCCCCTCTGCCATTGGGCAGGGCGTGCTGGAGCTGTGTGCCCAGGCCGATGTGGTCTATTTGGCTCTCCACGGGGCCTGCGGAGAGGACGGCCGTATCCAGGCCACCCTGGACCTGCTGGGCGTTCCCTATACCGGATCCGGCTGTCTGGGCTCGGCCATCGCTATGGATAAGGATATGACCAAGCGCCTGGTGGCCCACAAGGTGCGCACCCCCAGCTGGAGCACCGTCACCGTGACGGAGGAGAACCTGGAGCAGCTGATGAATGACACGCAGCTGCCCGCGGTGGTCAAACCCATCGCCAGCGGCTCCTCCATCGGCGTGACCATCGCCCACACCAAGGACGACCTGCGCCGTGGTCTGGAGGAGAGCATCCGCCTGGGCGGCCGCACGGTACTGGAGCAGTACGTAAAGGGCCGTGAGATCCAGGTGGCCGTGCTTAATGGGAAGGCGCTGCCCTCCATTGAGATCATTCCCCAGGCTGATTTCTACGACTACGCCAACAAGTACCAGCCCGGCGCTGCCCGGGAGGTGTGCCCCGCCGAGATTCCCCCCGAGTGGGAGAAGAAGGTAGGGGATGCGGCGGTGGCCGTGTTTGAAGAGCTGGGTCTGGCCGTGTACTCCCGGGCCGACTTTATTGTCACCGAGGACGGCGAGGCCTATTTCCTGGAAATCAACACTCTGCCCGGCATGACCCCCACCAGCCTGGTGCCCCAGGAGGCGGCGGCGGTGGGCATGGACTATGCCACCCTGTGTGAGACCATTGTGGAGTCCTCCCTGAAGGCCCGCAAGGAAGGAGCATAACCATATGGAGACCATCACTGTTGGCCAACTGCTGGAAGCGGTACACGGTACGTTGCTGGGCGGCTCCCAGGACATGGAATTGACTGTGAGCGGGGTGGATACCGACAGCCGGGATATCCATCCCGGCTCCCTGTTCATCCCCCTGGTAGGGGAGCGGTTTGACGGCCACGCCTACATCACCTCCGCCCTGGAGGCGGGGGCTGCGGGCTGCCTCACCGCCCGGGTGCGCACCGACTACCGGGAGGACAAGTTCTACATCCAGGTGGGCAACACTGAGCGGGCCCTGCGGGACCTGGCCGCCTGGTATAAAAACCGCTTTCAGATCCCCTTTGTGGGTATCACCGGAAGCGTGGGCAAGACCACGGCCAAGGATATGATCGCGGCGGTGCTCTCTGTCAAGTACAAGGTACTGAAAACGGAAGGCAACTTCAATAATAACATCGGCCTGCCCCTGACCCTGCTGCGTCTGGACCACACCCACCAGGTGGGTGTGCTGGAGATGGGTATGGATAAGCCGGGGGAGATCGACTACCTCAGCGACATCGTGCGCCCGGAGGTGGGGGTCATCACTAACATCGGCGACGCCCACATCGAGAAGCTGGGCAGCCGGGAGAACATCTTCAAGGCCAAGTGCGAGCTGCTGCCCAACATCCGCAAGGAGGGCGGCCTGGTGGTGCTCAACGCCGACGACCCCATGCTCACCACTCTGCGGGGCAATACCCCGGTGCAGGCGGTGTTCTGCGGCAAGGCAGAGGATGCCGACTACCGTGCCCAGGTTACCGGCGGCGACGGAGTCAGCCACATCCACTGCCACGTTACCACCCCCAACATGGAGCGGGACATCAGAATCCCTGCCCTGGGGGAACACATGATCTATCCCACCCTCATCGCCGCGGCGGTGGGCGAGCACTTTGGTCTCACCCCCGACGAGATCGAGGACGGCATTGCCCGCTTTGTTCCCACCCGCATGCGGATGAACGTGATCCAGCGGGAGGGGGAGATCACCATTCTGGATGACTCCTACAACGCCAATCCCCAGTCCATGCGGGCGGCCATCAGCGTGCTGGCCGACACCCACAGCAGCTGGAAGGTGGCCATTCTGGGCGACATGTTTGAGCTGGGGCCCTATGCCCCCGCCCTCCACGCCGGGGTAGGAGATTACCTGGGCAAGCGGGGGATCAACTGCCTGGTAGCGGTGGGTAAGCTGTCTGAGCATATGGCTCAGGGAGCCAGGGACGCAGGGGTACCCACCGTGTACTCTTGTGCGAACAAGGAGGAGGCCAAGGCGGTACTGCCTCAGGTAGTGCGCCCGGACAGCACCATTCTGGTCAAGGCCTCCCGGGGTATGGCTCTGGAGGAGCTCACCGCCCAGCTGCTTACCCTTTGCTAAGAGAGAAGAAATCACGTAAGAGGACGTTATGATCGATATTTCCGTATCCAATCTGGTCAAAGAATTTGAGGTTGGAAATAAAATATTGAATGGCCTGACCTTCCAGGTGGACACGGGGGAGCGGGTTGGTCTGCTGGGGCCCAACGGCTGCGGCAAGACGACCCTGCTCCGCATCCTCACTGGAGTCATGGACTACGACGAGGGAGATGTGGTGCTGGCCCCTGGAAAGCGGCTGGGCCTCATCTCCCAGATCCCTGTTTACCCCGCGGGTTACACCGTGGAGGACGTGCTGGCCACCGCCTTTGAGCCCCTGCACCATATGGAGGAGGAGATGACCCAGCTGGCCGCCCGGATGGCGGACGGGGACACCGACCCGGCGGTGATGAGCCGGTACGATAAGCTCACCGCCGCCTTTGAGGCCGCCGGGGGCTACGACACCCAGACCAAGACCAACAAGGTCTGTAACGGCCTGTCCATTCCCCAGGCCATGCGGGAGCAGCTCTTTGACAAGCTCTCCGGCGGGGAGAAGACCCGGGTAAACCTGGCCCGCCTCATTCTGGAGGACACCGACATTCTCCTGCTGGACGAGCCCACCAACCATCTGGATCTCCGGGCCACCGAGTGGCTGGAGGAGTATCTGGAGAAGTTCAAGGGCACTGTGCTCACCGTCTCCCACGACCGTTACTTTTTGGACAAGGTGGTGGACCGGATCATCGAGATCCAGGAGGGCAAGGCGGAGTTTTATTCCGGCAACTACAGCTTCTACGCTGTGGAGAAGGAGCGGCGCTACGAGGAAAAGCTCAAGCAGTATGAGAAAGAGCAGGCCAAGATCCAGCAGTTGGAGAAGGCCGCCGAGCAGCTGCGCACCTGGGCCTACTCGGGCATGGACAAGACCTTCAAGCGGGCCCAGTCCATGGAGAAGCGCATTGAGCGCATGCGGGTCACCGACCGCCCCAAAAAGGAGCGGAAGATGGAGGTGCGCTTTGGGGAGCGGGAATTCCGTGGCGACGAAGTTCTTACCATCAAGAACCTGAAAAAGTCCTTTGGGGACCGCACCCTGTTTTCCGACGTGAATCTGGAAGTGGTGGGGGGCGAGCGCATCGCCCTGCTGGGAGACAACGGCACCGGCAAGTCCACCCTCATTAAGATTTTGATGGGGGAGGAGGAGCCCGACAGCGGCAAGCTCCGTATGGGCCCCACCGTGAAAATCGGCTACCTGCCCCAGATCATCCACTTCAGTCACCCGGAGCGCAACCTGGTGGACACCATGCTCTACGACCTGGACTGCACCGCTCAGACCGCCCGCAACCGGTTAGCGGCCTTCAAGTTCCGGGGAGAGGACGTCTTTAAGCCCGTCTCCGCCCTGTCCGGCGGCGAGCAGAGCCGCTTGCGTCTGTGTATGCTCATGGACGCGAAGATCAACCTGCTGATTTTGGACGAGCCCACCAACCATCTGGATATCCAGAGCCGGGAGTGGATTGAGGAGGCGGTGGAGGAGTACGAGGGCAACCTGCTCTTTGTCTCCCACGACCGCTACTTTATCGAGCGCTTTGCCAGCCGCATCTGGCTGCTGGAGGACGGGCACATCACCGACTTCAAGGGCACCTATGAGGAATTTCAGGCCGCCCGGGCTAGGGGTCAGTTCAGTAAGACGGCCGCTGCCGCTCCTGTTCAGACCGCTAAGGCCCCGGTAGAGAAGAAGGAGAAGCCCAAGCGTCCCGGTGGCACTAAGATGCTGGAAAAAGAGGTGACTGCCGCCGAGCGGGCGGTGGGTAAGGCGGAGGAGCAGATGTACGACCTCACCTTGCAGATCGAGGAGGCCTCCGCCGACTATTTGAAGCTCCAGGAGCTCTATGAACAGAAGGAGGCCCTGGAGGAAGAGATTTTGAAGCTCTACGGCCGCTGGGAGGAGTTATCTGCCCAGCTGGAGGAGGCCCGGGGCGAAGGGTAAGAGAGAGGAGGCCCACCTATGGCAGGATACCGTGGAAAGCAGCCGCAGCGATGGCTCAAGGTACTGCTAGCCCTGGTGCTGGCAGGAATTTTGTGTTTTGCGGGACTGTTTGGCGCGGTGATGTACGGGGCCTACGACCATGTGTCGGGGGACCCCCAGGTGATGATTATTCTGGGCTGCCGGGTGATGCCCGGGGGCGAACCTTCTATTCTGCTCCAGGACCGATTGGATACCGCTCTAGACTACCTGGACGACCATCCGGAGATGACGGTAGTGGTGTCCGGGGGCCAGGGGAGCAACGAGCCCACCTCCGAGGCCGCCTGCATGGCAGGTTACCTGGAGGAACACGGGGTAGACCCTGACCAGATTTTGCTGGAGGATGAATCCAGCAATACCAAAGAAAATCTCATTTACTCCCGAGAACTGTTGGAAGAGCAGGGCGTGGACGTAGGGGAGGAGGGAGTACTGGTAGTGTCCAATGGCTTCCACCTTACCCGGTCCAGAATGCTGGCCGAGCGCTTTGGCTACGGCCACGTCTCCACCCTGGCCGCTCCCACCACTCATATCCCATCCCGCATCCAGATGTACATCCGGGAGCCACTGGCTCTGGTAAAATCCTTTGTACTGGACCGGGAAAGCTGAAATTTAAAATTAACTGAACGGGAGGTCCCTTAATGCAGGACAAACTGGCCGCCATTGAGGCCAAATACAGCCAGATCGAGGCCCGCCTGAGCGCCTCCGAAACCTACGAGGACCCGGCTTTGGTGGCCAAACTGAATAAGGAGCAGACTGAGCTCCAGCCCCTGGTGGAGACCTACCGCACCTACCTTCAGACCCAGCAGCGCCACCAGGAGGCAGAGAGCCTGCTGAGCGACCCGGAGATGAAGGAGCTGGCTCAGGAGGAGTGGAAGCAGTCCAAGGAGGACCTGGAGCGTCTGGAGCAGGAGCTGAAAATTCTGCTGCTGCCCAAGGACCCCAACGACGACAAAAACGTGATCGTGGAAATTCGGGCCGGCGTGGGCGGCGAGGAGGCCGCCCTGTTTGCCCACTCCCTGTACCGCATGTACTCCATGTTTGCCGAGGCAAACCGCTGGAAGACCGAGGTGGACAGCGTCAGCGAAACGGAGCTGGGCGGCGTGAAGGAAATTTCCTTTACCATTGAAGGAGACGGGGCCTACTCCCGCTTAAAGTTTGAAAGCGGAGTTCATCGGGTGCAGCGGGTACCGGAGACCGAGTCCGGTGGCCGGGTGCACACCTCTACGGTCACTGTGGCGGTGCTCCCCGAGATGGAGACCGCCGACGTGCAATTAAACCCCGCCGATATTGAGATGCAGGTATTCCGCTCCTCCGGTGCGGGAGGCCAGCACGTCAATAAGACCTCCTCCGCCGTGCGCCTCATTCATAAGCCCACGGGCACCGTGGTGGAGTGCCAGCAGGAGCGCAGCCAGTTCCAGAACCGGGACAAGGCCATGCGCATTCTGGCCTCCCGGCTCTACGAGGCGGAGCAGGAGAAGATCTCCAGCGAGTATACCGCCCAGCGGCGCAGCCAAGTGGGCAGCGGTATGCGTAACGAGCGCATCCGCACCTATAACTTTCCCCAGGGCCGGGTCACCGACCACCGCATCGGCCTGACCCTGTATAAGATTGACAGTATTATGGACGGAGACCTTAACGAGGTCATCGACGCCCTGGCTGCCGCCGATCAGGCGGAGAAGCTGCGGGCTGAAGAAAACGAAAGATAGGAGTTTATCACATGGAACTGTATATTCACTATAAGGACCTGCCCGAGGGACTGACTCTGGAGGACTTCGTGGGCGAGCTCAACGAGGTACTGGACGACACCGGTGTGGTGTGCGGCGGCGAGGACAACCGCCTGGACCTGGACCTGGAGGACGAGCGGGTCAACCCCAAGCATGCCCAGATGGCGGTGAAGGCCTATCTGCAGCGCGCCGGCTTCTCCAAGGAGACCGCCGTGGAGATCGGCGGCATGGAGATCGGCATTTACGAGTGAGGTTTTCTTCCCATGTATAAGCATGTGATTTTTGACCTGGACGGCACCCTGCTAAACACCATCGACGACCTGGCGGACACGGGCAACCACGTCTGCACCCTCCACGGCTGGCCCACCCACACGGTAGACGCCTTTAAGCTGATGGTGGGTAACGGCATCCCCAAGCTGGTGGAGCGCTTTGCCCCCCAGGGGACCAGCCAGGAGATGCTGGACCAGGCTTATCAGGAATTTATGGACTGGTACGGCGTCCACAAGGAGGACAAGACCGCCCCCTATGCAGGCATGCCCGAAGTGGCCAAGGCTCTGCGGGAGGCGGGTGTCTCCATCGCAGTACTGTCCAACAAGGCGGATGTGATGGCCGGCCCCGTGGTGGAGCACTACTACCCGGGGATTTTCCCCGTGGTCCAGGGGGCCCTGCCCGGCCTGCCTACCAAGCCCGATCCCACCCTTCTCTACAAGCTGATGGAGCGCCTGGGGGCCACCCGGGAGGACACCCTGTTTGTGGGAGACAGCAACGTGGACATCCGCACGGCGAAAAACGGCGGGCTCACCGGCTGCGGGGTGCTGTGGGGCTTCCGGAGTCGGGAGGAGCTGGAGGCGGCGGGGGCCGACGTGATCGTGTCCATCCCCCAGGAGCTCCAGGATCTTATTCTCAAGCCCTGAGCGAGACAAAGTAAGGGAGTCTTTTCGTTGAATACAAAGCGACTGACAGAGAAAAACATGGACGAAGCGGCCGCCATCCTTCGGGATGGTGGCCTTGTGGGTATTCCCACCGAGACGGTGTACGGCCTGGGGGCCAACGGCCTTAACGAGGAGGCTGTGGCCCACATTTTTGAGGCCAAGGGCCGTCCCCAGGACAACCCTCTCATCTTACATATTCCGGACGCCTCTTGGCTGGAGCGGTACTGCAAGGATATTCCCTTGACAGCCTATCAGCTGGCCGATGCCTACTGGCCCGGCCCCATGACCATGATCCTGCGCCGGAAGGACATCGTCCCTGACGTGGTCACCGCCGGGCTGGATACGGTGGGCATGCGCTGTCCCGCCCACCCCCTGTGCCGGGCCATCATCGACGCGGCGGGGGTACCGGTGGCGGCTCCCTCGGGGAATACCTCGGGCCGTCCCAGCCCCACCACCGCCCAGCACATGCTGGAGGACATGGACGGGAAGATCGATGCCATCGTGGACGGCGGCCCCTGCTCGGTTGGGGTGGAGTCCACCATTATTGACCTGACCGATACCCCGGCCCGGCTGCTGCGGCCCGGCGGCATCACTCTGGAGCAGCTGGAGGCAGTGCTGGGGGAGGTGGCGGTAGACCCGGCAGTCACCCGCCTCATGGGAGCCGGGGAGCAGCCCAAGGCACCTGGTATGAAGTACCGCCACTACGCCCCTAAGGCACCGGTTACCGTGGTGACCGGTGACCCGCAGAAAAGTGCAGAGTACATCGCCTCCCATGCGGCCCCGGAGGACGGCATCATCTGCTTTGATGAGTTTTTACCCCTGTTCACGAGACGGTCTGAGACGAGGCCCGTCATGGACCTGGGCCCGGCGGGGGACAAGGAGGAGCAGGCCCGGCATATTTTTGATGCCCTGCGCTCCTTTGATCACACCAGCGTGCCCGCCATCTGGGCCCAGTGCCCCGACGCCACCGGCATTGGCCTGGCCATTGCCAACCGTCTCAACAAGGCGGCTGGGTTTCATATCATCCACGTGTAACCCTTGGGCCCCAAGGCCTGCAACCTTAGGTTGCACGGAAATTGCTTGACGGTTTTGCGCCCTTCCGGTACGCTGAAGCTGAGGTGATGGGTATGACGTTGGGTGAAAATTTGCAGCGGCTGCGGAAAGAGCAAGGGCTGTCCCAGGAGGACGTGGCTCAGGCTCTGTTTGTCACACGCCAGACCATCTCCAAGTGGGAGACCGATAAGGCGGAGCCGGGAGTGGATAACCTGAAGGCCCTGGCCGATCTTTACCAGGTCACCTTGGACCAGCTGACCGGCCGAACTCAGACGGGGCCGGACTCCAAAGAGTCCCATGAAAAAACGCCTTCCGACCAATACCGGACCATGGCCCTGATCCGCCTGGCAGTTTGGCTGGCGGTGGCAGCGGCAGGCCAGCTGGATGGGGGCGAGCCCCTCCAGGTCCTTGCCTTTGGGGGGACGCTGGGCTCCGCGGCCGTTTTTCTGAGCCTCTGGGTCCGCAGCACCTATGTGTGGGGCGGCATCCTGTGCGGGGAAGGGCTGAGTATCCTTGTGGCCGCCATCTGTACCGTCCGTGCAGAACAGCTGGCCTCAGGGATCATCAGTGCGGGCTTGGCGGCCATGCTCTGCGTCTGGGTAAAATATCTGTCCTCCCAACCGGTGCGACAGCTGTTTTATAAAGAAAGCGGAGGGGGATGGGTATGACGTTCGGAGAAAATCTGCAAAGACTGCGAAAAGAGAAGGGCCTGTCCCAGGAGGATGTGGCCCAGGCCCTGTTTGTCACCCGCCAAACCATCTCCAAGTGGGAGACGGACAAGGCGGAGCCGGGAGTGGACACCCTAAAAGCCTTAGCCGGGCTGTACGGAGTGAGCTTAGATCAGCTCATGATGTGGGAGAACCCTCAGGCAGTCCAGCCTGTCCGTTCTGCACTGTCTCAGCCATATGTAAGGGAGCGTTCGCCAGCCTATTTGTTTTGGACCGCGCTGCTGGTGGCCATTACGGTTGCCGTAGGCATTTTTACCATGGAAAATTACGGAAGTGTCAGTATCCCGATTTCTCTCATCGCCATGGTGGTGGGACTTTGGGTGCGATATCCGGCCATGTGGATTGTGCTCCAGTGTGTCTTTGCGGTATGCGCGGTTTTGGGCGGGGTCAACCTGCTGCTTGGAAGCTTCGCAGGAGCATTGAATTTGCTGATCAACGGGGGCTATATTCTAGTCCTCTATACTCCATCCATTCGGAGGCGATTTCGCGTGATAAAAGATACGCCCATGACCATTCTGGGCATTACCGGCCCCACCGGGGCAGGGAAAACCACCGCGCTGCGGGAGATCGAAAAGCTGGGGGGCGCGGTCATCGACTGTGACGCGGTGTACCACAACCTTCTGGAAAGTGATATTACTTTGCAGGGGATGCTGGAGAGCGCCTTTGGCCCGCTGCGGGACGAGAGCGGAGCCATCGACCGAAAAAAGCTGGGGGCCATTGTTTTCGGAGACCCAGAGAAGCTGGAGAAGCTCAATACCATTGCCCAGACCGCTACGGTGAAGCGAACCCAGGAGCTCTTGGAGGAGTACCGTGCCAAGGGAAAGAACCTGGTGGCCATTGACGCCATTGCTCTGCTGGAGAGCCCGCTGGCCAAGCTGTGTGACGCCACCATTGCAGTGATTGCGCCCCCGGAGGTGCGGGTGCAGCGCATCATGGCCCGGGAGGGCATCTCGGAGGAATACGCCTGGTCCCGGGTGAGGGCCCAGAAGAGTGACGACTATTTTACCCAGGGCTGCGGCTATACCTTATATAATGACTGCGCCCAGGCGGAGGAATTTGCCCGCCAGGCCAGAACGTTGGTAGAATCGATTTTACAGGAACACATACAATAATGGTACAAAGGAGGTTTTTCCAATGGATGAGAAAAAAGAACTGACCCGGGGCGAGGAGCTGCGCCGTGCCCTGAGCTACAATAAAAAGAACGGCTATGACCGCATGAATCCCCAGGAGCTGGAGCCCATGGAGGCCTACTGCACCGGCTACAAGCAGTTTTTGGACGCGGGCAAGACGGAGCGGGAGTGCGTGGAGCGGGCGGTAGCCCTGGCCAAGGACGCCGGCTTCCAGCCCTATGAGCGGGGCATGGCCCTCAAGCCCGGGGACAAGGTGTACCGGGTGAACCGGGGCAAGGCGGTAATGCTGGCCGTCATGGGCCAGGAGAATCTGGACAAGGGCGCCAACATCGGCGCGGCCCACATCGATTCCCCCCGCCTGGATTTGAAGCAGAGCCCCCTCTATGAGGCCGACGAGCTCTCCTTCCTCAAGACCCACTACTACGGCGGCCTGCGCAAGTACCAGTGGGTGACCATCCCCCTGGAGCTCCACGGTGTGGTGGCCCTGAAGAATGGGGATGTGGTCCGCGTGTCCGTGGGCAACGGAGAAGGGGACCCCAAGTTTACCATTGACGACCTGCTGCCCCATCTGGGCGTGGAGCAGTCCAAGAAGGCCCTGAGCGAGGCCATCCCGGCGGAGAGCCTGAACATCCTGGTGGGCAGCCGTCCTCTGGCCGACGACGAGGGCAGCGACCGGGTGAAAATCGCCATTCTGGAGCTCTTGAACCGCAAGTACGGCATCGTGGAGGAGGACTTCATCTCCGCGGAGCTGTCCGCTGTCCCCGCCTTCAACGCCTGCGACATCGGCTTTGACCGCTCCCTCATCGGAGCCTACGGCCACGACGACCGGGTGTGCGGCTACGCCTGCCTGGCCGCTCTGTTCCAGCTGGATACGCCCCGGCGCACCGCCGTGTGTATGCTGGCCGACAAGGAGGAGATCGGCTCTGAGGGCGTGACCGGCATGAAGTCCGCCGCGTTTGATACCTTCATGGCCGACCTGTGCGCCGGTCAGGGGGTGTCTCTGCGCTCCTGCTACGAGGCCTCCTTCTGCCTGTCCGCCGACGTGACCGCCGCCTACGACCCCAACTTTGCCGAGGTCTATGAGAAGCGCAACAGCGCCCTGGTGAACTACGGCATGGGCCTGTGCAAGTACACCGGCGCCCGGGGCAAGTCGGGCGCTTCCGACGCCTCCGCCGAGCTGGTGGCCTATGTGCGCAAGGTGCTGGATGAGGCCGACGTGGTGTGGCAGATGGCCGAGCTGGGCAAGGTGGACGCCGGCGGCGGCGGCACCGTGGCCATGTTCATGGCCGAGCGGAACATTGATACCCTGGATGCGGGCGTCCCTGTCCTTAGTATGCACGCTCCCTTTGAGACGGTGAGCAAGCTGGACTGTTATATGACCTTCAAAGGCATGAAAGCCATTTACGAGGCTTAATTCTTTTCTAAAGAAAAGAATCAAAAGAACGTTTTGCGAAACTTCGTTTCGCCTCACTGATTCTGCTCCTGCTGGAGTGAAACCTCCGGCGGGGGCATTTTTTGTTTATTTCGTTCCAATTCGGTCATCCTAACCCTGGGAAAGGAGCGGACGTATGGACGAAAATAAAGAGTTGCAGGACACGACCCCGGAGACCACGAAGGAGGAAAACCCTATTTTGGAGTATGGCTCCTCCATCATCCAGACCAGTAAAGGCACGGTCCACGTGCTGACCATCGTGGGCCAGGTGGAGGGCCATCAGGTGCTGCCCCCCAGCAGCAAGAGCACCAAATATGAGCACGTGATGCCCCTGCTGGCCATGGTGGAGGAGAGCGAGGCCATCGACGGGCTTCTGGTGCTGCTGAACACGGTGGGCGGCGACGTGGAGGCAGGCCTCGGCATTGCCGAGCTCATTGCCGGTATGTCCAAGCCCACCGTCTCCCTGGTGCTGGGGGGCGGGCACTCCATCGGGGTGCCTCTGGCGGTGTCGGCCAAGCGGTCATTCATCGCTCCCTCGGCGGCCATGACCATCCACCCAGTGCGTCTCAACGGCCTGGTGATCGGGGTGCCCCAGACCTTCTATTACTTTGAGCGGGTCCAGGAGCGCATTACCCAGTTTGTCACCGCCAACAGCAAAATCAAGCGGGAGACCTTCACCGAGCTGATGCTGAAGACCGGCGAGCTGGCCGCTGACGTGGGCAGTGTGATCTACGGCCAGGAGGCTGTCGAATTAGGGCTGATCGACGAAATTGGCGGTTTGGCCTCGGCTCTGGACTGCCTGCACGGAATGATCCGGGAGCGGCGCACCCAGGAAAAGCCATCATAAGGAAGAACTTCGGCGCTTTGGCGGCAGCAGG
>CAJLCG010000057.1 GCA_905205085.1 uncultured Oscillospiraceae bacterium
TCTAATTTTAATGGAATATGCAACCATTTGATGCATGTAAGGGTCGTTATGCTTTCCTGTACTTGGTAGCCAACTTTCTTTGACCAAATTTTGTAAGGAGGAACTCTCAATGAGAAACCTGAAACGGGCTCTCAGCCTGGCCCTCTCTGCTACCATGCTCTCCGGCATGATGGTGATGGGCGCCGGCGCTATGAGCTACGCCGACGTATCGTCTGAGCACCACCAGGAGGCCATTGCTGTGATGCAGGCCGTGGGCGTGATGGTAGGCGATGAAAACGGCAACTTTAACCCCGACAAGAACGTTACCCGCGCTGAGATGGCCACTATTATGGCCAATCTGCTGGGTCTGAAGGTGGAGGACTTTAAGAACGCTTCCATCCCCTTCACCGATGTGCCCGAGTGGGCCCACCCCTATGTGGCCGCCTGCTACGCCGCCGGCGTGACCAGCGGCACCAGCGCCACCACTTACGGCTCTGACGATCCTGTTACCGCCGTGCAGGCCAGCCTGATGATGATGAAGGCTCTGGGCTACTTCCAGTACAGCTCCGATTTCGGCAGCGACTGGCAGATCGCCACTGTTAAGCAGGCCTCTTCCATCGATCTGTTCAAGGACATCAATACCGGTGTCAACGACGCTCTGTCCCGCAACAACGTGGCTCAGCTGGCTCTGAACACTCTGGAGGCCACCATGGTGCAGCCCACCAAGAATGGCTCTACCATCATTGTGGGTGACATCACCATCACCGGCGATGTGGAGTACAAGGACATCACCAGCTCCGCGGATTACGCCAAGGCCATGGCCGACAAGGTGCTGGACGACGGCAAGTATGCCGTTCAGCTGGGCGAGAAGCTCTTCAACGGCAGCCTGAAGATCGACACTGCCGTTACCTCCGACGCCTTTGCCCGTCCCGCCCGCACCTGGAACTACAAGGGCGAGCAGGTTGTGGTTGCCGCCGACGAGGCTGACTACATCGTGAACGGTGAGGTCACCGGCAAGGAGCTGTTCAACACCGTGGGTGAGACTCTGGCTGACTCCAGCAAGTACACCTGGACCATCAACCTGGATGGCAACACCGGCAGCACCTTCTCCCAGAGCAATGTGAGCAAGACCAACGACAATGCCCTGCTGGGCACCGGAAACGGCACCGTGATGGAGATCTTCATCACCAAGGAGTATGTCTCCTCCAGCGAGAAGGGTTCTGTGGTGGTCTCCATCGTGAACACCTACGCCGGCCAGATCTCCTCCGTGATGGGTGAGGACGACGTGGATGAGGATGAGGCGCCCTATGTGATCGTCTCTGATCTGTCCCAGTCTCCTGTGGCCGACGGCAAGAAGTTTGAGGCTACCGGCTTTGACGTGGATGACATGGTTCTGTTCACCTACAGCCAGAAGACCTCTGAGATCGAGTCCATGGTCGCTGCCCGTGAGGTTTCCGGCCAGGTGACCAAGGTCACCGCCAACGAGAGCTTTGTGGTGGGCGGTCAGACCTATAAGTATTCTGCTCAGTTCAAGACCAGTGATTACATCACCACCGGCTCCGTGGACAAGGACATCGTGTTCTATCTGGACGCTCAGGGCTATGTGATCGCCATTGGCGAGGCCGAGTCCTCCAGCGACTACGCCTTTGTGGTGGGCTATCAGGATGACACCAAGTTTGGTACCACCACCCACTACGCCAAGCTGCTGCTCACCGACGGTAAGGTGATTGAGGTGGAGACCGATGCCTCCGCTTCTACTCTGGACAAGCACATTGTTGCCTACACCAAGGACAGCGACAATGTCTATACCCTGGAGGATAAGAGCAGCGCTGCCGCCTCTTCCGACAGCAACCTGAACATTGAGACCGGCAAGGCCGCTATGACCATCAACGGCGCCACCGTCTATGCCAACAGCCAGACTGTCTTCCAGGTCAAGGACGGCGACGACTATGTGATCTACACCGGCATCCAGAACGTTCCCAACATCAGCGACGACAACAGCACCACCAAGACCGTGGTCTTTAAGGATTCCTCCAACATGGCCAAGGTGGTCTACATTGAGTCCGCCGTGCTGGAGAACAACACCGCCGAGCAGGTGACCTTCGTGGTGGGCGACGCTTCTGCCGCCGATAACAAGGACAGCCGTGGCGAGTACTACGCCTTTGACGCTGTGGTGGACGGCAAGGTTACCACTCTGGACGTGAAGAAGGGCTCCGCTGCTGCCACCACCCTGAAGGCTGCCGGCATCTTCTCCGTGAAGAGCTACTCCGTGGACGCCAATGGCCTGGTTACCAAGGTCAACCTGTACACCAGCGAGATTGCTTCTGTCAATGACGGTACCAAGCGCGTGGAGAACGGCGTGGTTGGCTTCG
This sequence comes from uncultured Oscillospiraceae bacterium, assembly GCA_905205085.1. Lineage (GTDB taxonomy): Bacteria > Bacillota > Clostridia > Oscillospirales > Oscillospiraceae > Lawsonibacter. Next base: position 2,352 of record CAJLCG010000057.1, read on the forward strand.
GCAACGAGAACCAGGGCTTCAGCTACTACAGCTTCCAGGACAACGCCCTGGTGGTGAAGTACGATGGCAAGGACCTGACCGTGGGCACCATCAACGGCATCAAGACCGACGCCAATGACCTGGCCACCGTCATCCTGAAGGACGGCGCTGTGAAGGCCGTGTTCATCCAGGAGGTTGCCGGTAATGTGGCTCCCGCCAACTACAAGGTGACCTACTCCGCCGGCTCCGGCTCCGGCGCTCCTCAGGAGGCTACCGCCGTTCAGGGCAAGGACTTTACCATTAGCGGCACCGAGCCCACCTACGGCAGCCACCAGTTCCTGGGTTGGTCTGACGGCGAGGGCAACCTGTACGCCGCCGGCGACGTGATTGCCAACGTGCAGGGCAACGTCACCCTGACCGCTGTTTACCTCAGCGACACTGTGACCGTGACCGATCCCACCGCTTCCGGCGGCCTGGCTGCTGCCGGCGTGAAGCTGGCCATTGATCCTGCCGGTGTGGATATCTCCTCCAAGATCTCCTCCGTCAAGGCCACCGGCACCGGCACCTATGCCGAGTCCGCCGTGGGCACCGACACCGAGGCCACTGTCTCCTACTCCGACCCCAATCTGGAGCTGACCTTTGTGAAGTCCGAGGCTCTGACCAGCTGCACCAGCGGCGACAGCATGGACATCACCATCACCGTCACCTTTGAGGACGGCGGTACCAAGGACTTTACTGTTACCTACAGCTGGTCCTAATGTTTGAGGTTTTCCCCTCTTGACACAAAAAAATCCTGGCGACTTCGGTCGCCAGGATTTTTTGCTTTTATTCTTTTTCGATATCCATCATCAGGCCCACGCGGCGGGCGTGGCGGCCTCCCTCAAACTCGGTGGAGAGGAAGGTGTCTACAATGCGCTCGGCCATATTGGGGCCGATCATGCCAGCTCCCATAGCCAGCATGTTGGCATCGTTGTGCCGGCGGGTCATCTCAGCAGAGAGAGGCTCGCTGCACAGGGCACAGCGGATTCCCTTGACCTTATTGGCGGAGATGGAGATGCCGATGCCGGTGGTGCAGATCACGATGCCCTTTTCGCAGCGCCCATCGGCCACTGCCTGAGCCGCAGCCTTGCCGAAGATGGGATAGTCACAGCTGTCCAGGCTGTCACAGCCGCAGTCCAGCACGCTGATGCCTTTGGCCGTCAAATACGCTTTGATATGTTCTTTCAGGCGATATCCGCCATGATCGGAAGCAATGGAAACCATAACCTTTTCCTCCTGCATATGATTATTTTCTGCCTGCCATCCTATGGCGACAGTCTACTGCTTTTCTACTTTATTGTAGTGCATTTCCCCCATTTTGGCAAGAGCAGACAAAAAATAAGGTCCGCAAAAGCGGACCTTATTTTTATCTTTTGAAGAAAATCACTCGCGGGTGGGCACGTGCCAGATATCCCGGGCATAGTCCCGGATGGAGCGGTCGGCGGCAAAGATGCCGGAGCGAGCCACGTTGATCAGGGACATCTGGTTCCAGCGCTGCCGGTCGGCGTAGGTCTCCAGAGCGCGGCAGTGGGCCTGACGGTAGCTGTCAAAGTCAGCCAACAGCATATAGTCGTCGGCGGGGCTGCCTCCGGCGCTGCGCAGCAGACGATCCATCAGATCGGAGTAGGACTCCTTGTCGGCAAAGCCGGCGGAGATCTGATCGATGACCCGCTTCAGGTCGCCGTTCTGGTGATAGTAGTCCTGGGGATGATAGCCGTTGGCCTTCAGAGAGGTCACCTGATCGGCAGTGAGGCCGAACAGGAAGATGTTCTCGTCGCCCAGCTTCTGGTGCATCTCCACGTTGGCGCCGTCCAGGGTGCCGATGGTCAGGGCACCGTTCATCATGAACTTCATGTTGCCGGTACCGCTGGCCTCCTTGCCGGCGGTGGAGATCTGCTCGGACAACTCGCTGGCGGGCATCAGCTTCTCAGCCAGGGAGACGCGGTAGTTCTCCAGGAAGACCACCTGCAGCTTATCCTTGCAGATGGGATCGGCGTTGATCTGGGCGGACAGGGAGTTGATGAGCTGGATGATCCGCTTGGCAACATGGTAGCCGGGGGCCGCCTTGGCGCCAAACAGGAAGGTCTGGGGAGTAAACTCCATGTTGGGGTTATCCCGCAGCTGATTATAGAGGTGTACGATGTGCAGGACATTCAGCAGCTGACGCTTATACTCGTGCAGACGCTTGACCTGTACGTCGAAGATGGCGTCGGTGTTGAGCACCACACCGCTCTCCCGGGCCAGATAGGAGGCAAAGCGGCGCTTGTTCTCCTTCTTGATGGCCTCCATGCGCTCCAGCACGGCCTTGTCGTTCTTGTACTTCTCCAGGCCCAGGATGGCGTCAGCGTGAAGGAGATAGTCATCTCCGCCGGTGCACTCACGCACCAGGGCGTCCAGCTTGGGGTTGATCTGAGACAGCCAGCGGCGGTGATCGATGCCGTTGGTCACGTTCTTGAACTGCTCGGGATGCATGGTATACGCGTCGTGGAACACGTCCTTCTTCAGGATCTCAGAGTGCAGCGCGGACACGCCGTTGACGGCATAGCAGGCGCAGATGCACAGGTTGGCCATGCGGACCTCGCCGTTCCAGATGATGGCCATCTTGGAGACCTTGTTCATATCGCCGCCGAAGTGCTGCTCCAGCTGGCGCTGATAACGGGCAGCGATCTCCTTGAGGATCTGCCAGATACGGGGCAGCAGGCTCTCGATGAGTCCCTGGGGCCAGCGCTCCAGAGCCTCAGCCAGCACGGTGTGGTTGGTGTAGGCCACGGTGTGGGTGACGATGTTCCAGGCCTCGTCCCAGCTGTAGCCCTCCACGTCCAGCAGGATACGCATCAGCTCGGGAATGACCAGAGTGGGGTGGGTATCGTTGATCTGGATGACGTGCTTCTGGTGGAAGTTGCGCAGGGTGCCATACTGAGCACGGTGCTTGCGCACGATGGACTGCACGGTAGCAGAAACGAAGAAGTACTGCTGCTTCAGGCGCAGAGACTTGCCCTCGTAGTGGTTGTCGTCAGGATACAGCACCTTAGCGATGACCTCGGCCATGGCCTGCTGCTCTACGGCCTTCAGGTACTCGCCCCGGGAATACAGGGACATATCCACGGGCACCGGGCTCTTGGCGTCCCACAGGCGCAGCACGTTGGTGTGGTTGGTCTTGTAGCCGGCGATCTCCATATCGCGGGGAATGGCCAGAACGGTGGTGTAGCCCACGTGCTCGGGGTGGTTGTGGCCCTTGTCGTCCCAGTGGTCCACGATCTTGCCGCCGAACCGGACCTCCTCGGTCTCATCCATCTTGGGGATGAGCCAAGCGTCGCCCAGGCCCAGCCAGTTGTCTGCCTGCTCTACCTGCTTGCCGTCCACGATCTTCTGCTTGAAGATACCCAGCTCGTAGCAGATGGAATAGCCGGTGGCGGGGATCTCCAGGGTGGTCATGGAGTCCAGATAGCAGGCGGCCAGACGGCCCAGACCGCCGTTGCCCAGGCCCGCATCGGGCTCGATCTCAAACAGATCGGAGGCGGAGAAGCCCAGCCCCTCCAGGGCCTCCTTCAAGGTATCCAGAATGCCCAGATTGTAGGCGTTCTTCTCCAGAGAACGGCCCATGAGGAACTCCAGAGACAGGTAGTGGACCTGGCGCTCCTGGCCCTCCCACACCTGGTTGCTGGTATTCATCTGGTGGCCGGACATGATGTCCCGCAGCACCAGAGCACAGGCCTTAAACATATGGTTAGGGGTGGCGTCCTCCACGTCCCGTCCGAAATTGCGGTGAAGTTTCCCGATGATCAGTTCGGTAAGCTGAGCCTTAGTGTATTCAGCCATGATGTTGCCTCCCTTATCGATTTTATTAACAGCATTTTCTCTGCTGTAAACTCGGCACGGGACATATTTTACCATACTACCGTACCCACGTCAAATGCGCAGAGCCCTCCTTCCCTGAAAATGCCAGCGATTCCGGAAAGTTTGGCGGAAATGCTTATGGGAGAAGGGTTTGCCGCCTTGGAAACAGTGATTTTGATTGTGCAAAACCCGGTGGAAAATCGGCATTTTCTCCCACGCGAACGCAAAAAGCCGGGCGGACGTTTCCGTCCGCCCGGCCAACTGAACTGCTTGTTCAGCCCTGGATGCGCTGATAGATGTTGAGATACTGCTGGGCCGAATTATCCCAGCTGAAGTCGGCGGTCATGCCTTCCTTCTGCAGTCCGCGCCAGGCTTCCTTGTTGTTGTAGTAGAGCTCCACTGCCTCACGGATGACCCAGAGCATATCATTGGCGTTGATATCGCTGAAGGTAAAGCCGCGGCCCTCGCCAGTGAACTTGTTGTAGGGGAAGACGGTGTCCTTCAGGCCGCCGGTCTCCCGGACGATGGGCACGGTGCCGTAGCGCATGGCGATCATCTGGCTCAGGCCGCAGGGCTCGCTCACCGAGGGCATGAGAAACAGATCCGCACCGGCATAGATCATGGTGGACAGGGGGCCGGAGTAGGTGATCTGAGCGGAGAAGCGGCCGGGATACTGCTGCTGGGCGTTGCGGAAGGCCTCCTCAAACTGCCAGTCGCCGGTGCCCAGCACCACCATCTGCACGTTCATGCCCATGATCTGATGGAGCACGTCGGTGACCAGGGAGAAGCCCTTGTGGCCCACCAGACGGGAGATGCAGGCGATGATGGGCACGTCCGCGTTCTCCTGCAGGCCCACCGCGCGCTGCAGCGCCAGCTTGCAGGCCAGCTTGCCCTCTGCGGGGTCGTCAGCGGTAAAGTTGGAGGCCAGGCCGGGGTTGGTGGCAGGGTTATACAGGTCCATGTCGATGCCGTTGAGGATGCCCTGGACCTTGCCGCTCTGCTGGTTGATGACACCGTCCATGCCGTGGGCATAGAAGGGGATCTTCAGCTCATTGGCGTAGGTGGGAGAGACGGTGGTGACGAAGTTGGAGGCCATGATGGCGCCCTTCATCAGGTTCACGTCGTCATGGTAGGCCAGCATACCCTCATTGAAGTAGCTCTTGTCCAGACCGATGACATCCTCCAGCACCTGGTCGCCGTAGCGGCCCTGATACTCGATGTTGTGGATGGTGAACACACTCTTGGCACGGCCCAGCTGGGGGATGCGGTACTTCTCCTCCAGCAGATAGACGGGCACCAGAGCGGTCTGCCAGTCGTTGCAGTGGATCACATCGGGCCAGAAGTCCAGCTGTCCGGGAGTCTCAATGACGGCCCGGGAGAAGTAGGCAAAGCGCTCACAGTCGTCAAAGTGGCCGTAAAGCTGCCAGCGCTTGAAGTAATACTCGTTGTCTACAAACCAGTAGGTCACGCCGTCCCGTTCCAGAGAGAACACACCACAGTACACCTGCCGCCAGGACAGGGTGACGTTAAAATACTTCAGGAAGGTCATCTGGCTGCGCCACTCGCCGCCGATGCCCTCATACAGGGGGAGAATTACCTTGACCTCATGGCCCGCCTGGGCCAGAGCCTTGGGCAGAGAGCCGGCCACATCGGCCAGACCGCCGGTTTTAATAAACGGGGCCACCTCGGAGGAGGCAAACAAAATTTTCATATCAGTTCCCCTTTCCCAGTTCCAGATATTAAAAGCAAACTCCACCCCCGGAAAGCCGGGCGGTACTCCGCCCGGCCCCCGGCGTGATGGAGTTTTACTCAGCTTACACGACCGATTCCTTCGCGATGGCCAGAGGATAGGTGAAGTGGCCCATCAGCATGCGGTCCTGATTGACGGTGACATTTTTGTCCGCGATGACGTAGGCCAGCGAGGCGCCGCTCTTGACGACGGTACCCTGCATCAGCACGCTGTTGGACACCCGGGCGCCCTTCTCAATGGTGACGCCGCGGAAGATGATGGAGTTCTCTACCTCGCCCTCGATGCGGCAGCCGTCGGCCACCAGGGAGTGGTTGGACTTGGCCTCGGGGCCGTAGTAAGTAGAGGGGTTGGAGCGGTCCTTGGTGCGGATAGGACGGGCAGGATTGAACAGCTCATCCCGCACCTCAGGATCCAGCAGATCCATGGAGCGCTCAAAGTAGCCGCTCACCGACTGGAAGCGGGCCACATAGCCCTTATGCACATAGGACATGAGCTTCAGGGTCTTCAGGCGGGGCTGGAGCACACCGCGGCTGAAATTGTAGATGTCATGGGCGGCGCAGTAGTCCACCATATCCATAAGTAGCTTCTTGGAGAGGATGTAGACCTCCAGGCTCTCCAGAGTCTTGTCGGCAGCCACGGGATGGACCGACAGATCAGTGACCCGGCCGTCCTCGTCCACTTCCACGTACTCAGAGAAGCGGGGAGCGCCCTTCAGGGTGGGAGTGCAGACCATGGTCACGTCGGCGCCGGAATCCAGGTGCTGCTGGAAAACCTCGGCCACAGGCAGGTTCACTGCCATGTCGCCCCAGGCCAGGATCACATAGTCCTGACGGATGTTCTCCAGGTAGTCCGCCACACCGGCCAGGGCGTCCATGTTGCCCTTATACTCGCCGCCCCGCTCAGCGTAGCCGAAGGGAGGCAGAATGCGCAGGCCGCCGTGCTTGCGGCTCAGGTCCCAATCCTTACCGGAACCCACGTGGTCCAGCAGGGACTGATAGCTCTGGTGAACGATGATGCCCACGTCGGTGATACCGGCGTTGACGTAGTTGGAGAGCATGAAATCAATGAGGCGGTAACGGCCGCCGAAGGGCAGGGAGCAGGTGTTACGGGGACGAGTCAGCTCCCCCAGATTGGCATCAGAGCGGCAAGCGAAGACAATTCCGTGCAGATCGTTCACGCCTGCTCACCTCCTTTCACATCTTCACGAATCATGGCGCTGGGTTTGATCACGGCCTTGGGGCCAACGGTGACACCACCGGCCACCACGGCAATGCCCCAATCGGGGTCGTCCGAAGGCGGCGCACCCACGGTGGCCTCCTCCTCAATGACCGCGCCCTCCGCCACGATGGCGTAGGACACCACAGCGCCCTTCTTTACCACGGCGCCGGGCATCAGGATGGAGTACTGGATATCCGCGCCCTCCTCTACGGTGACAGAGTTGAAGAGCACCGAGTTCTCCACCACGCCGTCTACGCGGCAGCCGCCGGTGACCAGAGAGTGGGACACCTGGGCGTTGGGGCCGGTGACATGGGGAGGCTTGACGGGAGTACGGGCATAGATGGGCCAGCTGTTATCATACATGCTGATACCGCTGTTGATGGCCAGCATATCCATGTTGGCATCCCACAGGGAGTTGATGGTACCTACGTCCTTCCAATAGCCGTTGAAACGGTAGGTCATCAGCTTCTCGCCGGCGGCCAGCATGTTGGGGATGATGTTCTTGCCGAAGTCGTTGGAGGAGTTGGGATCGGCCTCGTCGTCGATGAGGTACTGGCGCAGCTTCTTCCAAGAGAACACGTAGATGCCCATGGAGGCCAGGGTGCTCTTGGGATGCTTGGGCTTCTCCTCAAACTCGTAGACCTGGTCGTTCTCGTCCACGTTCATGATGCCGAAGCGGGTGGCCTCCTCCAAAGTGACCTCCAGTACGGAGATGGTGCAGGCCGCCTGGGTCTTCTTGTGGAAGTCCACCATGTCGGAGTAGTCCATCTTATAGATATGGTCGCCGGACAGGATGACCACGTACTCGGGGTCATACAGGTCCAGGAACCCGATGTTCTGATAGATGGCGTTGGCCGTGCCCTTATACCAGGTGCCCTGGTCGCCCTCACGCATGTAGGGGGGCAGAATGTGCACGCCGCCGTCGGACCGGTCCAGGTCCCAGGGCTGGCCGGAGCCGATGTAGCTGTTCAGCTCCAGGGGACGGTACTGGGTCAGCACGCCAACGGTATCAATACCGGAATTGACGCAGTTAGACAGGGGAAAATCGATGATGCGGTACTTGCCGCCAAAAGGGACGGCAGGCTTGGCCACATGGCTGGTAAGGGCATAGAGACGGCTGCCCTGACCGCCAGCCAAAAGCATGGCCACTACTTCTTTTTTCATACTCTCATTCACCTCTGTTGTATTTTAAAGGTCCGCCTTCTGCGAAAGAAGCGCAGGCGAGAGGCTTACGCCTGATCGTCTTTCTTTTTCACGGTTTTGGCCGCCTGAGTCTTTTTTCCAGCGGTCCCCGCGTCCTTTGCGCCTTCCGGCTTCTTAACCTTTTCCGAAGTTTTCTTCTCTCCCGCCTTGGCGCTGTCCTTCTTCTTACGCACAGGCGCGCGGCGAGTGCAGCGGTAGATCATCACCGACATGGGCGGCAAATCGATGGCCATGGACTGCTCCTGGTCGTGGCAGGGGATGTCCACGCTCTTGATGGGAGCGGTATCGCCCAGACCAGCGCCGCCAAACTCCTCGGCATCGGTGTTGAACACCGGCGCCCAGGTGCCCGGGAAGGGCAGGCCTACCTGATAGCCCTTGCGATGGATGGGAGAGAAGTTTGCCACCACCACCAGAGGCTTGCCTTCCCGGTCCCAACGCAGGAAGGCCACCGTATTGGCGGTGTTGTCGTCGGCACACAGCCACTGGAAGCCCTGCCAGGAGTCGTCCTGCTCCCAGAGAGCAGTCTGCTCCAGGTACATGGCGTTGGCCGCTTTGAAGAACTGGTGGATCTGGCGGTGGGGCTCATACTGGAGCAGGTGCCAGTCCAGAGAATACTCGTAGTGCCACTCGTTCCACTGGCCCAGCTCGGTGCCCATGATGGTGAGCTTCTTGCCGGGGTGAGTGAGCATGTAGGTGTAGAAGGCCCGCACGCCGGCGAATTTCTCCGCGTTGTCCCCGGGCATCTTGCCCAGGAAGGAGCCCTTCATATGGACCACTTCGTCGTGAGACAGAGGCAGAATGTAGTTTTCCGAGAAGGCGTACATCAGGGAGAAGGTGATATCCCGGTGGTTAAACTGCCGGAAGTAGGGGTCCAGCTTGATGTAGTGGCAGATGTCGTTCATCCAGCCCATATTCCACTTGAAGTTAAAGCCCAGGCCGCCGTCGCTCACGGGATGGGTCACCTTGGGCCAGGCAGTGGACTCCTCGGCGATCATCAGCACGTCGGGATGGGCGGCAAAGATGGCGGTGTTCAGCTTCTGGAAGAACTCAATGGCCTCCAGGTTCTCCTTGCCGCCGTGGATGTTGGGCATCCAGGCCCCGTCCTGCCGGCCATAGTCCAGATAGAGCATGGAGGACACGGCGTCTACCCGCAGGCCGTCGGCGTGATACTCCTCCAGCCAGAACATGGCGTTGGAGAACAGGAAGGAACGCACCTCACTGCGGCCCAGGTCAAAGACCTGGGTACCCCAATCGGGGTGCTCACCCTTGCGGGCATCGGCGTACTCATAGGTGGGGCCGCCGTCAAAGTGGTACAGGCCAAAGGCGTCCCGGGGGAAGTGGGCGGGCACCCAGTCCAGAATGACGCCTACGCCGGCCTGATGGAGCTGGTCGATGAGGTACTTCAAATCATCGGGTGTTCCGAAGCGGCTGGTGGCGGCAAAGTAACCGGTGACCTGATAGCCCCAGGAGGCATCCAGAGGGTGCTCCATGACAGGGAGCAGCTCCACGTGGGTGTAGCCCATCTCCTTCACGTAGGGCACCAGGTACTGAGCGGTATCCCGGTAGGAGAGGAACTCCCCCTCCCCGGTGCGCCGCCAGGAGCCCAGGTGGCATTCATAAATATTCATTGGGCGGCGGTAAGGGGCGTTCTTTGCCCGGTGGTCCAGCCAGCCCTGATCCCCCCAGGGATACTCCTCCAGGTCGTAGATCTTGGAGGCATTGCCCGGGCGGGTCTCGGCGTGGAAGGCATAGGGGTCGGCCTTGGCCACCACCTTGCCGTCGGCGCCGTGCACCGCGTACTTATATGTATCAAAACGCTTTAATCCAGCAACAAAACCCTGCCAGATTCCGCCTTCCAGTTTTTCCAGCGGATTGGCGTTCTCATCCCATCCGTTGAAATCACCAAAGACGCATACCTGCTTGGCATTGGGCGCCCAGACACGGAAGACATATCCGTCCTGTCCATCCTTCTGCCCTGGGTGGGAGCCAAAGCATCTCCACGCATGGCAACTGCGGCCTTCTGAGAAGGCCTCCAGCTCCAAAAACAGGTCATAATCTGATAGTTTTGTATCATATTTGACCAATGTAATCACCTCAATCCCATCTTTTTCGTCGAATTTCCAACGAAAACGACAACCTCTCAAAATCGGAATACCCGATATTTATATAAATTATACAACACTACCTATGCACCGTCAAGTCAAAAGGGTGTTAATTGGAATTTTGTCCCCACCCCTGTTTTCCTGGGGCGGAAGGCCTAAAAAACCTTCCGCCCCAGGGGGTTTTTGTTGTTATCCTGCCATCAAAAGGCCCCGCAGCATGCGCTGCAAAATCCCTCCTGTGGTCAGCCGCTGCACCTGCTGGCTGGAAATAATCGGAACCGTATCCCGGATTTCTCCGTTGACCAAAATTTCCAGTTGACCCACCTTCTGCCCCGCTTCCACCGGGGCCTCCAGGTCCTGGGCCAGGGTCAGCTGAGTGGTCACGCTCCCCTCTTCTCCCTTGCGCACCAGCACACGGCACTCCCGCTCCAGCTCAGGCTGGATCTGTCCCACCGTGCCCAGCAGCACCGGAATGGGGGCCAGAGGACTTTCTGGATATATCTGCATAAGTGTATACGCTCCAAAGCCGTAATCCAGCATAGCCTTGGCATCTTCAAAGCGGTCTGCCGCCGTGGGAGCGGCCATCACCACCGCAATAAGCTCCATGCCGTCCCGCTCCGCCGTGGCCGACATGCAGTACAGAGCCGAGTCGGTGGAGCCTGTCTTCAGGCCGGTGGTGCCCTCATAAAAGCGCACCAGGCGATTGGTGTTGGTCAGGCCGAAGGCTCCGTCCCGGATGGAGTCCATCCAGATGGTGGTGTACTCCCGGATTCCCGGGTGGTTGAGAATGAGCTCCCGGGACATGAGTGCGATATCGTAGGCGGTGGTCATATGACCGGGGGCGGGCAGGCCGGTGCAGTTGACGAAGTTGGTATCCTCCATGCCCAGCTCCTGGGCACGCTGGTTCATCTGCTGGACAAAGGCGCTCTCGCTGCCCGCCAGATACTCCGCCATAGCCACGGTGGCATCATTGCCCGAGACCACGGTGATGCACTTGATGAGCTCTCCCACCGTCATCTGCTCTCCCTCTTTCAGGTAGACCTGAGAGCCCCCCATGCCCGAGGCTCGGGCAGAGACGGTGACTACGTCCTCCCGGCTGATGCGGCCGCTGTCCAGCGCCTCCATGATGAGCAGCAGAGTCATCACCTTGGTGACGCTGGCCGGCTCCATCTGCCGTTTGGCCTCTTTCTCGTATAGGATCGTCCCGGTCTCCTTCTCCATAAGCACCGCCGACGGCGCGCTCAGCTCCAACGGAGACTGGGCGGCGGCCTCCTGGGCCGACGCCGTGCCGGTGAGCAAAAGCACCGCCAGCACCAGGGAACCGATTCGTTTCATATCGCTGTGCCTCCCTATCTGTGTTTCAAGTGGTATGCGATGACAGGATGTGACAGCAGCAGGTCTTCTATACCGCAAAGGAAAGCGGTAAATTTTTCAGATGTCATATTATGTGACTCCAAGCGTACAACTTTTTCCCCTGTCCCACCTGGGTTAGAGGAGGGATGTGGTGAAACGAAACAAAAAACCGCTGGATCGGGAGCAGCTGCTGGAGCAGATGCGCGCTCTGGCCTGCGCCAAGGTCAATGACGCGGTAAAGCTGGCCTACCTGCCGGAAGAGGAGCGGGAGGCCATCGGGAAGCTGGATCTGTCCGCTCTGATCGAATTTCGGCGCAGCGGGGCAGGAACGGTGGAGCTGAAATTTGCCGACCGGATGAAAGCCCTGGAGCGGCTGCTGGAACTGAGCGGACCCAGCAGCGAGGAGCAGTTGGACTCTCTGCTGCGCCGCATGGAGGACGAGGAGGAATGAAGCCTTTCATCTTCTCCAAAAAGCAGCGGCAGGTACTCACCTGGTGGCGGCCCAGCTCCCCCTACCGGGAGCATCAGGCCATCATCTGTGACGGGGCGGTACGCAGCGGCAAAACCTTGTGTACCGGCCTATCCTTCTTCTGCTGGGCCATGAGCTGCTTCCAGGGCAAGACCTTTGCCCTGTGCGGCAAGTCGGTCCCCTCGGTACGGCGCAATCTCCTCAGTGAGCTGCTCCCCCTCTTGAGGCAGCTGGGCTTTGTCTGCCGGGAGCGGACCTCCCGCAACCAGCTCACTGTCTCCCTGGGCCGGCGCAGCAACACCTTCTACCTCTTCGGCGGCCTGGATGAGCGCTCTGCCGCTCTGGTGCAGGGCATCACCCTGGCCGGAGCTCTGCTGGATGAGGTGGCCCTGATGCCCCGCTCCTTTGTGGAGCAGGTATGCGCCCGGTGCTCGGTGGAGGGGAGTCGACTGTGGTTTTCCTGCAACCCGGAGAGTCCCGCCCACTGGTTTTACCAGGAGTGGATTCAGAAAGCAGAAGAAAAAAAGGCGTTGCGGCTGTCCTTTGCCATGACGGACAACCCCAGCCTCTCCCCTGCCATGCTGGAGCGCTACCGCACCCTGTTTCAGGGGGCCTTCTACCGCCGATTTGTGCTGGGGGAGTGGGTGAACGCGGAAGGCCTGGTGTACGATTTCTTCTCCCATGACCTGGTGCGGGAGCCACCCCTGGACGTAAGCGGGCCCTTCTATGTCTCCTGTGACTATGGAACAGTGAACCCCACCTCCATGGGACTCTGGGGGCGTAAAAACGGGGTGTGGTACCGGCTGGAGGAGTACTACTACAGCTCCCGCCAGGCGCGCAGGCAAAAAACGGATCAGGAGTACGCCGACGATCTGGACGCCCTGGTCAAGGGCCGCCCCCTGGGGGCGGTAGTGGTGGACCCCTCCGCCGCCAGCTTCATTGAGGTGCTGCGGCGGCGGGGACTTCCGGTACGAAAGGCCCACAACGACGTGCTCTCCGGCATCCGGCTCACCGCTCGGCTGCTCAAAGAGGGAAAGCTGGTCATCTGTTCCCCCTGCCGGGACGCCATCCGGGAATTCGGCCTGTACCGCTGGGACACCAGCGGCAGCGGCGGCGACCGGGTGGTAAAAGAACATGACCACTCCATGGACGACATTCGATATTTCGCCGTCTCGGCGGCGGGAGAGGAGAAGGGTG
>CAJLCG010000058.1 GCA_905205085.1 uncultured Oscillospiraceae bacterium
CATTGGCCGGCGCTGCTTGCATATTGCCCCATTTGTTTTCCATACGCCTCTCCCCCGGGCTGCCCGGCGGAGAGGCGTATCTTTATTTAAGGTGTTCATCAGCTCTCCATGTGCTTGCCCAAAAAGACTGCAATGGACTGGGCCAATTTGTACTCCACCTCACCGCCGGTGAGATTCTCCTCCGGGGCGGTAAACACCACGCTGCCCAGCACATCTCCCTCCGAGAGAATGGGGGCCACGGTATCCAGGAAAAACCGCCCCTCCTCGGCGCATAGGGGCACGCCGATCTCGCCAACCTTATGCTGGTAGATCTGCCGGCTCTCCATTAGCCGCTCCAGCTCGGGAGCAATTTGCTTGTCCAGCAGCTCCCGCCGGGGCGCGCCGGCCAAGGCAATGATATTGTCCCGGTCAGTGATCACCGCGATCCGGCCCGTGGTACGGTTGAGGGTCTCACACATCTGCCCGGCAAACTCCGTCAGTCCGCCCAGCAGGGAATACTTTTTAAAAATCACGCTGCCGTCCCGCTCGGTGTAGATCTCCAGGGGGTCGCCCTCCCGAATCCGCATCGTACGACGGATTTCTTTTGGTATCACAACTCTTCCAAGATCATCGATTCTACGGACGATACCCGTTGCTTTCATCTATATAATTCCTCCCACGGTGGTTTTTTGGAAACAAAATATAGTATGGACAGGAAAACGGCGGCTATGCGTGAATCCTTCACAGGCAGCCTTTCCCAGTTTTTAATTTTTTTGTACGCATTTGTGCGCCACAGAAAGACAAAAGACTTGACGAACAGGTGAAAAAAACGTAAAATAATGAACTAGCTGCAAGAGCGGCCTCCATCCTGGCGCAAGCCGGAGAGAGGGATGGAGCTGGCAGCGAAAATAAAAGAAGGGAAAGAAACATCGTGGAAGAGAAAAAATTCCAACCCTATGTCCCCGCGGACAAGGTGATGCCGGAATTTACCGTGGTTTCCATTGTGTTGGGCGCTATTCTGGCCATCGTCTTTGGCGGCGCCAACGCTTACCTGGGACTGCGCGTGGGCATGACCGTTTCCGCATCCATCCCCGCGGCTGTTATTTCCATGGGCGTCATCCGCAAGATCCTGCGGCGCGACTCCATCCTGGAAAATAACATGGTGCAGACCATCGGCTCCGCCGGTGAGTCCGTGGCCGCCGGCGCCATCTTCACCCTGCCTGCCCTGTTCATGTGGGCCAAGGACGGCCTGTGTGACGTGCCTGGTCTGGTGGAGATCGGCCTGATCGCCCTGTGCGGCGGCGTGCTGGGCGTGCTGATGATGATCCCCCTGCGCAGCGCTCTGATCGTCAAGGAGCACGGCGTGCTGGCTTATCCCGAGGGACAGGCCTGCGCCGAGGTTCTGATCGCCGGTGAGGAAGGCGGCGCCAAGGCGTCCACCGTGTTCTCCGGCCTGGGCATTGCTGCCGTCTACAAGTTCATTGCTGACGGCCTGAAGGTCTTCCCCAGCGAGATCACCTATGACGTGACCCCCTATAAGGGCTCCGGCATCGGCATCGATGTGCTGCCCGCCCTGGCCGGTGTCGGCTACATCTGCGGCGTGAAGGTGTCCTCTTACCTGTTCGCCGGCGGTGTGCTGGGCTGGTTCGTCATCATGCCTCTGATGGCTCTGTTCGGCGGCGACCTCATCCTGTTCCCCGCGGACAAGACCATCAACGTTCTGATCGCCGAGGGCGGCGTGTCCAGCCTGTGGAGCAACTTCCTGCGCTACATCGGCGCCGGTGCTGTGGCTTGCGGCGGTGTGCTCAGCCTCATCAAGTCCCTGCCCCTCATCGTGCGTACCTTTAAGGACGCCATGGGCGACTACGGCAAGGGCCGCACCGCCAGCACCCTGCGCACCGAGCAGGACATCCCCATGAAGGTCGTTCTGCTGGGCATCCTCATCGTGGCTGTGGTCATGTGGCTGGTTCCCGCCATCCCCCTGAACCTGTTCACCGCTCTGATCGTCATTGTCTTCGGCTTCTTCTTTGCCACCGTGTCCTCCCGGATGGTGGGTCTCATTGGTTCCTCCAATAACCCTGTCTCCGGCATGGCCATCGCTACCCTGCTTATCTCCACCCTGCTGCTGAAGATGACTGGCAATGACGGCATCAACGGCATGATCGCTGCCATCGTCATCGGCGGCATCATCTGCGTCATCGCCGCCATCGCCGGCGATACCTCTCAGGACCTGAAGACCGGCTTCCTGGTGGGCGCTACCCCCAAGAAGCAGCAGATCGGCGAGCTGATCGGCGTGGCGGTTTCCGCTGTGGCCATCGGCGCCATCCTGTACCTGCTGAGCATGGCTTGGGGCGGCTACGGCTCCGACGATCTGCCCGCTCCTCAGGCTGTGCTGATGAAGATGATCGTCGAGGGCGTTATGGGCGGCAACCTGCCCTGGAACCTGGTGTTCGTGGGCGTGTTCATCGCTCTGGTCGTGGAGGTGCTGGGCATCCCCGTGCTGCCCTTCGCCATCGGCCTGTACCTGCCCATCTACCTGTCCGTGCCCATGATGCTGGGCGGCCTGCTGCGCTGGTACCTGGAGAAGCGTAAGTACGCTTCCGAGAAGGAGAAGGACAACGTGGTTCAGTCCGGCGTGCTGTACTCCTCCGGCCTCATCGCCGGCGAGGGTATCGTGGGCATCCTGCTGGCTGTGCTGGCGGTTATCCCCATGGGTCTCAACGCCGAGGGCAAGACTCTCTACCTCAGCGACAAGATCAACATCAGCGAGATGTTCAGCATTGGTAACATCGGCGGCCTCATCTGCTTTGCCGTCATCCTGTTCACCATCTATCTCTTCGCCACCAAGGACAGCAAGAAGAAGTAATTCTTGTTTTTTCCCCAGCCGGGCTGTATACTTTGGTATGCAGCCCGGTTTGGGTTATTATCCATGAGGAGAAACGAAATGGCCAAGAAAAAGAGCGAAAACTATTTGGATTTCATCCCCATCATCAATTCGAAAAATGACTGGAGCGAGGGCGAGGACGGCATCGTCACCATCCACATGGTCCACCGGGGCTTCTACGCCACCATCGCTCAGAAGGTCTTCCACACCCCCCGAGTCAGCCACATCAAGCTGGACGAGTACGGCAGCTTTCTGTGGAAGCGAATCAACGGAGAGCGCACTGTGGGCCAGCTGGCCCAGCAGCTGAAGGAACAGTTCGGCGACCAGGCCGAGCCCCTCTATGATCGACTGGTAAAATATATGCAGATCCTGCACAACAACGAATTTATCCTGTTTCGCGGAAAGGACAAGGTGAAGGAATGAATACCTGGGAGACCATTCTGGGCATTCTGGCTTTTGCCGTGGTCATCGCGGTGCTGTATGTGTGGGGCCTGAAAAAAAGCTACACCCAAGGCGCCGACCTGGAGCGCATTTTGTTCAGTAAAAGTGCGGGAAAGGTGGTACACTACCTCAAAAAGCATGAGGAAATCACCCTTTCCCAGATGGCTCAGCTCTGCACCGGCGTAAAGGCCGGTCAGTTCTGGTCCCGGCAAAGAGCGATGGTGCAAAACCCCAAGGCCTTTGCCCCCAAATTAGCCCAATACATGGTGGACCAGCTGCTGCTGGAGAAGGTCTCCAACAGCAGCTACCGCCTGAGGAAATAAATCTGCCACGAGAGGAGTATGCAGCTATGAACGTACTATCCAACCTGGAACCCAAGAGCGTATTCCGCTTCTTTGAAGACCTGTGCGCCATTCCCCACGGCTCCCGGAACACCAAGGCCATCAGCGACTACTGTGTCGCCTTTGCCAAGGAGCGGGGCCTGGAGCACTACCAGGATTCCGACAACAACATCATTATCATCAAAGAGGCCACTGCCGGCTATGAGAATGCCCCCGCCATCATCCTCCAGGGCCACCTGGACATGGTGTGCGAGAAGGAGCACGACTGCTCCAAGGACATGGACAAAGAGGGTCTGGACCTGATGGTGGAGGGCGACTTTGTCACCGCCAAAGGCACCACCCTGGGCGGCGATGACGGCATTGCCGTGGCCATGGCCCTGGCCATCCTGGACGCCAAGGACATCCCCCACCCCCGCCTGGAGGCCGTGTTCACCGTAGACGAGGAGATCGGCATGCTGGGCGCGG
Source organism: uncultured Oscillospiraceae bacterium (assembly GCA_905205085.1). Lineage (GTDB taxonomy): Bacteria > Bacillota > Clostridia > Oscillospirales > Oscillospiraceae > Lawsonibacter. Next base: position 4,111 of record CAJLCG010000058.1, read on the forward strand.
TGTCCATGGACGTGTCCCCCCTGAAAGGCCGTCAGCTCCTCAACCTGGACTCCGAGGAGGAGGGCGTGTTCACCGTCAGCTGTGCCGGCGGCAATGTGACCACCTGCCTGCTGCCCATCGCCCGTGCTCCCTTCCAGGGAAGCGCTCTCACCGTCACCATCAGCGGCCTGCAGGGCGGCCACTCCGGCACTGAGATCCACAAGGGCCGCGCCAACTCCAACATGCTCATGGGCCGTCTGCTCCAGGCCATGGCCGGAGCTACCGAGCTGCGCGTTGTTGAGGTGAACGGCGGTCTGAAGGACAACGCCATTCCCATCAAGACTACCGCTCAGGTGCTGGTGGCCGACGCCGCTGCTGCCAAGGCCGCCGCTCAGGAGATGGGCGCCTGCTTTGCCGCTGAGTACCGGGTCACCGATCCTAATGTGGCGGTGACTGTGGAGGACGGCAGCGCCGGTGAAGCCATGGACGCTGCTTCCACCAAGAAGGTTCTGTGCATGCTCACCTGCCTGCCCAACGGCGTGCAGGTCATGAGCGCCGACATTGAGGGTCTGGTACAGACCTCTCTGAACCTGGGCATCCTGGCCACGGAGAACAACCTGGTGCGTGCCTCCTTCTGCGTGCGCAGCTCGGTTGACTCCCAGAAGGAGATGCTCAAGGCCCGTCTGGCCTGCCTGATGGAGCAGCTGGGCGGCAGCGTGGAGTTCTTCGGCGAGTACTCCGGCTGGGAGTACCTGGCCGACTCCCCCCTGCGTGAGCGCCTGGTGGCGGTCTTCCGGGAGCAGTACAGCCGCGAGCCCCGCATCGAGGCCATCCACGCCGGCGTGGAGTGCGGCATCTTTGCCGGCAAGCTGCCCGGTCTGGACTGCGTGTCCATTGGTCCCGACCTGTTTGAGATCCACACTCCCCGGGAGCGTATGAGCATCTCCTCCGTGCAGCGCCTGTGGGCCTTCGTACTGGAAGTATTGAAGCGGAGCAAATAAACTTTTTGCAATCATAAATAAGCAAAAAAACTGGCAGCTCAGTGAGCTGCCAGTTTTTTATTGTCTTAAAACTCCTCTTCTTCCTCTCCCTCCAGATCGGGACAGAACTGGTCCAGCACGGAACGCACAAGGACCTGTCCTGCCACGCAGGGGAACATCAGCCCGCCCAGCAGGAAATAGGGGATGCTGAAGGGAAGAAAACCGATGGCCAGGGCGGCCAGGGAATCGTTGAGCAGGGCGCACATCAGCGCCTGGCCCGGCCGGGCAAAGCCCAGTGCAAAGCTCTGCCGCACCGCCTGTCCCAGGGGCATCCCCGAAGCGGCCAGAGGAAAGAGATAGGCCGACATCAGCAGGGACACCACAAACACAAACAGAGAGAACACACAGGGTGCAAAGAGGATCAGGTTTCCCGCCGCTTTCCCCGCATAGAAAAAGCTGGACCACAGGGAGATGACGGGCAGGAGCACCGCCAGGAAAAAGGTGAGATAGGACCGCCAGAAGTTGGCACGGAAGGACTGCCAGAACTCCCGGGCGGTGACGCTGCGGTCCTCCGCCATTCTCCGGGACATGTGGTTCATGGCCATAAGCGCGGGGGGCAGGGTAACCAGAGGCACCAGGGCCAGACAGGTGAGGGCATCCACCTTCACAATGGTCAGCCACTCCCGGGAGAAGATCTCCAGCAGTCCGGAGGGGCCGGTGCGCTCCTGGCGGCGGCGAAAATCATTGGGATTGAAAAACATCTGCTGCCTCCTTAATTGCGGACCTTGGGGGGCTTGGATTGGCTCTGCTCGGCGCTCTGCTTCTTCTCCAGGGCCATGAGATCCTCCTGGCGCCACACTCTGGGCGGCAGCCCCTGGTATTTGCGGAACACCTTGGAGAAGTACAGCTGGTTGGGATACCCCACCATGCTGGCCACCTCGCCGATGCTCATATTGGTATTTCGCATCAGCTCCATGGCCTTGTTCACCCGGTAGCGGGCCAGGTACTCCTGGGGCGTCTGGCCCATGACTTCCTTGAACAGACGGCTGAAGTAGGTGCGGTTGAGGCCGCAAAAGCTGGCGATCTGCTCGATGCGGATGTCTTCCCGGTAATACTGGTCAATAAAGTGGATGGCCTCCCGGATGTAGAAGCCCTGCTGGGACAGCCCCCGCACCCGCTGCTTGGAAGAGGAGCTGTCAATAAGAGCATCCAGGAAAAGATAGAAGTGGGCCATCAGCTTCAGGGCGGAGAACTGGGCATGATTGGCGATAAACAGCAGCTCATCCTTGATCTCCAGCGCCATGTCCGGCTGGATGGGGGTGTAGACCGGCTGGTCCTCCCCCAGTCCCGCCAGAGTCAGCCGGTACTGGGCCTGGACTCCGCCAAACTCCACCCAGGTGTAGGCCCAGGGGTCCTTCTCATCGGCACAGTAGGTGGTCACCTGGTTGGGGCAGATGAGAAAGCCCTGCCCGGCCCGCAAGGGATAGGTCCGAAGGGAGCCGTCCCGCTGACGCACCTCCAGGTGTCCCTTTCCGGAGATAATGTAGTGGAAAAGATAGTTGTTACGTACATGGGGCCCATAGGAATACAGGGACTCACACTGCTCCCAGCCAAACTGCACTAAAAACAGATCTACAAAATTTTCATGGGGAAACACAGAAAAGCGTCCCTGGTCCATGGGTCATTCTCCTCTCAAACTGCGTCAAACACGCTCCAGATCAAACTGCAGCGCCTGATACTCCTGCAGGATGGGCAGGGCCAGGCCGCCATACATCAGCTGGTCGCCGCCGTACACTTCGCCGTTGACTTTGTAGTCCGCGTTGGGGTCCAGTCCCTTGAGCCGCAGCAGGGGACGGATGGGGTTGGCGTGTCCCACCCCCATCACCACACCCACCAGGGCGCGGCTCTTGTCGGGGGCCACATTCATCCAGGCGTTGAAGGCCTCCTGCCGGAAGGGATCGCTGAGGCGGTAGTAGTCGCCCCGCAGCACCAGGTCCCAGCAGCTGCGGAAGTGCTGGATCTGGGTGCGGACCTCCTCCATCTCCTCGGGGGTGATCTCATTGAGGTCCAGCTCATAGCCGAAGGTGCCTCCGGCGGCCACCACGCCCCGGGTGTGCATGGGGACGCTGCGGCCAGTCAAACCGTTGGGCACGGCGGACACGTGGGCGCCCACGGTGGAGCAGGGGTAGCAGAAAGAAGTGCCGTACTGGATGCGCAGGCGCTCGATGGCGTCTGTGTTATCGGAGCACCAAATCTGGGGAGTGTAATAGAGCATGCCGCAGTCAAAGCGTCCGCCGCCGCCGCTGCACCCTTCGATGAGCACCTGGGGGAACTCCTGATGGAGCATCTCCAGGATCTCGTAGACACCCAGCACATAGCGGTGGTACACCTCGCCCTGGCGCTGGGCGGGCAAGGCGGCGCTCCACACATCGGTGAGGCTGCGGTTCATGTCCCACTTCACATAGGAGATAGGGGCGCTGTTCAGGGTGGCCCGCAGGTTATCCATAATGTACTGGCGCACCTCGGCCCGGGTCAGATCCAGCACCAGCTGGGAGCGGCCCCGGGTCATGGGACGGCCGGGCACCTGGAAGGCCCAGTCGGGATGGGCCCGGTAGAGGTCGGAGTCCTCGTTGACCATCTCGGGCTCCACCCACAGGCCGAATTTCATGCCCATCTCCTCAATGCGGTGGGCCAGGGGGCCCAGGCCGCCGGGCAGCTTGGTCTGGTTGACGTTCCAGTCGCCCAGACCGGCAAAGTCATCATTGCGCTTGCCAAACCAGCCGTCGTCCATCACCATCATCTCAACCCCAACCTGGCTGGCCGCTTTGGCGATGGAGCAGATCTTCTCCGCGTCAAAGTCGAACATGGTGGCCTCCCAGTTGTTGATGAGGATGGGGCGGCGCTGGTCCTTCCAGGGACCCCGGCACAGGTTGAGGCGGATGGCCCGGTGGAACTGACGGCTCATGTGGCCCAGTCCTTCACAGGAGAACACCATGGCCGCCTCGGGGGTGGTAAAGGACTCTCCGGGCTGGAGCGTCCAGCAGAAATGGAAGGGGTTGATGCCCAAGGTCAGGCGGGTCTCGTGGAACTGGGTATATTCCGTATTGGCCTGAAAACTGCCGGAGTAAACCAGGGCCACGCCCCAGCAGCGTCCGCCGTCCTCGGTGGTCTCATGGTCACACAGCACAACAAAGGGGTTTTGCTGATGGCTGGACGAGCCGCGCACACTGCCCACCGTGTGGACACCCTGAGTCAGGGGCATCCGCACCGGCTCACGCTCCCGGGCGTAGGCGCCGCCCAGGGTAATGAGGTCGTGCTCTCCCACCGGGAAGTCCAGGCACACCGAAGATACCCGCTCCAGATCCACAGGGGTCTGACCCCCATTGCGCACCCGTACCGCCCGGGTGATCAGATCATACTCTTCCAGCACGCCGTACAGCAGCTCTACCTCCAGGCCGGTACAGCTGTCCCGCAGCTCCACCGACAGGGTCTGAGCGGTCACGCCCTCATCGTAGAAGGCAGGCAGCCCCTCCAGGGCATACTTTCCTTCCCGAACGGTGTGGCGGACATAGCGCAGATCCACGGTATGGCTTCCATTTCCGCAGGAGGCCTCCACGCTGGGCAGACGGAAGTCTCCTATGCCGCAGGAGGAGTATTCCTGGGGCAGGGTGTCCAGAGAGTAGGTGCGGTCCTTCCCCACCTCGTAGGGGTTGGGAGAAAAGCCCCGGTCCTCGTGCACAATGCGGTTGGACAGGTCACCGCCCCGCAGGCGGGGACCGTAATAAGTGTGCAGCAGCACTCCCGTAGAGTCCACCTTCATCTGATAGGTGGTAGCGGCAGTGCTCAGAGTAATCGTATTGCGGCGTTCATCAAAGAAAATCATAACTGGTCATCCTTAAATTATAGAGTGCGCAAATCGGCGGCCTGCCGCCTGGGGCGGCCCAAACAGGCCGCCCCAGGAAAAACAGATTCTTATTTGCCGCCGGTAAGGGCAATGCCCTCGATAAACTGGCGCTGGAAAATGAGGTACAAAATCAGCATGGGGATCATAGCGAACAGGCTGCCCGCCATGAGCACGGGGTAGTTGGTCATAAACTGGCCCTTCAGGGTGGCCAGACCGGAGGACAGGGTCATCAGGTTGATGTCGGTGTTCACCACCAGGGGCCACATCAGGTCTGCGTAGGCAAACACGGCGGTGAAGATGGTCAGGGCGGCCACCGAGGTACCGGTCAGGGGCAGCATCACCTTGGTGAAGGTCTGCCACTGGTTGCAGCCGTCCAGGTAGGCGGCCTCACCGATCTCGTTGGGGATGCCCATGTAGGCCTGGCGCAGGAAGAAGGTACCAAAGGCGCTGACCAGACCAGGGAAGATCAGGGCGAAGATGCTCTCAGTCAGACCGACCTTAGCCAGCATCTGATACTGGGGAATAACGAAGATCTGAGAGGGCATCATCATCTGCACCAGCACCAGGGTGAAGAGCAGATTCTTGCCCTTGAAGTGCAGCTTGGCAAAGGCGTAGCCGGCCATGGAGCTGAACACGATGGCGCAGATCACACGCACCAGCACCATGATGATGGTGTTGACGTACAGGTTGACAAAGGGCAGGCTGGTGAGGGCGTCCTTAAAGTTGGACCACACAATCTTCTCGGGGAAAATCGTGGGCGGAATCTGCACGCTCTCAGACAGGGATTTCAGCGAAGTCAGGATCATCCACAGGAAGGGGAAGATCATCAGCAGGGCGCCTGCAATCAGGAAGAAGTAGGTAAGCCCCGTAGCAATGCCGCGGCTGCGGCTCATGGTTCCGGTTTTCATGATACTTCCTCCTTTCTTAGACGTCGTAGTTGACCCACTTCTTCTGACCGATAAACTGGATAACAGTCACAATACCGATCAGGAAGATGGTCCAGATCACGATGGCAGAGGCATAACCCTTGTTGCCCGCCACAAAGGCCTCCCGATAGAAGAGGTACATCAGGCTCTGTACGTCGGGCAGCACCGGGTTGGACTGGTCGATCATCATGTAGATGAGGTCATACACCTTCAAAGAGGCCATCATACGCATGATGAGGGTGACGAACAGGGTGGGGGAGATCATGGGCAGGGTGATGGAGAAGAACTGCTTGATGCGGCCGGCGCCGTCGATACGGGCAGCCTCATAGTAGCTCTTGGAGATATTCTGCAAGCCGGACAGCAGCAGCACCGCGTCGTAGCCGATGGAACTCCAGATGGCCACGATGGCACAGGCCACAATGGCGGTCTTGGGATCGGTCAGCCAGCTGATCTTGGTGCCCAGGATCTGATTGATGATACCATATTCGCCGTTGAACATCCAGCGCCACACCATGGCGATGGCAGCAGGGGCACACACCATGGGCAGAAAGTAGATGGCCCGGAAGCCACCCTTGAACTTCACCTTTGCGTTGAGCAGCAGAGCTACCAGCAGGGCCAGGATGATGCCCACGGGCACGGTAAGGATACAGAAGAGGATGGTGTTCCAGGTGGCCTTCCAGAACTCAGGGGACTGGAACATCTCGATGTAGTTATTGATGCCGTTAAAGGTAGAAGCACCAAAGGTTTTGGTCTTGGAAAAACTGAGGATAAAGGTTTCGATCAGGGGGTAATAGTTTAAAATCAGCAGACCGATGATGGTAGGAGCCACCATCAGCCATGCCCAGTGCTGCTCTTTCCGGGCAGCGATGGATTGGGCTTTGCGCATGGATTTCTACTCCTTTCACTCTTCGGCGGGTGGCCGAAGCCACCCGCCGCGGATCGCTTCTCTGCTTTTTTCGAAAGAAGATCAGCCCTCTGCGATGGCCTGATTGATGATGTCGTTGCAGTTCTTCAGGCCCTCGTCCACGCTGACCTGGCCGCCGTAGATCTTGAGCATCTCATCGTTGACCTTGCTCTTCCACACGGGGCGGGTAGCGTCGTTGACGGACTGGACGGAGTAGTCGAACATATCGATGCAGGCCTGAACATTCAGCTTGTAATCAAACTGGTCGAAGGCGTCGATCCAAGCCTGCTCGGTGCCCTCATAGCCGGAGATGGCGGCGCCGTAGGAGGACTGCAGCTTCTGGGCCTCCTCGCTGCCCAGCCACTTCAGGAAGTTCATAACGGTCTCATTGTCCTGGTTCTTGGAAGAGGTAGCGTAGCACAGGCCGTTAGAGATGGTGGCGCGGCCGTCACCGGAGGCGGGGTTGGGGCTCTTGGGCAGCACAGCCACGTCCCACTTGCCCTGCATCTCGGGGTAGTTCTTCATCTCGTACAGCAGGTTCCAGGTACCCTCCAGGAACATAGCGCCCTGCTCGGAGAAGAAGGCGTTGCCGGGAGCGGTCTCAGCGAAGTAGTTCTGATCGGGGCACCACTCATAGTCCTGCAGGCCAATGTAGAACTTCATGGCGTCGATGGTGGCCTGATTGTCGAAACCGGCCGCAGTCTTGTCCTCGTTGAGGATGTAGCCGCCGTTCTGATAGACGAAGTTCCAGTAGCCCAGCTGCTCGTCGCAGTAGGCCATGTAGCCGTACTTGCCGGTGGCGTCATAGATCTTCTGGGAGGCGTCTACCAGGTCGTCCCAGGTCCAGTTCTCGTCGGGGTAAGCAACCCCGGCCTGGTCGAACATCTCCTTATTGTACACCAGGCAGACGGTGTCCTTGTCCTTGGGGATACCGTACATACGGCCGTCGGAGCCCTGGGTGTTGGCGATGGAGATGTCGGAGTAGTGGGAGTAGGTGTCGTCGTCATACAGGTCGGTGACGTCGGCCAGCATGCCATTGTCGGCGTACAGCAGGATCTGGTTGGTGTGCATCCAGAAGATGTCAGGCAGGTTGCCGGAGCCGGCGGCGGCCTCCAGCTTGGTCCAGTACTCGTCCCAGCTGGTGACCTGGACCTCGATGGTCACATCGGGGTTCTGCTCATGGTAGGCATCGGCCAGGGCCTGCATGGCCTCGCGCTGGGAGTTGTCCCAGATCTGCATGGTCAGCTTGCCGTCGCTGCCGGCGTCGCTGCCGCCGCTGCTTCCGCAGGCGGTGACGGTGAGGGCCATAGCGGAGGCCATGAGGAAGACTGCGGTTCGTTTCAGATGTTTCATGTTTTTGCTCCTTTCAACACAATGGATCATTTCGGAGTGAGACCGGCTGCGCGCCCCTTCCCAGGCGCATTTCCGTACCGGTCCGGTTCTCCTATTTCCGCGTACTGCGGTCTTGACGGGTTTAGTGTAGCATCTTTCCATATCTGCTGAAAATGGAGGCAAGTTTTTCGAATATGCACAGAAGCGACTTTAATATTATTTCTGTATATAACAGAATACATTTTGTCATTCTTTGTGCGGATTTCACAACTTTTGTATGGTTGCACAGTTTTAAGCGCCAGTTTTTGCTGTTTTGAACAAGGCAACCCGCCGAAAAAAACAAATGTGTCCCCGTCTCTTCCTGTCATTTTGTCGTCTTCCCGGGATACATCTCCCTATAAACTTGTTGATATGTTGTTTTTCCATTTCCTGCATGTTTTGAAAAAGACCGCGGCGGAGTCCAGCGCACATGCGCGTGTTGCTCTGCCGCGGCCAAATGGATTCTTATAATTCCAAAATATACCGCTCGTAGCCGTTCACCACCCGGGTCTGCCCGTAGCGGCTCTCCCGGGGGATATTTCGTCCATAATTGAGATGGGTGTGTCCGTGAAGAAACAGGGCGGGCTGATACTTATCAAGCAGCCTGTTGAAGGTCTCAAAGCCGGTGTGGCACAGATCGTGACAGTCCACCATTCCTTTTCCCGGCGCATGAGTCAGCAGGATATCAAAGCCCCGCTTGCGCATAATCCGGGGCAGCAGCCGCCACACCCGCCAGGTCATCTCCCGTTCTGTATACTGGTTGACCCCGTTGTTATAGCGCATACAGCCCCCCAGGCCCAAAATCCGCAGTCCCTTATACTCGTACAGGTCCCCGTCAATACAGATACAGCCCAGCGGCGGCTCCTGCTCATAGCGGTCGTCGTGGTTGCCCCGGACATAGAGTACGGGACAATGGGCAAAGGTGGCCAGGAAGGAGAGGTAGCTGGCCTTCACATCCCCGCATGAGAGGATCAGGTCAATCCCCTCCAGCTTGTCCGGGGTGTAGTAGTCCCAGAGATACCGGGACTCGCAGTCAGATACTACCAGAATTTTCATGGGTCTGTCTTTCCCTCCAGGCCTTGGATACCCTGAAGCTTCACCAGCTCCTGGGCTTTGGGGGTCAGCTCGTCAAAGGCTGGAATCCGGCCCTCCACATAGGCCGACAGCCAGTTCATGGACAAGATCTGGTCCGCGGGCAGCGGGGCATCGTCCCCATAAACCACCCGGCCCTGCTGGTCCATCAGCACGCCATAGAAGGGGTCCAGCCGGTCTTCGCGGATGGCATCCCGGAGCACGCCGGCCAGACGGCGGGTGCCGATGGGCAGACGGCGGGAGCACAGCACACCCACCACGCCCTGGGTCATGCCCCACCAGTAGCTGATGGCGCTGCTGCCCCGCTCCTCCTGCTTCCAGCTTCCCTCTACCACCCGGCGCACCAGGCTGCGGTACAGCCGCCCCCAGTGGCACTGGATCAGCGCCAGGTTATGCATGCCGTGCATGTCGTTGCCGGTGTTGGCGGCCAGACGGTCCAGGTGGTCGATATATACGATCCCCCTGGAGTGCAGTCGCTCCACGCCGCCCCCCTCTTTCAGGTTGGCCCACTCCAGGTAGACCCGGGCGTTGGCGTTGACCATCCGGGCCCCCTGGGCAAAGGCGTTGATGCCGGCGATGCTGCCGTAGGTGGGGTAGTCGGCCACATAGCCGATGCGCCCGTCCTGCGTCAAGGTGCCGGCAATGGCCCCCTTGATAAACTTGGCGTCGTACAGCCGGGGGTAGTAAGTGCGCACCGAGGGGTAGGCGGTATTCAGAGAGCAGTTGAGAATCTTCACCTCCGGATGGAGCACCGCCGCCTTCACGCTGGGCAGCAGCAGCTTGGGGGTGGTGGTAAAGATCATGTCCGCCCCCTTCTTCACCGCATCCTCGATGGCCTCGTCGGCCTGCTCATCGGTGAGCACGTTCTCATAGGACAGGGTGCGCACCTGGTCGCCCATGGTGTTGTCCAGCAGATAACGGCCATACTCGTGGTTATACACCCACTTAGAGGTGGCCGCCGATCCCCCGTGGATAAAGGCGGCGCAGATCTTGCCCGTGGTGGAGAAGGAGAACAGGGGTTTCTTTACCGCGTCCTCCAGCACCAGGGTGGCCCCCGCGTTCTCCAGACGGTTGAGAATCTCGGGGCGGATCTTCACCAGTTCCTTGCCGATCTCCGAGGAGAGCTTGTTGCGGGACTGCTGGTAACCGAAGATCTTCAAATAGACCAGCAGGGCCACCGAGATATACCGCCGGTCGGCGTTATCCCGGTAGCAGGCATCCCGGAACATATAGTAGAAGGAGCGGAAGGCGTAGATCTCCTCGGCACTCCAGGCCTCCCGATTGGTACGGCCCAGGGCCTGGAGCAGCTCCTGGTACTCGCCGGGGCGCTTGAACACGATGAAATTCAGACCGGTCATCTGGTAGAAGTCCAGGAATTCATAGTAGGCCACCACCTCCGGATCGTCGGAGGGCTTAGGCAGCAGACGGGTCACCACGCCGGGGATGGAGATGGCGCCGAAGTATTTCAGCACACTCACCCGCTTGTGGCCCTCCACCACATAGAAGTGGTTGAGGTACTCCACCGCCTTGATGGGGTCCCGGATGCCCTCCTCCAGGTGGGCCTTGCACAGATTGGACCACTTGTGGGCAAACTCGCTCTCCTCCTGGAGCACCGGGTAGAACCCCCGGGAGAAGGCATTTTTCCGCAGATCGTTGCAGGTTCCGTCGATGAGTTCGCTGGGGATCTCGACCACACCCAGCGACTCCCGCCGCACAGCCAGGGTATCCGGATTTTCCGGCAAGACCCGCAGGCCCGGTTCCTCTCCCCGGGCAATGGCCTCCTTCTCCTCCTTCAGGCCCTGGCGCAGTGCTTTATGATATTCTTCCAATGGCATAAGCTGTCTCCTCTCAAACCCAAAACTCGGGCCGCCCAGACAGGCAAACCAACATTCCTATCAACAAGGTATCATGGGGGGAAGAAAATTTCAATCGTTTTCTTGTTTGAAAAATATTAACAAACTACACCCATTGTCTGATCTTCCAAATTTTTGGACATATTTTTGTTGAAACGGCGAAGGGCCGCCCCCATTGCGCCGGAAAATCATTTGTGCTATATTACGCTTGTAATCGATTTCAACTTTTTTCAATACTGTGAAAAAGGAGCGGACCGCTATGACGGATCTCACCACCATTGGAGAAGTGCTCATCGACCTGACCCAGACCGGGACAAACCAACAGGGTGTGCCCCTCTTCGCCGCCAACCCCGGTGGAGCGCCCGCCAACGTGG
>CAJLCG010000059.1 GCA_905205085.1 uncultured Oscillospiraceae bacterium
CATTGGATTTGGCAATATGATCTCCGCCGGGCGGCTCATCGCCATCGTCAGCCCCGAATCCGCCCCCATCAAGCGTATGGTCCAGGAGGCCCGGGACCGGGGCGTGCTCATCGATGCCACTTACGGTCGGCGCACCCGGGCGGTGCTGATTATGGACAACGACCATCTGGTCCTGTCCGCCCTACAGCCAGAGACGGTGGCTAACCGGGCGGCAGGGGAGAAGGACAACGCAGAGGAGGAAGCGGAATGATCCGAAAGAAAGAGAAAGGACAGCTCATCGTCCTCTCCGGCCCCTCCGGGGTGGGAAAGAGCACGGTGATCGCCGAGCTGCTGGGGCAGCGGAGAGACATCTATTTCTCGGTTTCCTATACCACCCGCCAGCCCCGGGTGGGGGAGCAGAACGGAGTGAACTACAACTTCGTCTCCCGGGAGGAGTTTGAGGGCATGATCCAGCGGGACGAGCTGCTGGAGTATGCCGAGTATGTCAGCAACTACTACGGCACCTCGCTGAAGGCGATCCAGGAGAAGCTGGACGCCGGCATCGATGTGCTGCTGGATATCGAGGTCCAGGGGGCGGCCAAGGTGCGCTCCCGCTGCCCCGACGCCCTGTTTATTTTCATTATCCCGCCCTCCTTTGAGGAGCTCTCCCGCCGCCTCCATGGCCGTCACACCGACAGCGAGGAAGTGATCCAGGGACGGCTGGAGAAGGCCCGCCAGGAGGCCACGGAAATTTCCAAGTACGACTATCTGGTTATCAACGACAAGGTATCCAACGCGGTCTCGGAGATCGAGTCCATCCTCACTGCCGCACAGTGCCGCGTGGAGAACCGGAAATCTATTTATGAAGGAGTTTTTGCGTTATGATGCTCTATCCTGCTATGAGAGACCTGCTTAAGAAGGTACCCAGCCGTTATCAGCTGGTAAATGTGGTGGCCAGCCGGGCCCGTGAGATCGCCAGCGAGGCGGAGATGGCCGGGGAGCCCCTGGACGACAAGCCGGTGAGCATTGCCATCCAGGAGGTGGCCGACGGCAAGCTGGACGAGCGGCTGGAGCAGGTAGGCTGAGGATTCCTCAGCCCCAGACACAGAAAGGAGAAAGGGCGGGAGCAATGGACCCAAGCGCGCCGTTGTTCCGCCCTTTCTTGAGCTTGCAAGGAGGGAGAAAGCATGGGGTGCGTGGTGGCCAAGGTCGCCGTATCCAAGGCGGTCTACGCCATTGACAAGCCCTATGACTACCTGGTCCCTGCCGCCCTGGAGGACCGGCTGCGGCCGGGAATGCGGGTGTTGGTCCCCTTCGGGGCGGGCAACCGGGGGTCGGACGGTATCGTGCTGGCGTTAAATCAACAGGAGTCGGGGGGCGGCCTGAAGGCCGTCACCGCCGCCCTGGACGAGGAGCCGGTGCTGGACCGCCACGGCCTCCAGATGGCCCTTTGGATGCGGGAGCGGTACTTCTGCACCGTGTACGACGCGGTGAAGGCCATGCTGCCCGCCGGGCTCTACTACGCTCTGCGGGACTGCGTAAAACTGACCGTGGACCGGGAGGGGGCCTATGACACCGCTCAGGGTTCCACGGCGGCCACAAAGCTGGTAGAGATGCTGCTGGCCTGGGATGGCCAGGGGGAGATGGAACAGATCCGGGCGGGCTTCGGCCCCAAGGACCCCGCCCCGGCCATCCGCTATCTGGTGGAGCGGGGAGCGGCAGAGATCGTCACCAGCGCCCAGCGGGGCGTGGGGGACAAGACGGAGAAGCTGGCGGTGCTGGCCATGCCCTCGGAGGAGGCCATGGCCCTGGTTACCCCCCGGCGGAAGACCGCGCCCCTGCGCTACTCAGTCACTGAGCTGCTCTGTCAGCTTGGGGCGGCCAGTGCAAAAGAATTGTGTTACTTCACCGGAGCCTCCTTGGCTACCATCAAATCATTGGAGAAGAGCGGCATCCTCACCCTGGAGCAGCAGGAGGTGTTCCGTCGAGTCCAGCTGGACGACGTGCCTCCCAAGCCATTGCCGGAGCTCAATGAGGAGCAGCAGGCAGCTCTGGAGGGGCTGGACCGGCTCTGCCGGGCGGAAAAGCCCGCTGTGGCTCTTCTCTACGGCGTGACGGGCAGCGGCAAAACCCAGGTGTACATCCGCCTCATTCAGCAGGTGCTGGACCGGGGGGGCAGTGCTATGGTACTGGTGCCCGAGATCGCCCTGACCCCCCAACTGCTGCGGGTGTTTGCCGCCCATTTTGGGCAGGAGATTGCAGTGCTTCACAGCTCCCTGCCTGCCGGGGAGCGGTATGACGAGTGGAAGCGGGCCCGGAGCGGCAAGGCCCGGGTGGTCATCGGCACCCGCTCGGCGGTGTTTGCACCGCTGCGGAACCTGTCCCTCCTTATATTAGATGAGGAGCAGGAGGGGAGCTACAAGTCGGAGAACACCCCCCGCTACCACGCCCGGGACGTGGCCAAGTACCGCTGCGTGCAAGAGAACGCCCTGCTGGTGCTGGGGTCCGCCACTCCGGCGGTGGAGACCATGTACAGCGCCCGTGAGGGAGTCTACCACCAATTTACCCTCACCCAGCGCTACAACCAGAAAGCCCTGCCTCAGGTCCACATCGTGGACCTGAAGGAGGAGCTGCGGGAGGGCAACGGGGGCGCGGTCAGTGGCCTGCTGGCCCGGGAAATTGGGGACAACCTGACCCGGGGGGAGCAAACCATCCTGCTCCTCAACCGCCGGGGGGCCAGCCGCATGGTGTCCTGCGGGGAGTGCGGCGAGGTGCCCCAGTGTCCCCGGTGCTCAGTAAAGCTCACCTACCACTCGGCCAACGGGCGGCTCATGTGCCACTACTGCGGTTTTTCCCAGCCTCTGCCCCATGCCTGCCCCGCCTGCGGCGGAAAGCTTAACTTCATCGGCGTGGGCACCCAGCGGGTGCAGGAGGAGCTGGAGGAGCGCTTTCCCGGGGTAGAGGTGCTGCGGATGGACTCGGACACCGTCACCGCCGCCCATTCCCACGAGAAAATTCTGAAGCAGTTCCGTTCCGGCAAGGCGCCCATCCTGTTGGGTACCCAGATGGTGGCCAAGGGATTGGATTTCGAAAATGTGACCCTGGTTGGTGTAGTTCTGGCCGACCAGTCCTTGTTCGTGGACGACTTCCGGGCCGGGGAGCGGACCTTCTCCCTGCTCACCCAAGTGGTGGGCCGGGCGGGCCGGGGAGAGAAGACCGGCCGGGCGGTGATTCAGACCTTCACCCCCGACCACGACGTCATCCGCTTTGCCGCCCGCCAGGACTATGAGCACTTCTACCAGCAGGAGATCCAGCTGCGCCGCCTGCGCCGGGAGCCCCCCTTCCGGGACGTGTTCGTCCTCACCGCCTCCGGGCCGGAGGAGACGGGGGTGCTGCGGTGCTGTGTGAAGCTGCGCCAGGCCCTGGAGGGGGCGCTGGCTCATCTGAACCAGGAGTGGGAGCTGCTGGGGCCCGCCCCGGCGGCGGTGGCCAAGGTAAATAACCGCTACCGCTACCGCCTGACCCTGTCCACCAAGAACTGCAGGGGTGTGCGGGAGCTGATGGGCCGGCTCATCGCCCAGGCCCATCAGGACCGGGAAAACCGGGGCATTTCAGTTTACGGAGATTTGAATCCCTATTGAGGGAAGGAAATAAAGGAGGAAAATGGCTATGGCCGTAAGAGAGATTTTGACCCGTGGGGAGAGCGCCCTGACTAAGGTGTGCCACCCCGTGACCAAATTTGACCAGAAGCTGTGGGATCTGATCGACGACATGAAGGAGACTCTGGCCGCGGCCGGAGGCGTGGGTCTGGCTGCCCCTCAGGTGGGCATTCTGCGCCGGGTGGTCATCGTCATCAACGAGGCCGACGAGGTGCTGGAGCTGGTGAACCCGGAGATCGTGGCCCAGCAGGGGGAGCAGGACGGCCTGGAGGGCTGCCTGTCTGTGCCCGGCCTGTGGGGCTTTGTAAAGCGCCCCGAGTGGGTGAAGGTGAAGGCCCAGGACCGCTTTGGCCGGGAGTATGAGGCGGAGGGCACCGGTCTGACCGCTCGCTGCTTCTGCCACGAGCTGGCCCACCTGGACGGCCACCTGTACACCGAACTCACCGACAAGCTCTACAACAGCGAAGAGCTGGACGAGCTGATGGACCAGCAGGCCGAGGAGGAGCAGGAATGAGAATCGTCTTCATGGGCACCCCCGACTTCGCCGCCCCCTCCCTGGAGGCCCTGGTGGCGGCGGGCCATGAGGTGTGCGGGGTGTTCTGCCAGCCCGACAAGCCGGTGGGGCGGCACCAAAATAAGCTCCAGCCCCCGGCGGTAAAGGTGTGTGCCCAGAGCCACAACATCCCCGTCTTCCAGCCCACCAAGCTGCGGGACGGCACCGCCCTGGCCCAGCTCCAGGAGCTTAATCCCGAGCTCATTGTGGTAGCAGCCTACGGCCGCATCCTGCCCGACGACATTCTGGCTCTGCCCCCCAAGGGGTGCATCAATGTCCACTCCTCTCTGCTGCCCAAGTACCGGGGGGCTGCCCCCATCAACTGGGCGGTGATCAACGGGGAGAAGGAGACCGGCGTGACCATCATGCACATGGCCACCGAGCTGGATGCGGGGGACATCATCGACCAGGTGAAGACCCCCATCGACCCCAACGAGAACGTGGAGGCGGTCCATGACCGTCTGGCCCAGCTGGGCGGGGAGCTGCTGGTGAAGGTGGTGGCCGACATTGCCGCCGGTACCGCCCAGCGCACTCCCCAGGACCACAGCCAGGCCACCCTGGCCCCCATGCTGTCCCGGGCGCTGAGCCCCATTGACTGGAGCCGGAGCGCCAAGGAAATTCACGACCAGGTCCGGGGACTGACTCCCTGGCCTGCCACCTCTACCGACATTTTGGGGGACACCATCAAGGTCTTTGCCGTGGAGGAGCCGGGGATCGAGACCGGCAAGGCGGCTGGGACCATTCTTGCCGCCAATAAGACGGGAATCGACGTGGCCTGTGGAGATGGCAAGGTAATTCGCTTGACAGAAATCCAGGCCCCTGGCTCCCGGCGCATGTCGGCGGCCAACTATCTGGCCGGACACCCGGTGACGGTGGGCTGAGGCCGGAGACGCATTAAAACCAGATTTTCCGTAAGGCAATAATGCCTTACAATAAAGATATCCCAATGATTTAAGAGAAAGAGAAGGGGAGAGAGCGATGGATGCACGGGAGGCGGCATTGCTGACACTGAATACCTGCCAGCGGCAGGGGGGGTGGTCGGACGGCGCGCTGAAAAAGCAGCTGGCCGCCGGCGGATTGGAGGGCCGGGAGGCCGCCCTGGCCACCCAGCTGTGCTTTGGAGTGGTGCAGAACCAGCTGCTGCTGGACTTTTACCTCTCCAAGTTTTCCAACATCCCTCTGCGGCGCATGGAGAGCAAGGTGGTCCAGGCCCTGCGCCTGGGGCTGTACCAGATGCTGTTCCTCAGCCGCATTCCCCAGAGCGCGGCGGTGAACAGCTCGGTGGAGCTCACCCGCACCCACTGCAAGAACCCCAGAGCGCCGGGGATGGTCAACGCCATCCTGCGCAGCTTGCAGCGGAATCTGAACCAGCTGCCCACCATCCCCAAAAACGACCCGGCGGAGTATCTCAGCATCCTGTACAGCCACCCGGTGTGGCTGGTGGAGGAGTTGCTGCCTCTGCTGGGCAGCGAGGGGACGGCGGAATATCTCCAGGCCAACAACAGCCAGCCCCCCATCACCGCCATGGTGAACACCACCAGGGCCACCACCCAGCAGGTGGCCCAGCTTCTGGCGGAGCAGGGGGTGGAGGTAGCATCCCACCCCTGGCTGGAGGACTGCCTTATCTTGAATAAGACGGGCAACCTGGAGCGGCTGGATGCCTATCAGCAGGGTCTGTTCTATGTCCAGGACCCCGCCTCCCGGCTGATGGCGCTGGCTTCCGGTGCTTCACGGGATATGCGGGTGCTGGACGTGTGCGCCGCCCCCGGCGGCAAGAGCTTCGCCGCCGCCATCCAGATGGACAATCAGGGCGAGGTCATCTCCTGCGATCTCCATCCCCACAAGAAAAAGCTGATCCAGGCCGGGGCCGACCGGCTGGGCCTTTCCATCATCAAGCCCATGACCGCCGACGGAAAGGTGCGGCGGGAGGAGTGGGTGTCCGCCTTTGATCTGGTGCTGGTGGACGCCCCCTGCTCCGGCCTGGGAGTTATCCGGAAAAAGCCGGACATCCGCTACAAGGACCCGGAGCCTCTGGCGGACCTGCCCCAGGTCCAGGAGGCTATTTTGGAAAACGCGGCGGGCTATGTCAAGCCGGGGGGCGTACTGATGTACTCCACCTGCACCATCCTGCCCCGGGAAAACGGGGAGATCGTAGCCGCCTTTTTGAAAAAACACCCGGAGTTTGTCCGAGAGGCCTTTACACTGCCCGGCCCGGCGGGCGAGGTGTCGGAGGGGGAGATCACCCTCTGGCCTCAGGTCCATCAAACGGACGGATTCTTTATCTGTAAACTGCGAAAGGTAGGGGAGGCCCCTTGACCGATATCAAGTCCATGACCTTGGAGGAGCTGACCGCCTGGCTCAAGAGCCAGGGGGAGCCCGGCTTCCGGGCCAAGCAGATCTTCCACTGGATCTACCGGGGAGTTACCTCCTTTGACGAGATGACCGACCTGTCCAAGTCTCTCCGGGAGAAATTAAAGGAGTCCTGCTTCCTCACCGTGCCCAAGGTGGCCCGCAAGCAGGTGTCCCAGCTGGACGGCACCATCAAATACCTGTGGGAGCTGGGGGACGGCAACTGCATTGAGACGGTGCTCATGCGCTATAAGCACGGCAACACCGTCTGCGTCTCCAGCCAGGTGGGCTGCCGCATGGGCTGTGCCTTCTGCGCTTCCACGCTGGCGGGTAAGGTGCGAAACCTGACCCCCGCTGAGATGGTGGACCAGGTGCTCTTTACCCAGCTGGACAGCGGCGCTCCCATCTCCAACATCGTGCTCATGGGCATTGGCGAGCCCCTGGACAACTTTGACACGGTGATGAAGTTCCTCACCCTGGTCAACCACCCCGAGGGGCTGAACATTGGCATGCGCCATATCTCCCTGTCTACCTGTGGTCTTGTGAAGGAAATTGACAAATTGGCCCAACGTGGGTTACAATTAACGTTGTCTGTCTCCCTCCATGCCCCCGACGACGAGACCCGGTCCAAGATCATGCCGGTGAACCGCGCGGTGGGAGTGGAGCAGCTGATGGACACCTGCCGCCGGTACTTTGAGACCACTGGGCGGCGGATTTCCTATGAGTATGCCATGATCGACGGAGTGAATGACTCCGACCGCCAGGCCGACCTGCTGGCCGGCCTGCTGAAGGGGACGCCGGGGCATGTGAACCTCATTCCCCTCAACGATGTAGAAGAGAGTCCCCTGAAGCCCAGCCGCCGTGTGGCGGCGTTCCAGAAGCGGCTGGAGAGCCACGGCGTCACCGTTACCGTCCGCCGCCGTCTGGGCAGCGACATTGACGCCTCCTGCGGCCAGCTGCGGCGTAAGGCCATGGGGGAACAAGCAAGAGAACGGAAGGGCGGCCCCCGGGCCGCCGGAAGAAAGGAAGATGTGCCATGAATGTGTGGGGAATCACCGACCGTGGTGTGATCCGGACACAGAATCAGGACGCCTTTGCCCACCAGGTCCTGCCCGACGGGCGGGTGGTGGCCCTGGTGTGCGACGGCATGGGCGGGGCCAAGGCCGGAAATGTGGCCAGCTCCATGGCGGTGGACATCTTCATGCGGGAATTTTTGCAGGACGAGGGCCGCAGCGGCCTGTCGGACCGCAGCCGGATGGAGCGCCCCGCCGCCACGGCCAACGAGCAGGTGTTCCGCCGCGCCATTACCGAGCCGGACTGCGCCGGGATGGGCACCACCATGGTGGCCGCCCTGGTGGAGGAGGGAGAGGCCCTGATCCTCAACGAAGGGGACAGCCGGGCCTATCACCTCTCCGAGGAGAAGGGCATTGTCCGGGTGACCCGGGACCATTCCCTGGTGGAGGACCTGGTGCAGCGGGGTGAGCTTACCCCCGACCAGGCCAGAACCCATCCTCACAAGAATCTGATTACCCGGGCCCTGGGCGCCGACCCGGAGCTGCGGGCCGATTTGTTCCGGCAGAAGCTGAAAGAGGGAGACTTCTTGCTGCTGTGCAGCGACGGGCTGAGCAATGTGGTCTCCGAGCAGGAGATCCTGTACGAGGTGATCCACGGGGGAGAGGCGTGCACCTGCTGCCGCCGCCTGCTGGATATTGCCCTGCACCGGGGGGCGCCGGACAACGTGACGGCGGTGCTGATCCAGTGCTGATGTTCTGCCGCGCCCAAACCAGTCCATTCCCAGTCCGAATGGGAAAGCCTACAAAGGAGGATATTTACCATGGATCAGTACATCGGTAAATTACTCGACAATCGATATGAAATCCTGGAGCTCATCGGCGTGGGCGGTATGGCCCGGGTCTATAAGGCCCGCTGCCACCGGCTCAACCGCCTGGTTGCGGTGAAGATCCTGCGGGACGATTTGGCCCAGGACGCCGAGCTGCGCCGCCGCTTCCACGATGAGTCCCACGCCGTGGCTATGCTGTCCCACCCTAACATTGTGGCGGTGTACGACGTGAGCCGCTCCTCCGACATTGAGTATATTGTCATGGAGCTCATCGACGGCATCACCCTCAAGCAGTACATGCAGAAGAAGGGGAACAAGCTCAACTGGCGGGAGGCCCTCCACTTTATCACCCAGATCGTCAAGGCGCTGGGCCACGCCCACAGCCGGGGCATCATTCACCGGGATATCAAGCCCCACAACATTATGGTGCTCCGGGACGGCAGTGTGAAGGTGGCCGACTTCGGCATCGCCCGGGTGACCTCCGGAGGACACAGCACCCTCACCCAGGAGGCCCTGGGGTCGGTGCACTACATCTCTCCCGAGCAGGCCCGGGGCAGTCACATCGACGAGCGCTCCGACCTGTACTCTGCCGGTGTGGTCCTCTATGAGATGATTACCGGCCGCCTGCCCTTTGAGGGGGATACCCCTGTCTCGGTGGCCATTCAGCACATCAACTCCATTCCGCTCTCCCCCCGGGAGATCGACCCCACCATTCCCGAGGCGCTGGAGGCCATCACCATGAAGGCCATGGCCCCCGACCCGGACAACCGCTACCCCTCCGCCGACGCCATGCTGGCCGATTTGGAGGAGTTCCGGAAAAACCCCAACATCAATTTTGATTTCAGCGCCAGTGAGTTCCATCCGGAGGAGGAGGACGTGGACCGTACCCAGATCCACACCGTGCCTCCCCGTACCTCCGCCGGGCGCAGAGAGATGCCCGCTTCTAAGCCGGAACGTCAGGATCGGCGGGCCCGCCGCATTGAGGAAGAGGAGGACAACGAGGAGGACGAGCGCCGCGGCCCCAACTGGCCGGTGATCGGCGCAGTGGCCGCCATTCTGGTCTTTGTGGCCGCCCTGGTGTTTATTATGTTCTCTACCGTGTTCTCGGGCAGCTTCCAGCCGGGAAATACCCAGCGGGTGCCTCAGGTGACCGGCCTTCTTTACAGTGAGGCCTCCGAGGACAAGGACCTGTTGGGCGACTTTACCCTGGAGATTGTCCAGGAGAAGGAGAGCGACAAGCCTGCGGGCACCATCCTCTCCCAGGATCCCACCGCCAACAGCGCCGTGACGGCGGATACCGGCACGGTGATCCAGGTAGTGGTCAGCACCGGTCAGGCCAACGAGGTGCGCATGCCTGATGTGACCGGCCAGGATTACCTCTCTGCCAACACCCAGCTTAAGAACCTGGCCAGCGAGAACGGGCTGAACCTGAAGATCGACTTTACCACTAAGACGGAGTACAACGACGAGGTGGAAAAGGACTATGTCATCTCCACCATCCCCGCAGAGGGAGAGGCCCTCGCCGATGGGGACACCGTGTACCTGGTGGTTAGCCTGGGCAAGGATACCCAGCCGGTGGATATGCCCGGACTGCTGGGCAAAACCGAGGATATGGCCCGAAAGATGCTGGATAGCGTGGGCCTTAGCGTTGGAGGTGTGCAACACGAGTACAGCGACGATTACCCCAAGGGCCAGGTGTGCTTCCAGTCGGTGAACGAAGGCACTAAGGTGGAGCAGGGTACGGCCATTAACCTCATCATCAGCGACGGCCCCGACCCCAACAGCCAGCCCGTTCCCACGGAAGTGACCAAGGATGTCATGTTTGCCCTGCCGGATGTGGGCGCCGTGGTCAACGTGGAGGTCTACGATTCTCAGGGCAACAAGGTCCACAGCGGCAGCTACGACACCAACCTGCAAAGCGGCTTTGAGCTGGAGCTCAAGGGAACCGGTACGCAAGTGTACAGCGTGTATGTCGAGGGACATAAGATGTACGATCAGACCGTGGACTTTGACAGCTGATGGAAGGAATCATTTTTAAGGCCCTGAGCGGGTTCTACTATGTGGATGACGGCACCGGGACCCTGACGTCCTGTCGGGGACGGGGAAAGCTGCGCCATGAGAAGGTTACCCCCCTGGTGGGGGACCGGGTGGAGTTCACCCCCCTGGACAACGGACAGGGGGCGCTGGATGCCATCCTGCCCCGGAAAAACCAGTTTGCCCGGCCTGCCGTGGCCAACATCGACCAGCTGGTTATCATTGCCTCCCAGTCCATCCCGGTGACCGACCCCTTCCTCATCGACCGGGTCATCGCCATCGCGGAGGGGAACGGGTGCGAGAGCATCGTGTGTGTGAACAAGTGCGACTTAGCCTCCGGGGAGGAGCTGGTCTCCCTGTACCGAAACGCAGGCTACCAGGCCCTGGCGGTGAGCGCCGAGACCGGAGAGGGGATCGACCAACTGCAAGCGCTGATTGCTGGCAAGGTATCTGCCTTTACCGGGAATTCGGGAGTCGGAAAGTCCAGCATTCTCAATGCGCTGGAGCCGGGCATCGCCCTGAAGACCGGAGAGGTCAGCGATAAGCTGGGCCGGGGACGGCACACCACCCGCCATGTGGAGCTGGTGCGGCTGAGCTGCGGCGGCGTGGTAGCGGACACTCCTGGGTTCTCCTCCTTTGACGTGGATAAAATGGAGCTTTGCCGTAAGGAGGAACTGGCCGGACGGTTCCGAGAGTTTGCCCCTTATGTAGACCAGTGTCAGTTCCAGGACTGTGCCCATGTGAAGGAGAAGGGGTGCGCGGTGCTGGCGGCGGTGAAGGCGGGGAAGATCGCCAAGAGCCGCCACGAGAGCTATGTGCGCCTCTACGAGCAGGCCAAGCAGATTCCCGACTGGGAACGGAAATAAACCATCTTTTTGCGGAACGCCCTTGGGCGTTCCGCTTTTTTTGTGTCAAAGCGGGGGAGCGGGCCATATACTAAAGTACAGTCTGTCAGGAGGGAGGCATAAGAGATGGGCATTGTGGTGGTACGTTCTCCGAAATGTCTGCGGGGACTGCTGCGGCGGTTGTTTGGCCTGCATCGGGAGCCGTGAGTGACCTCCCCCTTTCAAGCCCTGAGGGTTTGAAGGGGGGAGCGCTGCTTTATGGACATATTGGTCTGCTCCGGCGCATATAGTGTCCCAAAGCCGGATCGCCCGCCGCGGCGGGACACTCAAGGAAAAGGGAGAGGACAGTATGGAATTGGAATTTGACCGGGAAGTGACCCACTGCTGGGAAGTGGCCGCCAGCGGGACGGTGTGCCAGGAGGAGACCCTGGAGACCATTGTGCCTGACGCCTGTCCGGACATTCTGCGTATCGTGTCGGTGTGCGCCCAGGCCACCCTCAACGGCAAGCAGGCCCGGGATGGACTGGCCGAGGCCAGCGGAAGCATGCGGGCGGTGGTGCTCTATCAGCCGGAGGAGGGGGGAGGCCTGCGCCGCCTGGAGGCCGCGCTGCCCTTTACCAGTCAGCTGGATGCCCCGACACTGACCCAGCATGGGATGGTGTCCGCCTGCGCCCGGGTGCGTGGGGCGGAGGCCCGGGCCCTCAATCCCCGGAAGGTGCTGCTGCGGGTGGACCTGGCGGTGGAGATCACCGCCTTCCAGCCCATGGAGCATATGTGCTGCCAGGCGGTGCTGGAGCCGGAGGAGCACAAGGTGGAGCAGATGATCGCTCAGGCGGAGACCTATCAGCTGTGTGCCGTGCAGGAGAAGCCCTTCACCTTCACCGATCAGATCCGCCTCAATGGCGGCCAGGGGGAGGGCATGGAGGTGATGGCCTGCCAGGCCCAGCCGGTGTGCGGGGAGTGTAAGCTCATCGGCAGCAAGCTCATCTTCAAGGGCACGGTGGAGCTCCAACTGCTGGTCCAGGAGGCGGGAGGGGCCCTGACCCCCTACCGGGAGTCCATGCCCTTCTCCCAGGTGATGGAGGTCCCCGGTGTGGGTGAGGGGAGCGAGTGCCAGATGGACCTGGAGCTGACTCAGGTCAGTTGCCTGCCCAGCGGGGAGGATGGCCGGAGCGTGGAGCTGACCCTGGACGTGCTGGCCCAGGCCCAGGTTTGGTGCCACCGACCGGTGCAACTTTTGCAGGATCTGTACAGCACTGCCTGGGAGACCCAGGTGACCCAGGAGGAGCACACGCTGTGGAAGCTGTTGGACCAGTCCAGCCGGGCCCAGAACGTGCGGGAGCTGCTGGAGACCGGAGCCCTGCCCCGAAGCGTAGTGGACAGCTGGGTCAATCTGGGAGAGATCACCCAGAGCCGTGAGGGGGGTGAGGTGGTCCTCACCGGGTCGGCCCTGGTGACGGTGCTCTACTTGGACGAGGAGGAGAATTTGCAGGCCTTCCAGCGCACGCTTCCCCTCAGCTGTCGCCTGGAGGCCCCCGCCGGGGCGGTGTGCCGCTGCCATTTGATGTGCCCCGGGGAGGTATTCGCTACCCCAGCAGCCGGCGGGCTGGAGGTGCGCTTCACGGCGGAGTTCCAGTTCCAGCTGCTCCAGCCCCAGCGGGCCCTGGCGGTGAGCTCGGCCGTTCTGGGTGAGCCCAGAGGGAAACAAGAGGGGCAGCAGCCTTCGGTGGTGCTGCGCCTGGCCGCTCCCGGGGAGACCTTGTGGGACATCGCCAAGGCCTATGCCACCACCCAGCACCAGATCCTCCAGGCCAACCAGCTGGAGGAGGGGAGTCTGCCCACAGGCAAAATGCTTTTGATCCCGTCCTCCTTTTAAAGGATAAGAAAAACGCGTCCCGTCTCCGGGGCGCGTTTCTTTCTGTTGGGGAGGGTCGGTTCTATTTCATAGCTTATCCTCATACAGTGTAACGAAATACCAAGGCAAGCCAAAAGGGAGGAATGGCAGTGGAAGAGCGCAAGATCTATGAGGATATCGCCCACCGGACCGACGGTGATATCTACATCGGCGTGGTGGGACCGGTGCGCACCGGCAAGTCCACCTTCATCAAACGGGTGATGGAGAGTCTGGTCATCCCCAACATCGAAAACGTCTACCGCCGGGAGCGGGCCCGGGATGAGCTGCCCCAGAGCGGCTCGGGCCGCACCATCATGACAGCGGAGCCCAAGTTCGTCCCCGAGGAGGCGGTGACCGTCTCCATGGATGGTTCGGCGGCCTTCCAGGTGCGGCTTATCGACTGCGTGGGCTACATGGTGCCCGGGGCAGTGGGGCAGCTGGAGGGGGAGACCGAGCGCATGGTCACCACACCGTGGTTTGACCATGAAATCCCTATGTCCGAGGCCGCCGAGGTGGGTACCCGGAAGGTGATTGCCGAACACTCCACTATCGGTATCGTAGTGACAACCGACGGCACCATCACGGAGATTCCGAGGGAGGATTACCTGGAAGCGGAGGAGCGGGTGATTCGGGAGCTGAAGGAGCTGGGCAAGCCCTTCCTGGTCCTTCTCAACTCCGCCCATCCCAATTCCCAGCGGGCCCAGGCCATCCGGGATGAGATCGCCCAGCGCCACCAGATCACCTGCGTAGCCGCCAACTGCCTGGAGATGGAGGAGGAGGACGTGAGCGCCCTGCTCAAGCAGGTGCTCTATGAGTTCCCCCTCAAGGAGATGGACCTGTTCCTCCCGCCCTGGGTGGATGCTCTGCCTCAGGAGCACCCCATCAAAGCAGCACTCTACGAGGCCATCCGCCAGGGGGCTGGTCAGCTGGGTCGCATCCGGGACGTGGAGCAGGCGGTGGAGTCCATGCGGGAGTGCGAGCAGGTCAGTCAGGCCCGTGTTACCTCCATCGACCTGGGTACCGGCCTGGCCTGTGCCAGCCTGGAGCTTCCCCGTTCCCTGTTCTACGACACCATCTCCCAGCAGTCCGGCTTCCAGATTGGCAACGACGGAGATTTGATGGCGCTGCTTACCCAGCTGGCTCAGGTGAAGGCCTCTTACGACAAGGTGGCCGATGCCCTGAAGGAGGTGGAGGAGACGGGCTACGGCATCGTGGTGCCCTCCATCGACTCTCTGGTTTTGGAGGAGCCGGAGATCGTGCGCCAGGGGGGACGCTACGGCGTGCGCCTGAAAGCAAGCGCCCCCTCTATACACATGATCCGGGCGGATATTGAGACCGAGGTATCCCCCATTGTAGGCAGCGAGAAGCAGAGCGAAGAGATGATCCACTATCTGCTCCAGGAGTTTGAGGGTGACACGGCTAAGATCTGGCAATCCAATATCTTCGGCAAGTCCTTCCACGAGCTGGTAGGGGAGGACCTGAACGCCAAGGTCAAGAGAATGCCCGAGGACGCTCGGGAGAAGCTGAGGGAGACCCTCCAGCGTATCATCAACGAGGGCTCCGGCGGGCTCATCTGCATCATTCTATGAATCAAAGCGCCTCCTGGAGACGGGAGGCGCTTTTTGGTTGCGAACGGGGGCAGGGGGGTGGTATAATGAAGCAGATGATGTCCCAAAGAAAGGACAAGGAAACAAAACAAATATTTTGTTGACTTATACAGAAAGAGAGGAACTGTTTATGGATTACGCGAAGGAGTCCCTGCGTCTGCATGGGGAGTGGAAGGGTAAGATCGAGGTGGTGGCCACCGTGCCCGCCGGCAACAAGGAGGAGCTGTCCCTGGCTTACACCCCCGGCGTGGCCCAGCCCTGCCTGGCCATCCAGGAGGACCCGGATAAGAGCTACGAGCTGACCCGCCGCCACAACCTGGTGGCCGTCATCACCGACGGCACCGCCGTGCTGGGCCTGGGGGATATCGGTCCCGAGGCGG
>CAJLCG010000060.1 GCA_905205085.1 uncultured Oscillospiraceae bacterium
AAAGCGGCCGGTAATATGCTCTGTACCAATACAGTTGATAAATGCCTTGGGGTCGGCCTGATGGACCATGCGGGTCATTTTCCGCACCTCGCCCACATAGACCACCGTGTAGATCAGAACACAGCGCTCGCCGTTATAAAGCCCCACACCCTCCACCAAGGTTGCGGTATGGTGCAGGTCCTGGATCTGAGCACACACGCCGCCAGCGCTTTCCCGTCCGGTGACGATGAGCACCGTAACCTGGGTGCTGTCCGGGTCCATGACGCGTACGACCTGGGTAGAGGCAAACTGGAAGATAATGGAGTAAAGGGCGGAATCCCAGCCAAACAGGGCTCCCGCAATGATCAGCATGACCACATTGCCCGCCAAAATGTAGTTCCAGGTACTCACATTCCACCGCTCCATCAGCGGAATGGCAATGAAGTCGGTGCCGCCGCTGGTAATGCGGACATAGAGGCAAATACCAATGGATACGCCGTTAATGAGTCCGCCGAACACTGCCACCAGCAGAGGGTCCTCCGTAATGGGGAAGGAGGGCACCAAGTCGGTAAAAATACTGGTAAGTACAATGACAAAGCAGGACCAAAGAGTGAATCGCTTGCCCACATACTTCAGACAGAACAGGGCAGGCAGGGCATTGATGGCAATATTAATGGGGCCAAAGGGCAGTTCTACCCCGGCAAATTCCCAGGCACATCGCATGATCAGGCGGGTCAGTCCGGTAAATCCTCCGGGAAACAGATCGCCCGCCTGGACAAAGCTGTTGAGGTTAATTGCTACGATCAGTGCAGAAATGGTGGAAATGATCAGTCGGGCAACCACCGATTCTGCCAGATCCCGCTTTTTTCCCTGATTCACGCAGACACCTCGTTTACTTTACCTCAGACAGAACGTCCAGGTTCTTCATGAAGTACTCCACGCCAGACCAGATGGTGGTCAGCACGATCACTGCCACGCAGATGGCGCTGAGCTCCACAAACCGGGGCACCAGCAGCATCAGGCAGATACACACCATGGTGGAGGCGGTCTTTACCTTGCCCGACCATCCAGCAGCAATGACCCGACCCTTGTCAGCGGCCACCATTCGCAGGCCGGAAACGGCAAACTCCCGGATAATGACCACCAGCAGGGCCCAGCCGGGCATCTGGCCGATCTCTACAAACCACAGCATGGCGGCCGTCACCAGGCACTTATCCGCCAGGGGGTCCATAAACTTGCCGAAGTCGGTGGTCTGGTTGTAGTGCCGGGCGATATACCCGTCCAGGGTGTCGGTGAGACTGGCCACGATAAAAATAGCCAGTGCCCAGTAGTTGGCCCCCGGCACCTGCAGGTAAAGCACCAGCAAAAACAGGGGGATCATAACCACCCGAGCCAGGGTCAGCTTATTTGCGGTATTCATGAGAATATTCAGCTCCTCTTACTCTTCCTTACTCTTCGATCTCGCCGGTCAGGTCGCCGTCGGACACGCCGGTGATGCGCACAGGGACAAACTCGCCGGCCGGCACCAGCCCCGCGGCAGTAAAGTACACATGGCCGTCAATCTCCACCGAGTCGGCATAGGTCCGGCCCACAAAGCACCCCGCCTGGCTGTCAAAGCCCTCGCAGAGCACCTCCATCCCCGTGCCCAGCCGCTCCTCGTTGTACTCGTCCATAATCCGAGACTGGAGATCCACCACCAGCTCTACTCGGCGGGCCGCCACCTCGGGGTCCACCTGGTTTTCCATCTTCTCCGCCAGGGTGCCCTCCTCGGGGGAGAACTGGAACACACCGGCCCGCTGGAGCTTCTGTTCCTTGAGGAACGCACACAGCTCCTCAAACTCTTCCTCGCCCTCGCCGGGCAAGCCGCAGATGAGGGAGGTGCGGATCACCACGTCGGGGATGGCTTTCCGCAGGCGGGCAAACAGCTCTTCCAGCTCTGCCTTGGTATTGCGGCGGCGCATGGCCTTCAAAATAGCGTCGTTGCAGTGCTGGATGGGAATGTCCAGATAGTGGACGATCTTCTTCTCCTTGGCAATGACCTCCACCAGCTCATCGGTAATGGCCTCGGGGTAGAGATAGTGCAGACGAATCCAGTGGAAGGGCAGCTTACACAGCTCTCGGAGCAGGCCCGCCAGCGTGGTGCCGTCCCCCAGGTCGGTGCCGTAGCGGGTAATGTCCTGAGCGATGACAATCAGCTCCTTCACCCCGGAGTCGGCCAGAGACTTGGCCTCCTCCAGCAGGTGGTCCATGGTGCGGCTGCGGTAGCGTCCACGGAGCTTGGGGATGATGCAGAAGGCGCAGCCGTTGCTGCACCCCTCGGCAATCTTCAGGTAGGCCGTATAGGGCGGGGTGGTGACGATCCGCTCCCCGTCGTCGTAGGCCCGGTCAATGCGCTCGAAGTGCTCCGGCCGCTCCCCGGCCATCAGCTCCTCCACCGCAGTGACCACATCGGTATAGCTGCCGGTGCCCAGCATACCGTCCACCTCAGGCAGCTCTTTCCGGATATCGTCGGGGTAGCGCTGGGTGAGGCATCCGGCCACCAGCAGTTTTTTCAGCTTGCCCGCCTGCTTGAGCTGGGCCAGCTCCAGAATGTTCTCGATGGCCTCGCTCTTGGCCGACTCAATAAATCCGCAGGTGTTCAGCACCGCCACGTCGGCCCCCTCGGGCTCTCCAGTGACGGTGTGGCCCGCCTTGCGGCACAGGGCCATCATCTGCTCGGTATTCACCAGATTTTTGGCGCAGCCCAGGGAGACAAAAGCAATTTTATAAGGCATCATATCGCTCCTAATCTCGTTGTTTTTTAATCCAAATCGTCCCGGCTGTACCGGTCCAGGACCGGCCGGATCTCCTGCCACTGGTAGCCTCGGCGCAGCAGAGCATCGGAGACACGCTTGAGCTCCCGGCGGTCCACTTCTTTCCCGGCAAGCTTCTTGGCCACAAAGGCCTCGATGGCGTTTGTGGGGTCCTGCGCCTCCTCCAGAGCCTGCTCCCAAAGCTCCCGTGGAACCCCCCGTCGGTAGAGCTCGTCCTGGAGCTTCCGCACGCCGTAACCCCTACCGGAGTAGTGGCGTACCACGGTGGCAGCATACCGCTCATCATCCAGCAGCCCCAGCTCCTCCAGCCGGTCACAGATCTGGGCGGACTCCTCCTCAGAGGCCTCCCAGCTCTCCAGCTTGCGCTCCAGCTCCCGGCGGGAGATGGGCTTGGAGGCCGCCAGGTTCAGGGCTTTCTCCTTCAAGCCGCTCTTCCGGGCGGCCTGGTTGATAGCCTGGAGTTCCTCCTCCAGAAGTTCCTTCCCAGTATACAAGGAGAAATTCAGCACCTCATTTTCGCCCACTCGCAGCAGGGTGCCGTCCTCCAGCTGGACCAGCCAGCGTCCCTGCACACGTTGGGAGGGCTTGAGCTGTACGATCTTCACTTAGTCCTCGCCGTCCTGGAAGTCGTCGGCGGAGATATCCACCGCCCGGCCCGCAGCCCGGGCGGCCGCCTGGCCCTGCTTGGACAAGAGCTTAAAGGAATTGGCGCGGATCTTGGCCTCCAGCTCGTCGGCCAGGTCGGGGTTATCCCGGAGATACTGCTTGGCGGCGTCCCGGCCCTGGCCCAGACGCAGCTCACCCATGGCAAACCAGGAGCCGCTCTTCTGCACCAGATCCAGCTTCACGCCCAGGTCGATGAGCTCGCCCACCTTGGAGATACCCTCGCCGTACATGATGTCAAACTCTGCCTCCCGGAAGGGGGGAGCCACCTTGTTTTTCACGATCTTGGCCCGGGTGCGGTTGCCGATGATCTCGGAGCCGCTCTTCAAGGCCTCAATGCGCCGCACGTCGATACGCACGGAGGAGTAGAACTTCAACGCCCGGCCGCCGGTGGTAACCTCGGGGTTGCCGTAGACCACGCCCACCTTTTCACGCAGCTGGTTGATGAAGATAACGATACAGTTGGTCTTGGCGATGGAGCCGGCCAGCTTGCGCAGGGCCTGGCTCATCAGGCGGGCCAGCAGACCCACGTGGCTGTCGCCCATGTCGCCCTCGATCTCGGCACGAGGGGTCAGAGCGGCCACCGAGTCCACAACCACCACATCGATGGCGCCGGAGCGCACCAGAGCCTCACAGATCTCCAGCCCCTGCTCGCCGGTGTCGGGCTGAGCGATCAGCATGGAGTCAATGTCCACCCCCAGGGCCCGGGCGTAGGTGGGGTCCAGGGCGTGCTCGGCGTCGATGAAGGCCACCTCACCGCCCCGCTTCTGGGCCTCAGCTACCACATGGAGGGCCAGGGTGGTCTTACCGGAAGATTCCGGGCCATAGATCTCAATAATGCGGCCCCGGGGCATACCGCCGATGCCCAGAGCCAAATCCAGGGACAGAGAACCGGTGGGGATGGCCTCCACCATCACGTCCACATTCTCTCCCAGGCGCATGATGGAGCCCTTGCCGTAGGCCCGCTCGATCTGGGCCATGGCAGTCTCCAGCGCTTTCTTCTTATCCGAGGCGGGAGCGGCGCTCTCCACCACAGGCTTTTTGGTTGCCATATTGCAATTACTCCTTTTCTTTCCTCGGCGGCCGGGCCGCCCAGCTATCCCGCGCTTGGCGCAGGGTTATCCGTTGATGGTTCCCTCCACCACACGCCAGATGCCCTGGGTGTCGGCGGTGGTCTGAATCTGCTCAAATCCGTTCTGGGCCAGGATGTTTTCCACATCGGGAGCTTGGCCGATCCCCACTTCAAAAATTAGCGTACCACCCAGCCGAATGGCATTTTTCCATTTGGCGGCGATAAAGCGGTAGAAGTCCAGGCCGTCCTCACCGCCGTCCAGGGCCATGTGGGGCTCGTAGTCCTTCACGCTGTGGTCCAGACCTTCGATATCTCCGGTGGGGATGTAGGGGGGATTGCACACGATCACGTCAAAATCCCACAGGGAAGAGGCGGGAGGCTCCATGGCGTTCACCGACAGGCAGGTCACCCGGGCGTTGAGCTCATTGCG
The DNA here is from genome assembly GCA_905205085.1 of uncultured Oscillospiraceae bacterium. Classification (GTDB taxonomy): domain Bacteria; phylum Bacillota; class Clostridia; order Oscillospirales; family Oscillospiraceae; genus Lawsonibacter. The sequence continues at coordinate 4,958 of CAJLCG010000060.1, forward strand.
GCGCACATTCTGCTTGCACACCCGCAGGGCGCCCTCCGACAGCTCGCCCAGTACCACCCGGCAGTCCGGGGCGTTGGCAGCAATGGCCAGACCTACACAGCCGCTTCCGGCGCACAGGTCCAGCACCCGGGCACCCTCGCCCGCCGCTCTTGCCCGCAGGATGCCCCGCTCAGCCAGCACCTCGGTATCGATGCGGGGGATGAGCACGTCGCTGGAGATATCCAGGGGCAAGCCGTAGAATTCCCACTCCCCTACGATATAGGCCACCGGCTCTCCTGCCAGGCGGCGCTGCACCAGTTCCTCTACCCGGCGCTCCATCTCTCCAGAGACATACAGGGACATGTCCCGGTAGAACTGCTCCCGGCTCTTGTCGGCCGCATAGCAGATGAGCTCCCGGGCCTCCAGCTGTCCTGACTCAATGCCCGCCTTCCGCAGGCGTGCCCGAGTGTCCAGGAATAAATTGTTATAGGTGGTAGCCATTGCCTCACCTTCCGTCTTTTTTCTATACTGAGAGGAATATATCCTCTATGCTTTCTGTTTTGGAATCGGATTTCTGCGTTGAAGCAGAGTTCGCGCTTCCCATTGTCACGCTGCGGATTGGGCGACGCACGCCTTAAGCGCTTCGTCCTGTCACGCTGCGCTTTGGGCCCATAGCCGGGTCGCTTTCGCTGCGTCTCGGGCAAAAACCAGTCCCGCTGCGCGGGCCTTGGGTTTTCACCCTCGCTGCGCTCCAAGCTCCCCTATGGGCCTAAGCTCCGCGCTTCGCGCTGTCACGCTGCGGGCTGGGCGCATGGCCGGGTCGACAACTCCTCCGACTCCGGGCAGACCCGGCTCAGCCTCTGGCTGCCCCTGGGCTCTGCCCATCCGCTCCGGAGTCTGTCGCCCCTATGCGCCTGCCCTCCGCGCTTCTCCTTACCACGCGTCCTCGCCCTTATTCTCCGGCAGCACCAGCTCCAGGGCCTTAATGCCCACCTCAATCATGGAGTCATCCGGCTCAAAGGTGGTAAAATTCTGAAGCCACAGGCCGGGGGCCACCAAAATCCGGGTAATCGGCCCGTCGTGCCGTCCCGCCCAGCGGTTAAATTCGTAGCTGATGCCCACAATCAAGGGCAGCATAGCCAGATGGGCCAGAAAGCGCCACACAACGTGGTGGATCGGCCAGATAGCAAAGATCACCGTGGACACCAGGATGGAGATAGCAATTACCATAAACAAAAAGCTGGTGCCGCAGCGGGGATGGTGCCGTGGCTGCTTGCGCACATTTTCCACCGTCAGAGGCAGCCCGGCCTCATAGCAGAAGATAGTCTTGTGCTCTGCGCCATGATACTGGAATACCCGGTGGATATCCTTCATATGGGAGCAAAGTGCCAGATATCCAATAAAAATGATAATTTTCAGCAAGCTTTCTGCCACATTGCGCACCAACATAGAGTCGGTAAACAGGGTCACCGCAGTGCCCAGCAGGGTGGGCAAAAGGAAAAACAGGCCGATGGACATGCCGATGCCCAGCACCACCGCCACCATAATAAAGAAAGATGCTGCCTTCTCACTGCCCAGCTTTTTTTCCAGCCAAAGCTCAAACTTGGAAGGCTCCTCCTCCTGTGCATCCTCGTCCTCGGGATAAAACTCGGCGGAATACATCAGCGCCTTTACGCCCTCCACCATGGAGGCCAAAAAGGTCACCACGCCCCGCACAAGAGGCAGCCCCAGCAGGGGGTACTTGTCCTTAATGAATTTCAGTTCGCTCTCCCGAATGGCCATCTGGCCATCCGGCTGGCGCACCACAATGGCCTGCTTTTTCGGCCCGCGCATCATGATGCCCTCGATCAGCGCCTGGCCGCCGCACATGGTCTTAAAACCGCCCTTCGGGCAGGCGCAGTTTTTTTGCTCTGTTGACATGAATCTTGTTACTCCTTTTTTCCAGGGACAGGCAGACCCACAGGTATTCTATCAAGTTCCCATGGGAATTGCAACCGAAAATTCGAACTTATGTTTCAATCGGCAGACGGACCGTCACCAGACATCCTCCGCCCTCGGCATTTCCAATGTCCAGGGTTCCCTCATGGCGGGTGACGATCTCCTCACACACGGCCAGTCCGATGCCGGAACCTCTGGCCTTGGAGCTTCCCTTATAGAACTTGTATTTTACGTGAGGCAGCTCCTCCTCCGGGATACCGGGGCCATAGTCCCGGATGCGGATGACCGCTGACTCCTCCTCTTGGGCAATGGATACGTCGATGCGTTTGCCCGAACCGCCGTGCTTGCCCGCGTTGTCCAGCAAGTTGCAGAACACCTGGCGCAGCCGCTCCGGGTCACCGCTGATGGGCACTGCCTCCTCCGGGCAGTCCTGGTAGGTCAGCTCAATGCCCTCACGGCGGAAGAACTCCCGGTAGGTATACACCGCGTCCTCCAGCTCCGCCTTCAAATCCAGCGGCTCCACCGACAGGGTAAAGCGTCCGTCCGACATACGTGAGAACTCCAGCAGCTCCTCCACCATGTTGGTCAGCCGCCGGGCCTCGGAGACGATGATGTCCATGCCCTTGCGCACATCCTTGGGGTCCCGCAGCTCGCCGCTCTGGATGGTCTCGGCCCAGCCGGTAATGGCGGTCAGGGGTGTGCGCAGCTCATGGGAGACGGAGGAGATAAACTCCGACTGAGTCTTCTCCGACTGCTTGATTTTCAGGGACATGTCGTTGATGGTGTCGGTCAGTTCCCCGATCTCATCATCAAATTTCTTTTCAATCTGTACACCATAGCTGCCGTCGGCAATGAGCCGGGCGGTTTCCGTAATGCTGGCTAGGGGCTCCACAATGGAGCGGACAAAATACAGGTTGGAGAAATACACCAGGGCCAAAATCACAGCGCCCAACAGACAGGCCAAGGCTACTGACAGGAAAAACTGCCAATCAATAGCCACCAGTGAGGTAACGTACCGCACGATAGTTACGGTCTGCCCATGGTAGACCACTGGAGCGGAGGCGGCCACGATCCGCTCTCCGGTGTGGGGGTCCGTCCCCATCCACGCTTTAGACTCCTGATTGACCAGTGCGCTCTGAATATCCGGTGTGCCCGGCGTAGTACCGGCCGCCAAATCATTGCTGGAGTACTGCACCGCCCCGGTGGTATCCAGGAATTGCAGTTCCAGCTTGGTCTTATTCTCAAACTCCTGCACCGCACTTTGCGCATTGGTCCAATACTGACTGCGGGTATAGGAGGCAAATCCCCGGGCCCGGTCCTCCGCCTGGCGCTGGAGATCGTTCATGGTGGTGGTATAGTAGTAACTCCACATGGCCGCGGCAAAGGTGCCCAAAGCCATGGCCAGCACCAACAGTACCACGCCTACGCTGTTAATGAGCCAGCGCCGCCGGATACCTCGAATTTTCACTTTATCCGTTACAACGACCTTCTTGGCCATTTGAGCACCTCCCCTCCCGGGTTATGGGTTTTTCCGTAATGATTTGATTATGGATTGTCTGATACGGTAGTCTCCGCGCTTTGCACGATCACGCTGCGGGCTGGGCGCATGGCCGGGTTGACAACTTCTCCGACTTCGGGCAGACCCGGTTCAGCCTCTGGCTACCCCTGGGCTCTGCCCATCCGCTCCGGAGTCTGTCGCCCCTATGCGCCTGCCCTCCGCGCTTCGGCCTGTCACGCTGCGGATTGGGCGCGCGGCCGGGTCGATAACTCCGCTGTCTCCGCCGCCAAACAGAAGGCCTCTGGGCCTTCTTGGTTTGCCGGCATCCGCTCTGTCGTTATCTCCCCTGCGCGCCTATCCTCGCGCTTCTCCTTAACTCCCCCACTTATATCCATAGCCCCACACGGTATTCACATAGGTGGGCTTGGTGGGATTGTCTTCGATTTTGATGCGCAGGCGGCGGATATTTACATCCACAATTTTCAGCTCGCCAAAGTAGTCCTTGCCCCATACCGCATCCAGGATTTCCTCTCGGGACAGGGCCTTCCCCGGGTTTTCCATAAACAGCTTCACAATGCCGTACTCCACCTGGGTCAGCTTTACCCGCTGTCCGTTCTTCTCCAACGTGCGGTTGCGGGTATTCAGCAGGAAGGGGGGCTGGCTGATCTCGTCGGGCGAGGTCTCCTCCTCTTCTCCGCCGGTGCGGCGGAATAGGGCGTCCACCCGGGCGGTCAACTCCGCCGGCGAGAAGGGCTTGGTCACATAGTCGTCTGCACCGGTCATCAGGCCGGTCACCTTGTCCATCTCCTGGGTCCGGGCGGTGAGCATGATAATGCCAATTTTGTTGTCCATGGCCCGGATGCGGCGGCAGACCTCAAAGCCATCAATGCCAGGCAGCATAATGTCCAGCAGGGCCACCTTAATGCCCGGATTTTCCTTCAGGGCCACCAGAGCGTCCTCGCCGGTGGCGGCCTCAATGGTCTGATATCCCGCCCGCTTCAGGTTGATGACCACGAAGCTGCGAATGTTCTCTTCATCTTCCAGCACAAGAACTTTTCTCATGGTTTTCCTTCCTTTCGCAGCATATCTTAGTCTGACCATCCGCTCTGGATCAGCTGGAAGGCCGATACCAGTTCCGTCTGGTCCATTCCGCAATCCCAGGAGGAATTGTAGAACGAGGCGGCATACACCGCGTTTTCCTCCTCCCGCAAGATGAAGCGGTTGGACGTGTTGGCCCGGTTGGTCTGACTGGTAAATTTGTAGATCACCAGGAAGGGGCTGGGGTCTCCGCTCTCCTCCAGGTGGTAGAAAATCACGGCCCGCTGACCGCTGATGGCGTCATAGCGGGAGATGGTGATTGAATCCTTCCAGCTGTCCGGAATGATCAGATACCATCCATCCGTCACATTGTGGTAGGTGGTACACACCGCATTACGCTGGCCATTATCATCGTACTGATACCAGTCGATCAGCCAGTAGTCGGAGGCGGTACTATCCTCCTGTCCCGGCAGCGGGCTGGGTTGGGGCAGCTCCAGCACCCCGTCCCCGTTGACGTCGGCAGGCTCCAGGTCCACATAGCGGCTGAGCGTCTCCCGGCTGATGCCGGTCTCCGGCGCCAAGCTGATGTTGGTAAGCTTACCCTGCTGGTAGGAGATCACGTCCACCACATGGCTGCCATCCGACAGCTCCGAGGAGACATACAGCGCTCTCACCGGCGGATCGCCGTTGATGAAGTTCTGTTCCACTCCGCCGCGGCCTACACTCACCACTCCGGTGGACAGCGGCGCACTGTCCAGCTTCTGGAAGGTGCTGTCCTTCCAGCCGTACACGTCTACCCCGCTGTTGGTCAGCGAGGGATCAATGCGCACAATGGCCACTTCGGTTCGGGTGTCCTGGTCGATATCGGTGAGGATATAGTCCCCATAGGCGGTGGTCATCCATTCGGTGCCCCGCAGATCATCTTTCTGCACGGAGGTGGTTGCGTTTTTACTGGCATCCGCCGCAGAGTTGGCCATTTGCAGCCGGGTGCGGCTCATGGGGGCTTCCACCGAGTATACACCGAGTAAATAGGCCCCGGTACTCATCTGCCAGCTGACCACCACTTCTTTTAATCCGCTGCCGTCCAGATCAGCATAGTCCACCCGGTAGATGGCCGAGCCGTCCCCCTCCAGCATGGCGCTGACGGTGTAAGTTTCGTCCTCTCCTTTGGTGAAAAAGTAGATCTTCTGGGGCTTCTCTGCCCCCGGGACCCGGAAAAAGGTAACGGCGGTCTCCCGCTGGCCATCGCCATCCATATCCTGCAGCTGAATCAGCGCGGTATTATCGCCGGAGAGGACCGAGGTATCATCCACCTCGACTCCATATTCCTGGGCCAGACTGTCCTTGACCTCCCGAATCTTCTGGGTCAGATTTTCGTAATCCGCAGAGCGCTCCGGGCTCTGATAGAGTTCCTCCGAAGAGCGGAAAAAGCAGCCCGACAGCACCAGTACCAGTGCCATCAGCATGGCAGCCAGCACCCCTGTGGAAATCCATCTGTTCTTCACAGCCCGCACTCCTTTCTCTCATCCGCTTTGCGGCCTTGGTTCCATAAAAGTCCTGTTTATCATCATACCATAAAAGGAAAGAAAAGAATATGGATTTTTCGAAAAATTCCAGGTTCTTTTCCGGCATTATCACGAAAAGCAGGCGCGCAGCGACAAAACTATGCCGCCGCGCGCCTGGCGCAAACAATCAGGATGCCTGGGGCAGAGTGACCATGGCTTTAAACAGGTCTCCGTCCACCACCAGCTCAAAGGTACCTCCCTGCAGCTCAGTCAAGCTGCGGGCAATGGACAGTCCCAGTCCGGAACCCTCCGTGGTTCGCGAGGTATCGCCCCGGACAAAGCGCTCCATCAGCCGCTCCGCCGGAATATTCAGCGCCTCCCGGGACACATTCTTGACCGCCAACGTGACGCTTCCCTTGCCCCGGATCAGTTCCACGTAGATTCGCGTGCCCTCCAGGGCATACTTGGCGCAGTTGCCCAACAGGTTGTCAATGACCCGCCACAAGTGGCGCCCGTCCGCGTAGACGTAGCTCTCCCCCTCCGGCTCGGTGCATACCACCGTCAGATGGCGCTCCTCCAGTTTCTCCTCGTACTCTCCCAGCGCCTGGCTGAGCAGCTGGTTCATACCGATCCGCTCCCGGTTCACCGACAGGGCTCCGGTGGACGCCTTAGACGCCTCCACCAGATCTTCCGTCAGCTTTTTGAGCCGCTGGGACTTTCGGTCCAGCACCTCGATATACTCCTGGGCCTTTGGATCGGTCTGCTGGGTGGCTTTCAGGAGATTCACATAGTTGATGATGGAGGTCAGCGGCGTTTTCAGGTCGTGGGATACGTTAGTGATCAGCTCCGCCTTGAAGCGCTCGCTCTTCATTTTCTCATCCACCGCGCTGTTCAGGCCGCTGGAGATGTTGTTCAGCGACTCCGCGTGGCGCTTAAGTTCGCCGGGCAGGCGGGTGGTATCAATTTTATGATTCACATTGCCCGCGGCAATCACATCGGTTCCCTTCCGAATCCGGCGAAATCCCGCCGACCACCAGCACACGATGACCAGCACCACCACGTTCACCACTATGCCGGGCAGCGGACGGTAATAATACAGCGGCTCCCAGTAGTCTGCAAAAAAGATCACGCCCAGATAGGCGAGAAAGGCCAGGGTGCTTTTCCACGTAATGGGCAGGGTCTTCATAAAATAAGCTGCGCTGGTCCACAGAAAGACAGCCAGCCGAAGCACCAGCGTGGTATGGACCAGAACATGGGCTTTACAGCGCACTGTGACGGTACGCAGCACCAGGGCTGCCACAGCTGCACCGCCCACTGCAATCATCCCAACCAGAGGGATGCTCTTGCGAACTGCCGCATCTCCATAATCCCACCAGTTCCACCAGGCGTCAGAAACTCCTCCCAAAAAATACATTTCCATAATCAGGACTGTTCCCAGCAGGAGAAGATAGGCCTCCAAGGGGATGTGCTCCTGCCAGGTGACAGCAACTCCCTCCTGCCCCGGCTTGTGGCCGGACCCCCAAAGGGCAAACAGAAAGAGGCCCGCTGCTGCCGCTCCCAAAGCAATGGTCAACCCCATATAGAAATCAAAATTGGTGTAATCTAGGGAAAACTCCGCATAAATCTTATAAAATTCATCCTGCGTCTCCATATTCTCCATAGGTATGACCCCATAGAGGAGGATGCCTGAGTATTCTTCCCAAGTCAAAGCATAGACTTCCTGAACCTGTTGCTCTAATGTTCCCACAGATTCATCCAAATTAGTATAAATGACTTGGGTTCCATCTTTTTCAAGAAACTGGTAACGAAAATTCGTGTTGCTCGGATCTAACTCGTTGTCTTTCTGTTTGACCTCGCTGCGGTAGACCTGCTCCGTCTCAAAATCCAAAACGCCCGTCAGTGCATTCTGGTAGTCCACATAGACCTTCACCCGGCCCACGTAGTCATCCAGCACCCGGGAAAATCTTCCCGTATCCTCGGGGGCACTGTCATTGACGCAAGACAGGGCTATAATAGTCTTCTGTCCAAACACGGCACAGCCCCATACAGCTACCAGGAACAGCACCCAAGCCGCCAGACGGATCAGCAGGTTCTCCTGCGCCTTCCGCACTTAAATACCTCCCTTGTCCATCTTATAGCCCAGACCCCAGACCACCTTGAGGTACCGGGGCTCGGCAGGGTTGATCTCAATTTTCTCCCGCAGGTGCCGGATGTGGACAGCCACCGTATTCTCCGAGCCGTAGGCGGGGTCATTCCACACCTGCTCATAGATCTGGGCCGAGGAGAAGACCTGGCCCGGGTGGGTCATGAGCAGCTTCAAAATATTATATTCAATGGGGGTAAGAGATACGGGCTCCCCGTCCACGGTCACTAGCTTGGCCCCGTCGTCCAGCGAGATGGGACCTACGCTCAAAAGTCCCGGCGCCTTCTCCGCTCCGCCCAGGGCGGTATAGCGCCGCAGCTGGCTCTTCACCCGGGCAATGACCTCCAGCGGGTTAAAGGGCTTGGTAATATAGTCGTCCGCACCAATATTCAGGCCCAGAATCTTGTCGTTGTCCTCGCTTTTTGCCGTCAGCAGGATAATGGGCACATTGCTCCCCTCCCGCAGCTTGGCGGTAGCACGGATTCCGTCCAGTTCCGGCATCATAATATCCATCAGGATCAAGTGGATCTCATTTTGCTCCACTGCCCGCAGAGCTTCATTCCCGTTATACGCCTTGACAGTCTTATATCCTTCGCTGCTCAGATAGATATCCAGGGCGGAAACGATATCTTTGTCATCATCACAGATCAAAATGGTGTGCATGCTGTCCTTCTCCTTTACAAATGTTCTCTCATTGGTAGCATAGCACAGTCCTTTTAAGATGCAAGGCTTAAAATCTTAAGAACCGCTAAATTTTCTTCCATTTCCCCTGCCAAAGCCCGGATTTCCATTTTACTCTTGCAAATCGGGGTAAATTCATGTATAATACAGAAAGCCTTTGCCGGTGTGATGGAATTGGTAGACGTAGTGGACTCAAAATCCACCGCTGGCGA
>CAJLCG010000061.1 GCA_905205085.1 uncultured Oscillospiraceae bacterium
AGGTGCTCTGCCGACTGAGCTACTGGGTCATATAAAATTGGCAGGGATGGCTGGACTCGAACCAGCGAGTGAGGGAGTCAAAGTCCCTTGCCTTACCGCTTGGCTACACCCCTGTATGCAGTCGGATTCTGAGTCACAGCAGAGAAAAAAGGCGAGGGCCGGAGCCGAAGCTCCGGCCCGAACGCCATCGTATGGGGTGGGTAAAGGGACTCGAACCCTCGACACCCGGAACCACAATCCGGTGCTCTAACCAACTGAGCTACACCCACCATATCGACTGAGAGGGAAGCGTCCAAACCTTGCCGCCGAAAAAGGGTGGCACGCCTGAAGGGACTCGAACCCCTGACCCACTGCTTAGAAGGCAGTTGCTCTATCCACCTGAGCTACAGGCGCATATGGAGCGGGTGATGGGAATCGAACCCACGCGACCAGCTTGGAAGGCTGGGATTCTACCATTGAACTACACCCGCATGGACGATGTGTTCTCTCACGTCAGCCATGAAATAATACCATAGAATTTAGACCTTTGTCAATGGCTTTTTTAAATTTTGATAAAAAAGTTGAGAACAGGGGAGAGATTAACTCTCGCCCTGTTCTGATGTATGCTCTTTACGCACCAAAACCTGTCGAATTCGGTGGTCTTTGACTCCCTCGACCCGCAGTTCCAGGCCGTGAAGGTGGACCACTGGAGTGCTGCCGTCCTGGGGGATGGTGCGAAGCCCGCTGAGGACCATTCCGCCCACCGTATCGTAATCTTCTTCCTCAGGCAGGTCGATCTCGAGGGCTTTGGCCAATTCTTCCACACTCAGGCCGCCGCTGACCCGCCAGACTCCTTGGTCCAGCTGTTCCAGCTCTTGGGGCTGGGCGGGGTCAAATTCATCGTATATATTACCCACGATTTCTTCCAGAAGGTCCTCCACCGTGATCACGCCGGCCAGCTCTCCGTATTCATCTATCACTACGGCCAGATGGACCTTTTTCAGCTGCATATCCCGCAGCAGATCGTCCGCGGGCAGACTCTCAGGGATCAGATAGGCCGGGCGCATGAGCGCGGCAATTCCCTTTCCGTCCTGGGCGGCCCAGGAGAGGAGAAACTCCTTTGCATTCAGCACGCCCAACACCTGATTTTCGTTGGTGCCGTAGATGGGAAAGCGGGACAGGCCGCTGGTGCGGATGACCTCCAGAACCTGCTGGGCAGGGGCGTCCACTGGCAGGGAGATCACATCGGCGGCCCGGGTCATCACATCGCCCACCCGCTGGTCGGAAAACTCAAAGACGTTATGGAGCAGCTCCTTCTCATCGGCGTCAATGGCGCCGTTTTCGTTGCCCAGATCGATCATCATGCGGATCTCATCTTCGGTGACCTGTTCCTCCTCCACGTCGGTGCGCATTCCAAGCAGGCGCAGCACGCCGTTGGTGGACAGGGACAGCAGAGACACCACCGGCCGGGCGATGACAGACAGGGCGGATACCAAACGGCAGGACAGGCGGGCCATCTCCATGGGGCGCTGCATGGCAATGCGCTTGGGGACCAGCTCGCCGAAGATCAGGGTAAAATAGGAGAGGATCAGAGTAATTATAATGACAGACAGGGTATCCACCGCCGAGCGGGGCAGGGCAGTGACACCCAGATCCTCACAGACCCAGTGGACGAGGTACTCCGAAAAGCTGTCGGCGGCAAAGGCAGAGCCCAAAAAGCCGGCCAGGGTGATACCGATCTGGATGGTGGAGAGGAAGCCGGCGGGCTCCTCCACCATGCGCAGCAGCTTGGAAGCCAGTTTGTCTCCCTCTTCCTCCAGCTTGCGCAGCTTGTTGGCATTGAGGGAGATCACGGCGATCTCTGTAGCAGCAAAAAAGGCGTTGATCAAAATCAAGATGACTTGGACCAGAAGTTGGAAAGCAATAAGCGGCACAGTTTGTTCCTCCTAAATGTTCAAAGGGAAAAAGAGCGCAAAAAAGCATGGCCTGCCTGGGGGACCAGGACAGACTATGCTTTTTTAGACGAATATTATGATGATCCGCAGTGGCTTGGTCGCTGTCGGAATCCATAGATCGTTTGGCTCCTTCTCCTTACATGGTGCAGGCCAGCAGCGGCCTGTTACGCAGGAGGATACCAAAAGAGATTTCTGCCGTCAAGGGAGATGAGATAACCTTAACAGCTTATTTATAGCGGGCCGGGGTTTCTTAACAGGGGCTCACAGGGCGGCGTCACAGAAGCCGCAGCAGTCCACGCCGCCGATCTTTTTGATCAGAGGAGGCAGGTAGGTCTCAGTCTGGGTGATGCAGCGGGGGTTGTGGCAGATGGGCTTGGTGCCAATCTCTACCGGAGCGGGATGATCGTTCCGGGGCTGGAGGGCCAGATGCTCCAGAAGGGCCATGCGGGCGAACATGCCAAACCGGGCCTGCTGGAAGTAGACTGCCCGGGGGTCGTCGTCCACATCCTGGGTAATTTCATCGACACGGGGCAGGGGGTGCATGACCAGCATGTCAGGCTTGGCCCGCTCCAGCTTGCGGCGGGTGAGGATGTAGATTCCCTTGTTCCGCTCATACTCCAGGGGGTCCACAAAGCGCTCCTTCTGAATGCGGGTCATATACAGTACATCTAGCTGCGGGATCACAGGTTCCAGGCCGGTGACCTCAGTGTACCACATGTTGTGTTCCTTCATGAACACCCGCATGTACTCAGGGACGGCCAGTTCCCGGGGAGAGATGAGGAAGAATTTAATATCATTAAACTTGGCCATGGCCTTGATGAGAGAGTGGACGGTGCGGCCGTTTTTCAGGTCGCCGCACAGACCGATGCACAGCCCGTCCACCTTGCCCCGCAGGCGGGTGATGGTGGTGAGGTCCGCCATGGTCTGGGTGGGGTGCATGTGGCCGCCGTCGCCGGCATTTACCACAGGCACCGCGGAGTAGAGGGAGGCCGCCTTGGCCGAGCCCTCCCAGGGAGTGCGCATGACCACCACATCGGCGTAGTTGGAAACCATCTTGATGGTGTCCTTCAGGGTCTCGCCCTTGGCCACAGAGGAAGAGTTGGGATCGGCAAAGCCGAATACCGATCCGCCCAGCCGCAGCATAGCGGTTTGAAAGGAGAAATTGGTGCGGGTAGAGGGTTCATAAAACAGATTACAGGATACCTTGCCACGACATACGTCGATAAATTTCTCCGGCGCGTCGATGATCTGGCTGGCCCGGGCATAAAGCTGTTCCCATTCCTCCCGGGACATGTCACCAAAGTCGATCAGATTTCGCATTGCGGCCCCTTCCTTTCTCTTTGTCCGTATTCGAGTTATTGTATCACAAAAGCCCCGTTTTCTTCAAGCGCAACCCCAAGATTTCCTTCCGCTAAAACGCATGATTTTTTTTCGCTCTGCCATGCTAACTCTGTTGCTTTGGCTGCAGGGCACGGCGAAATCTGTTGTTTGGTGGGAGGAAAGCCAAAATGAATCACATTTGGTATTTTATTCTATATAGTTTTCTGGGGTTTTTGCTGGAAGTGGGCTATGCCCGGTGTACGGGAGGCCGCCGCGACCGAAAGCGCACCCTGCTGCTGCCCCTATGCCCAGTATATGGACTGGGAGCTCTGGCTGTATTGGCATTGCCGGAGGCAATTTTGGTGCGGCCCCTGCTGCTGATGGTCTTTGGAGGAGCGGCGGCGACAGGGGTGGAGTATCTAACGGCGCTATTTTATGAAACAGTGTTGGGCGTCTCCTTCTGGGATTACCGGGAGCTGCGCTGGAACCTGCATGGCCGAGTATGCCTGTCTTTTTCCCTGGCCTGGGCTGCCTTGCTGCCGGCGGCAGTCTACTGGGTGCATCCGGTTGCCGCGGGCTGGGTGGGTGCTGTTCCGGCTCCGGTGACGGCGGCGGCAGCGCTGGCAGTGGGAATTGACCTGCTGGTATCCGGCCTGCTGCTGCGCCGCACAGGAACGCGGGACTGCCTGCAATGGTACCGGAGAGGAATTACGGCACTTCTTGACACCTCTGGATAAGAGGTATATAATACCTCTGAAAGAGAGGTGTTATAATGAAACTGGATAAGCAGCTGGCCAAGGGCAGCCATGAACTGATCCTGCTGAAATTGCTCAGCCGCCAGGACATGTATGGATATCAGCTGATCCAACAGATGGCGTTGCTGTCGGAGGACGTGTTCTGCATGAGTCAGGGCAGCTTGTACCCCTTTCTCCACAGCCTGGAGGATAAGGGGCTGATCACCTCCTATACCCAGATGGAGAACGGACGAGAGCGCCGTTTTTATCATCTGACCCATGCCGGGCAGCGGGCGCTGCGGGAGAAAGAGGAGCAATGGGGAATCTATACCCGGGCTATGGCCCGTATTTTAGGGGGTGTACAGGAATGAAGCCGTGGATGAAACCCTTTGTTGCCCAGTGTGTGGCCTCCATAACCGATCCCAGCTATCGCAGGCGGCTGAAGGAGGAACTGGCCGATCACCTGGAGACGCTGGCGGCAGACCTGGAGCAGAGCGGCCTGACAGCTGATGAGGCTCAGGAGCGCGCGCTGGAGGAAATGGGAGACCCCCAAAAGCTGAGAGAGGAATACCGACAGGCGTGGCTGAAGCAGAGCCAATCCCCGCGCAGCTTGCTTCGGACGATGGCAGCCGGGTGGGGCTGGATGGCGGGAGGATATCTCCTGGCCATCTGCCTGCTGGCACTGGCTGGTTTTCAGTATGACAGCGGAGCATACCCCATTCAGGGACATCCGGAACGACTGGCGCTGTATGGAGGAACCTTGTTCCTGGTCTCCTGCTCCGCGGGGGCACTGAGACTGGCCAGAGGCTTTCTGCCCTGCCGTCACAGAGTAGTGCTGGTGACGGTGGGACTGCTGGCGGGATGGTTGGCGGAGAAAGGGGCCGTGATGGCGGTGAGCAGCTGGATTTATAACATCCCCCTTTGGAGATGTTCGGAACTGCTGGCACGCATCCACGGGGGCGGGGACCCTACGGCACCCTGGTTTACTCCGGTTTACATCCTGGGGACGCTGGTAGGATGCTTCCTGCTGGGAGTGGTGTTCGTGCATAAAAAAACAGCCGTGGAATCTCCACGGCTGTAAGGAAGGAGCATCTTACTCCTCGTAATCGTCATATTCAGAGGAACAGGCGCGCTGCTGCAGCTTGACCTTGGCACAGTCTCCCAGCTCGGAGAGCTTGTCCCAGTAGGCGATCACAGCGCACACCGCGGCAGCGGCGGCCAGAGAGAGAGCCACGATCTTCAGCACGAAACGGGCAATTTTCATAGTTAAAATCCTCCTTCTGGATTTAAGGTTGTTCATAGTGTACACGATTACGGGGGAAAATACAATATCCCGGAGAAAAAATCAGCGGGAGAAATTACACGTTGAAACGGAACAGGATGATATCTCCATCTTGTACCACATACTCCTTACCCTCGGAGCGGATCAGGCCCTTCTCCCGGGCGGCGGCCATGGTACCGCAGGCCATCAGGTCCTCGTAGGAGACCACCTCGGCACGGATGAAGCCCCGCTCAAAGTCAGAGTGGATCTTACCGGCAGCCTGGGGAGCCTTGGTGCCCTTGGTGATGGTCCAGGCGCGGCACTCGTCCTCGCCGCTGGTGAGGTAGGAGATGAGGCCCAGCAGGGTGTAGCTGGCCTTCACCAGACGGTCCAGACCGGACTCCTTCACGCCCAACTCCTCCAGGAACATGGCTTTCTCCTCCGCGTCCAGCTCGGCGATCTCGGCCTCCAGCTTGGCGCATACGGGGATAACCTGGGCGCCCTCAGCCTGGGCACGCTCCTCCACCTGCTTATAGTAGGGGACAGCCTGAGGATCGGCAAAGCCGTCCTCGTCCAGGTTGGCGGCGTAGATGACGGGCTTGAGGGAGAGCAGCTCGCTGGTGCCGATGAGGGCGGCGTCGTCCTCGCTGACCTCAGAGAGGTAGCTGCGGGCGGACTTGCCGTCGTTGAGCCACTCCTTCAGGCCGGAGAAGACCTCCACCTCGTGGAGGAACTTCTTGTCGCCCTTGGCGGCCTTCTGGGCCTTATCGATGCGGCGGTCCACCATCTCGGCGTCGGCCAGGATGAGCTCCAGATCGATGGTGTCCATGTCGCGGATGGGATCGGTGGAGCCCTCCACGTGGATGACGTTCTCGTCGTCAAAGCAGCGCACCACATGGACGATGGCGTCGGTCATGCGAATGTTGGCCAGGAATTTGTTGCCCAGGCCCTCGCCCCGGCTGGCGCCCTTGACCAGACCGGCGATGTCCACGAACTCGATGACAGCGGGGGTGGTCTTTTTGGGGTTGTACATTTCGCTTAGCTTGTCCAGACGGTAGTCGGGCACAGCCACCATGCCCACGTTGGGGTCGATGGTGCAGAAGGGGTAGTTGGCGCTCTCCGCGCCGGCGTTGGTAATGGCGTTGAACAGGGTGCTCTTGCCCACGTTGGGCAGACCCACGATACCTAATTTCACGGCAGTTCCTCTTTTCCGTTAATCTCAAAAATGGTCCTACTATTATATCGGATTTTCCCTTGCTGCGCAAGGGCGGGTTTTGAACTTATGCCAGTTCTCCGGTGAGCTGGCTGCCCTCTCGGCCGGTGAGGCGCACCAGGCGCAGCTGGTTGTGGAGGGACTCCGAGCTACTCACCCCCACCTGACAGTAGCGGGTGGTGTGGCCCAGCCACACGCCGTCCCGCTCCTCCTCAAAGAGAACGGGGAGCGTCTGGCCTACAAAGGAATCCAGGTAGGCATACTCCATATCCCGGGCGATCTGGGCGGCCCGGTGGGCCCGCTCCTCCTTCACCGCGTTGGGCACCTGGCCGGGCATCTTGGCGGCGGGGGTGCCAGGACGGCGGGAGTAGGGGAAGATGTGCATGGCGGCAAAACCGCACTTCTGGATAAAGTCCAGGGTCTGGACGAACTCCTCTTCCGTCTCGCCGGGGAAGCCTACAATGAGGTCCGTGGTGATGGCGGGGCGGTCGTAGACGCCTCGGAGGAATTGAACGCTCTCATAATACCGATTGGAATCGTATTTCCGGTTCATCCGCTGCAAAACTGTGTCACAGCCCGACTGCATGGACAGGTGGAAGTGGGGACACAGGTTTTCCAGGGCGGCACAGCGGCGGCAGAAGTCCTCAGTAATGGTCCGGGGCTCCAGAGAGCCCAGGCGCACCCGAATGTGGGCGGGGACTGCCTTGCAGATGGCCTCCACTGCGTCGATGAGGGTGGGCTTGCCCTCCAGGTCCTGCCCCCAGGAGGAGATCTCAATGCCCGTGAGGACGATCTCCTGATAGCCCGCCTCCACCAGGGCTTTGGCCTGTGCGGCGCAGTCGGCCGCGGGCAGGGAGCGGATGCGGCCACGGGCATAGGGGATGATGCAGTAGGAACAGAAGTTGACGCAGCCGTCCTCAATTTTCAGCATGGCCCGGGTGCGGCCCTCCAGCCCTCCGGCAGGCAGATTTTCAAAGGTGCGGCGCTGGAAGGGGTCGTCCAGAGCAGTGATGCTCTTGTGCTGCTGCCAGGTCTGCTCCAATAGATCCACAAAGCCGGTGCGGTCTCCCGTGCCGGAGACCAGATCCACCTCCAGCTTGTCCATATCGTCGGGGTGGGTCTGAGAATAGCAGCCGCACACCGCCAAAATGGCGTCCGGTGCGGTTTTTCGTGCCCGGCGGATGACCTGCCGGGATTTTTTGTCGCTGACCGCCGTCACCGAGCAGGTGTTGATCACGTAGGCGTCGGCTTCCCCATCAAAGGGGACCAGGGTGTGGCCCCGCTGGGTGACCAGCTGCTCCAGAGCCTGGGTCTCGTACTGATTTACTTTGCACCCTAGGGTGTAAAAGGCAATTCTCATGTTGTTTCGTCTTCGCTCTCTTTCAGATCTTCGGGGAGCAGCTCCATCAGCTGTTCCCGGGTGGGGGCATCCAATTTGGCTACCCGGTCGGACTGGCGGGAGACCGCCTTTTCAAACAGGTTGCGCACGTCCCGGGCGTTGCCGAAGTTCTCGTCCCGCTCTTGATACAGGGTTTCCAGGTCCTCCTTGGCCCATTGGGCGGCCTCGGGGGAGAGGGTGTAGCCGTTTTTCTTACACATGGACTCCAGAATGGAGAAGAGCTGGCCGCCGTCATAGTCGGCAAAGTAGAAGTATTTGTTGAAGCGGGACTCCAGGCCGGGATTGGCGTGGATAAATTTTTCCATCAGCTCGGAGTAGCCCGCCACAATGACGATAAGGTCCTTGCGGTGGTCCTCCATGTTTTTCAGCAGCACCTCAATGGCCTCGTGGCCGAAGTCGTTGGGGCTGTCCTGGTTGACCAGGGCATAGGCCTCGTCGATGAAGAGCACGCCGCCGATGGCCTTCTGAATCACTTCTTGGGTCTTGATGGCGGTCTGGCCCACAAAGCCAGCCACCAGGCCGGAGCGGTCCACCTCTACCAGCTGGCCCTTGGGCAGTACCCCCATGCTGCGGTAGATCTTGGCCAGCAGCCGGGCTACCGTGGTTTTGCCGGTGCCCGGGTTGCCCAAAAAGACCAGATGGAGGGACATGGGGGGGACAGGCAGCCCCGCCTCCTGGCGCAGCTTGCGCACCTTCACCAGGTTAATAAGGCTCTTCACGTCCTTTTTCACCTGGTCCAGGCCGCACAGGCTGTCCAGTTCTTCCAGCAGCTCCTCCAGGGAGGGCTGGGGTTCTTCCGCTTGGGCTGGTTCCTCCTCGTTAGGCTTCTCTTTTTCGGCGGATTGGGGGGCGGCGGGCTGAGGCGCGCCGGGTTGAGGTTTCGTAATAAATTCATCCGCTTTCAGGGGCGGGCGGTCGCCGGACAGGCCATCCTTGGTGCACAGGGCCAGAAGGGAATCGGCGCAGGCGTTGACAAAACCGGCCTCCGACTCGCTGACCACATCGTCCACCGCTGCAAACAGCAGCAAAATCAGGGTAAACTGATCCACAAAGCGGCGGGACAGAGTGGTACCTTTGCGCCGGTCGTAGTCTCGGAGAGACTGGAAAAAGGCGGGGGGCTGGAAGAGATCGTAGCTCGCCACGCCGGTGGCCACCTCCCAGTACAGAGCTGAGGGGGAGGCGTTGGTGCCAGAGTAGATAGCGTTATAAAACTCCACGTGCCGGGGGGTAATCTCCGTGGCATTGTCCGCCTGCCACACACCCAGAGCGCAGGCGCGGAAGTAGTCGTCGGCCTGGCGGCCAAACTCCATACGCAGGGTGGGATCGGGAATCCATTTTCGGTATGCGCTCACTGCCTCGTCGTATTGCTTGTGAGCCTGGGCTGGGGTCAGGGTGCCTCTCACGGCTTGGTTCCTCCCTCCGGCTTTGTCCGGTGGACAAAGGGATCGTATTGCGCGCCGGGGTCCGGCGCGGGTCAGGTTCATTATAAAAGAAAGGATGAACCTGGTCAAGAAGTGGGGGTCGTTTCTGAGAATGTTTACATAATTTCGCCAAAAAACGGCCTAAAGTCTATTTTTTCGTTGACGGCGTGGTTAATTCCTTGTAAAATAAACACTGAGACTACATGCACTGTGGTCATCCTTTTTCAATGATGGAGGTTATCCGTCCATGGCTGCGAAAAAAGCACCCCCCCGTCGGAACACCGATGTGATCCGATGTGAAAAATGTGGCGAAGAGTATTCCGTCACCTATAAACGTTGTCCCTTCTGTGATGAACGGCCCAGCCGCAGCTCCTCCGCCCCAGGCGGAAAGCGGGCCAGTGCCGGCGGTCCCAACCCCCTCCAGGTGGGTGGTTTGATCATCACGCTGGTTTTGATCATTGCCGCGGCGGCCATTGTTTTTAAGTATGTCTCCCCCGTGCTGTTTGGGGATAAGGTGGGGAATTCCTCCGTCTCCACCAGCCAGACGGACAATCAGTCCGGTCAGGGCAGCGGAGATAGCTCTCAGCCCCAGGTGCCCGTCAACAGCCTGACCCTCAGCCGTACCGAGTGTGCGCTGACCGCTGGGGAGAAGTATCAGATCGTTGCCACCACCGATCCAGAAAATGTGAAGGTGACCTGGAGCAGCAGTGATACCTCCATTGCTACGGTGGACGAGTACGGCAATGTGACCAACGTATATACCGGCAGCGATGCGGCTACGGTTACTATCACCGCCACTGCGGGAGACAAGACCGCTTCCTGTACCGTGGAGTGCACCGGCGACGGTACCGGCACCGGTACCACCACTGATCCCGGCACCACGACGCCCTCCGGCGGCCAGAGCCTGGCCCCCAACACGGAAGCCGTGATCACCGGCGCCACCGGCGGCCTGAATATCCGCTCCGGCCCGGGTACCGAGTATGAGACCAAGGCCAGCACCGAGGACGGCGCTACCGTCACCGTTCTGGAGGATGCTGGAAACGGCTGGACCAAGATCAAGTATGCTACCGGCGGCGGCAACTACGACGAAGGCTATGTGATGACCAGCTATCTGAAAGCGAAGTAAAGATTTCATACCATGAAGGCCCCCGAAGCACTGGCTTCGGGGGCCTTTGATTTCCCGGTCATCATCTTGCATTTCTGCGGGGTTTGGGGTATCATGTGTTTTTAAGAATACCACGAAGGAGGTTTTCGTGATGCGAGATGGATATGTAAAGGTAGCTGCCGGTACTCCTAAAATCAATGTGGCCGACTGCCGCTATAACGCAGAGCAGGTGTTTACTCTGATGCGGGAGGCGGATAAGCAGGGAGTCAAGGTGTTGTGTCTGCCTGAGCTGTGTCTCACCGGTTATACCTGCGGGGATCTGTTTTTGCATGATACCCTGCTTCAGGGAGCGGAGGACGCCCTTCAGACAGTACTGGAGGCCACCCGGAACCTGGAGGTTCTGACTGCGGTTGGCCTGCCGGTTCGGGCCCAGTACAGCGGCAAGCTCTACAACTGTGCCGCGGTGATCCAGAAGGGTAAAATCCTGGGCCTGGTGCCCAAGACCTATATCCCAAATTGGGGAGAGTGCTATGAGGGGCGCTGGTTTGTCAGCGGCGCTGAGGTAGACACGACGGTTACTCTTTGCGGTCAGCAGGTGCCTCTGAGCACCAAGCTCACCTTTGCTTGCGAAGAGATGAAGAACCTGGTCATCGGTGTGGAGCTGTGTGCTGATCTGTGGGCTCCGTCCTCCCCCTCCACCCAGCTGGCCCGGGACGGCGCTACGGTGATTTTAAATCTGTCTGCATCCAATGAGGTTGCCGGAAAGGCGGCGGTCCGCCGTCAGCTGGTTACCGGCACCAGTGCCCGGCTGAAGTGCGGCTATGTGTACGCCAACGCCGGGGAGGGCGAGTCTACCACCGATGTGATTTATGCCGGCCACAATATGATCGCCGAGAACGGTGCTCTGTTGGCGGAGCGGCGTTTTGCCACCGGCCTGACCATCAGCGAGATCGACGTGGACGCCCTGACCTTCGCACGGCGTCAGGTCAATTACTTTATGAGCGACCCTGCCCAGGAGTACCATCGTGTTCCCTTCTCTCTGGCCTGGGAGGAGACCCGCCTTACCCGCTATATTTCTCCCTCTCCCTTTGTGCCTCAGGACGAGGAGGAGCGGGCCGAGATGTGCAATGAGATGGTCTGCCTGTCTGCCCTGGGATTGAAAAAGCGCCTGGAGCACACCCATGCCAAGACGGCGGTGGTGGGCCTGTCCGGCGGCCTGGATTCCACCCTGGCGGTGCTCATCACCGCGGTGGCCATGCAGATGCTGGATCGTCCGGCCAGCGACATCATTGCGGTGACCATGCCCTGCTTTGGCACCACCAACCGCACCAAGTCCAACGCCGTGCTGCTGGCTGAGCGGCTGGGCTGTACCCTGCGTACCATCGATATCGGCAATGCGGTAAAGGTACACTTCAAGGACATTGGACAGAGCATGGAGGATCACGACGTTACCTTCGAAAATGCGCAGGCCCGGGAGCGTACCCAGGTGCTTATGGACATTGCCAACCAGTCCGGCGGTCTGGTCATTGGCACCGGCGACCTGAGTGAGCTGGCTCTGGGCTGGTGCACCTACAACGGCGACCACATGAGCAACTACGCCGTCAACGCCGGTATCCCCAAGACCCTGGTGCGCCACTTGGTGTCCTTTATCTCCGACGACAAGGCCCAGGAGGACCGCCAGCTGTCTGATGTGCTCAGTGATATCCTGGATACCCCCGTTTCCCCTGAGCTGCTGCCTGCCATTGAGGGCAAGATCAGCCAGAAGACGGAGGATCTGGTGGGCCCCTACGAGCTGCACGACTTTTTCATCTACTATATCCTCCGCTGTGGGTTCCCGCCCAAGAAGGTATTCCGTCTGGCGCAGTATGCTCTGGGAAGCCAGTATGACCGGGCGACCATTTTGAAGTGGCTCAAGAACTTCTACCGCCGCTTCTTCTCCCAGCAGTTCAAGCGCTCCTGCCTCAGTGACGGACCCAAGGTGGGACCGGTGGGAGCCAGCCCCCGGGGCGACTGGAAAATGCCCAGCGACGCGGTGGCCTCCCTGTGGCTGGATGAGCTGGAAGGTCTGGAGTAAGGACAGAGAGAGCGGAACATGATCTTCTTGGGAGGCGTTTGATTGAATATCTATCTGGATCTGTTTTTGACCTTTGCAAAGATCGGTGTGTGTACCTTTGGCGGCGGCTATGCCATGCTGCCCATCCTCCAGCGGGAGGTGGTGGAAAAGAAAGGTTGGGCCACGGAAGAGGAGCTCACCGACTACTTTGCCATCGGCCAGTGTACCCCCGGCATCATCGCGGTGAACACTGCTACCTTTATTGGACACAAGTATAAGGGTATTTGGGGCGGTATTTTGGCCACCCTGGGAGTGGTTTTCCCGTCCCTGATCATCATTACTCTTATCGCGGCATTTCTTCAGAACTTTGCCTCTTATCCTGTGGTGGCCCACGCTTTGGCGGGGATCAACGCTGCGGTGGTGGCCCTGATTGCAGCCAGCGTGTTCAAGCTGGGGAAGAGCACCTTGAAAGGAAAAGTTGCACCGTGGATTTTCCTTGGAGTGCTGGCGCTGGCCCAGGGCGGAGGGCTGATCAGCGATTCTCTGGCCCTGACCGGCATGGTGGCAAGCATTGTCTCCACCATCACTTCCCCGGCAGTGCTGGTGGTACTCTCCGGCGTGCTGGGCTGGTTCCTCTTCTATCCCCGCAAAGAGGGTAAGGGAGGTGAGAAGGCATGATGGTTTTGATTCGTCTGTTTTATGAGTTTTTCAAAACCGGACTCTTCTCGGTAGGCGGCGGTATGGCCACCATCCCCTTCCTTCAGCACATGGGAGAGACCACAGGGTGGTTCACCAACGGAGACCTGACTACCATGATTGCCGTCTCCGAGTCCACCCCCGGCCCTATGGGTGTCAATATGGCCACCTATGTGGGATTTGAAATTGCCGGCATTCCCGGTGCGGTGATCGCCACCCTGGGGCTCATTACCCCCTCCATCATCGTGATTTTGATTATCGCCGGCTTTTTGCAGAAATTCCGCCACAGCAAGGGGGTAGAGGCCACCTTCTCCGGCCTGCGTCCTGCCTCCACCGCGCTGATCGCCTCGGCCGGGCTGAGTGTGGCTTGGTCGGTCTTTACCGTTACCAACCAGCTGGAACCGGACAGCTTTCCGGCGATTCGCTGGCGGGCGGTTCTGCTGGCGGCTGCGGTGTTCGTGTGTATGAAGTGGACCCCGCTGAAGAAGCTGCACCCCATTTTGTTCATTGCCGCCGCTGCGGTGGTGGGCATCGTGTTCCAATTCTAAAACAAGAGCGGAACCTGTGTTTGATTTTCTCATAAAAAC
>CAJLCG010000062.1 GCA_905205085.1 uncultured Oscillospiraceae bacterium
GGGGACAAAGGAGATGGAGCCGGGGGTGGAGCGCCGGGCAGTAGAGCGAGGCCGGGTGTCCGTGCCGACGGGGGCCTCTTCCTGGGCGCTCTGGAGGGGAGTGAGGGGCTCCTCGGTGGAGTAGACCACCTTCAGGTGGTTGATGCCCCGCTTCCGCAGCTCCTTGCGCATGACCCGGGCCAGGGGACAGCCCTGGGTCTTGGAGAGGTCCGTGACCCGGAAGGCGGTGGGGTCCAGCTTGTTGCCCGAGCCCATAGCGCTGAGAATCGGGACCTGTAAGGTAGTACACCTTTCCACTAAATCCAGCTTGGCGGCCACCGTGTCAATGCAGTCCACCACGTAGTCATACTGGCTCAGGTCCACCTGATCGGCGTTTTCCGGCAGGTAAAACATCCGGAACACCTCCACCTGACAGGCGGGGTTGATGTCCAAAATACGCCGGGCCATCACCTCCGCTTTAGGCTGGCCCAGGGTGGAGTGGAGGGCCACAATCTGGCGGTTTAAGTTGCTCTCCGAGACGGTGTCGTCGTCATAAAGGTGTAAAGCGCCTACACCTGCCCGCGCCAGGGCCTCAACGCAGAAGCCGCCTACACCGCCTACGCCAAACACCGCTACTTTGGCGGCGGCCAGACGGGAGAGAGGGTCGTCCCCGATGAGTAGGCGGGTGCGGGAAAACTGGTCAGACATAGAAAAACTCCCTTGAAATCATGTGATATGCTCTAGTATACCACACGAGAGCCGGTTACACCAGCTGGTAGTGAAGGCCGTGCTGGACGCAGTACCAGTAGAGCTTCCCGTGGCCGATCCGGGGTAGACGAGTTTGCAGGTCCCATTCAGGGTAGAGCCGCCGCAGGATCAGGGTGTCTCCCGTCACCAGGGCCACGAAGGAGACATAGTGCTCCTTGGTCATGGGGTGGGAGGAGGAGACAAAGTAGTCGTTTTCGATGAGCTCTACGCTCAGGCGCTCTTCCTCCGGGGCCTTGACCGCTTCCAGGGGAGAAAGTTTTTTGCCGCAGCAGGTAACGGCCGCGCCCAGAGCAGAGGTGAGGATGTTGCCGCAGGTGGGGCAGACGTAGAAGGTTAAATTTTTCATGGTTCCTCCGGTTTGTTCATTTTCCAACAGCTCCCCGGCCAGCAGGCCTTCCACCTCCACGCCCAGGGTCTGGGCCAGGCGGGGGAGCAGGGAGACGTCCGGACAGCCCTGGCCGCGCTCCCACTTGGACACCGCCTTGTCGCTCACCGTTAGCCGCTGGGCCAGCTCACGCTGGGTCAGGCCCTGCTGGGTGCGCAGGCTGCGGATCAGGCCGCCGATTTTTTCATAGTCCATATAGGTTTCCTCCAGGTAATGAAATTTGTCCGTCCCATACAGCATACCAGAGAAGGACCAATTTGCCAATCTACTCCCCGTTTACCCCGCTTTCTTGAAAGAAAGCTTGGCAAAGAACTTCCTGCAAAGCTTCGCTTTGCCTCTCGCCCGTAGGCAGGGGATATGTAGGAAAGACTCTGCCCCTCGCCTGTAAACTGCCCTGGCTCCGCTGCACCAGGCGGTGTTTGTACAGCGCAACTGCCATCAAATTTTAGACCAGGCAGGGCCCTATGTCCCCGAGGCAAGAAAGGGAGACAATCATTATTGGGGCCCCCGCCGAAGCCCAGCGAAGCGGGTTCGGTGGGGAGAGGAGGAGCAAGGGAGCGCCATGCCGGATGCCCACGCTTGGGCGTCCGGAATAAAGCGGACTTTGCGACGACGAGCGTCCCCCGTAATGGGGGTCTGGGGGGCGAGGCCTATGAGCACGGCGCAAGCCAAGTGCTCATCGAACGAGACCCCCAGCGGGTCTTTGGTTCCTTTCTGACCGCTCAGAAAGGAACCCGCCCCGCAGGGTGGAACCCTCCCTATAAATAATAGAATAGAAGAACGGCCATGGCAGAAACCATGACCGTTCAAAAGCGATAAAGGGAAATTACTTCACAAGCTGGCTCATGTCATACAAACCAGGGGCCTGAACAGTAGCCATAAACTTGGCGGCTTCCACCGCGCCCTGGGCGAAAATCTCCCGGGACAGAGCGGTGTGCTTGATCTCCATGATCTCGTCGTGGCCGGCAAAGATGATCTCGTGCTCGCCCACGATGGTGCCGCCACGGACGGCGGAGATGCCGATCTCCTTCTTGTCCCGGGGGTGGCGCACACTGTGGCGCTCAAAGACGTACTCGGTCTCGTGGCCGCAGCTGCTGGCGGCGGCGTCCGCGATCATCAGAGCAGTGCCGCTGGGAGCGTCCACCTTGCGGCGGTGGTGCCGCTCCACGATCTCAATGTCGTAGCTGTCGCCCAGCACCGAAGCGGCCTTCTTCACCAGCTCCAGCAGTACGTTGATGCCCAGAGACATGTTGGCGGAACGGAAGATGGGCACCTTCTGAGCGGCAGCGCCGATCTGAGCCACCTGCTCCGGGGTGTAGCCGGTGGTGGCCAGAACCAGAGGGGTGCCGGTGGCCTGGGCAAACTCCAGCAGGCCATCCAGGGCGGCGGGGGAGGAGAAATCGATCACCGCGTCCGCCTTGCCGGTAAACTGGGCAGGGGAGGAATAGACGGGGAAGTTCCCGTCATTGGAGCCCAGCACGTCAAAGCCGGCGACTACCTCCACCTGAGGGTCGGCAGCGCACAGGGACTCCACCACCCGGCCCATATGTCCATTGCAGCCGGAAATGATTATCTTCAGCATGGCGGGCTCCTTACTTCAGCAGTCCGGCCCGCTCCATGGCGGCCTTCAGCACAGCCTTGTTCTTCTCCGCCATCTCGCACAGGGGCAGACGCACCGGGCCAGCCTCCATGCCCATCATGTTCAGGGCTTCCTTGACGGGGATGGGGTTGACCTCGCAGAACAGGGCGTCAATCAGGTCCATATACTCGATCTGCAACTTGGAGGCGGCCTCGAAGTTGTTCTCCAGGCACAGGTGGCTCATCTTCACCATCAGCTCGGGGGCGATGTTGGATACCACGGAGATAACGCCCTTGGCGCCCAGGGACATCATGGGTACCACCTGGTCGTCATTGCCCGACCAGATGTAGAAGTCATCGGGGCAGATGTGGCGGGTGTGGGCCAGGAGGGAGAAGTTGCCGCTGGCCTCCTTGACGCCGTTGATCTTGGGATTCTCAGAGAGGATCTTATAGGACTCGGCGGTGAAGGACACGCCGGTGCGGCTTGGCACGTTGTAGAGGATGATGGGCAGCTCCACACGGTCAGCGATGTACTCGTAATGCTTGACCAGACCAGCCTGGGTACACTTATTATAGTAGGGAGTGACGTGGAGTAGTGCGTCGGCTCCGGAGTCCTGGGCGTGGAGGGAGAGGTAGACGGCGGCGGAGGTGTCGTTGGAGCCCGCGCCGGCGATGACCTTCACCCGGTGATTGACCTTCTCCACGCAGTAGTCCACAGCGGCGATGTGCTCCCGGATGGTCATGGTGGCCGACTCACCGGTGGTGCCGCAGACGCAGATGGCGTCCACGCCGCCGGCGATCTGGGCCTCGATGAGGCGTCCGAAGGCGTCGTAGTTAATGGTCCCGTTGGCGTCAAAGGGGGTGGCGATGGCCACGCAGGAGCCGGTGAATACGGGAGTGCGCATAAAATCACAGCCCTTTCTAATTAAGATATAAGGAGGAGGGGAGAGGGAGCTCTCCCCTCCGAATAGGATAGGTTCTTAGCGATCCATGTAGCCCTCAGCGCAGAGAAGCTCAGCCAGCAGGACCGCGCCGCCGGCAGCGCCGCGCAGGGTGTTGTGGCTCAGGCCCACGAACTTGTAGTCATACTGGGTGTCCTCACGCAGGCGGCCCAGGGAGACGGCCATGCCGCCCTCCAGCTCCCGGTCCAGCTTGGCCTGGGGACGGTCGGGCTCCTCAAAGTAGTGCAGGAACTGCTTGGGGGCGGAGGGGAGCTCCAGCTCCTGGGCGCGGCCCTTAAAGGCAGCCCAGTCGGCCTTGATCTGCTCGATAGAGGGCTTCTCACCCTTGAAGGAGACAAACACGGCGGCAGTGTGGCCGTCGGACACGGGCACGCGCAGGCACTGGGCGGTGATGGCGGGGCCCTCGGCCTTGACGATCTTGCCGCCTTCCACCTTGCCCCACACCTTCAGGGGCTCCTGCTCGCTCTTCTCTTCCTCGCCGCCGATGTAGGGGATCAGGTTATCCACCATCTCGGGCCAGCGCTCGAAGGTCTTGCCCGCGCCGGAGATGGCCTGATAGGTGCACACCAGCACCTTGTCAATGCCGTACTTCAGCAGGGGGTGCAGAGCGGGGGCATAGGACTGGATGGAGCAGTTGGACTTGACGGCGATGAAGCCGCGCTTGGTGCCCAGGCGCTGACGCTGGGAAGCGATGACCTCCAGGTGCTGGGGGTTCATCTCGGGCACCACCATGGGCACGTCGTCGGTCCAGCGGTGGGCGGAGTTGTTGGACACCACGGGGCACTCGGCCTTGGCGTAGCGCTCCTCCAGGGCGCGGATCTCGTCCTTTTTCATATCCACGGCGCAGAACACGAAGTCCACCATGCCGGCGATCTTCTCCACATCAGCGGCGGCGTCCAGCACCACGATGTCTTTCGCCTCGGCGGGGATGGGAGTCTTCATGGCCCAGCGGTTGGCTACGGCGTCCTCGTAGCGCTTGCCGGCGGAGCGGGGAGAGGCGGCGATGGCAGTGAGCTGGAACCAGGGATGGTTCTCCATCAGGGTGACAAACCGCTGGCCCACCATGCCGGTGCCGCCGATGATACCTACTTTATACTTTTTCATAGCATTCTACCTCCACAACAGCACAGGGTATTCTATGTCCCGCGCGTAAGATAAATGAATTGGATCCTGCCCAGATATTGGCCCGGGTAAAAAAATAAATCAGCGGCTTTTCAAGCGGCTGATTTTGTACTATAATGACGACTGTGGTTTGGACGCACCGCAGCCGGCAAAATATTCACAAAAGCAGACAGCGCTCCACCTGGGCAGCCCGCCCAGATGACAGTCACAGGGCTGTTAACCAAGCGACCAGAGCCCCCTTCCTCCGGCAGAAGGGACCCTTCGGCGGCCTTCCCTTTGGACATGGCTCAGACGGGAACCGGCTCCCTAGCCACGCTTACTCATGTCAGCCGCGCCTCTATCTTGCAGAATTTGAATTTATCCTACCATCTTTCCTGGTAGGTGTCAAGGGAGCGCATGGGAAGAATTAGAGAAATGGGGTTTACCATGAAAAGAATATTTATGCAACTTGCCGCAGTAGTTCTGGCCGCAGCCGTGGCGGTGCCGATGGCGGCCCCTGCCCGGGCCGCCCAGAACGACGAACTTACCCTACGGGTGGGTCTGGCCTACGGCAGCAGCGCCCTGGTCAGTGCCAATCTGGAGAACAACACCGGCTACGGCTCGGGCTACCGCATTGGCTACTACGACAGCGATTTGGACTTTGTGGAGCTGGGGCGCACCAGCTCCAGCCTCACCCAGCTCACCATGGTGAAGGCCCAGAATGTGTGGGTCAGCGGCAGCAGCTACTCCACCTCTGACAACGGGGGCGACCTCATTGGCTGCTACCATGTGCTGGTGGAGGACAACCTGCGCACCTTTGATGCCGCCCTGGATGCCGCCGAGGACTACGACGATGGCTTTGTGGCCTGGATCGACGGAGAGTACCAGGTGCGCGCCGGAGCCTACGAGACCCTTGAAGAGGCGGAGACGGCGGCGGACGATCTGAACGGCGAGGTGGTGGGCACCAGTTCTTACGCCGTGAACGTGACCCAGACCGGCAAGGCCCAGATTCTCTTCCAGTTTGACGGGGGAGCCTCCATCGCCCTGGGTATTATGCCTGATGCCAACGGGGCAGAGGATACCCGCACTTGGTTCAAGGGCTACCGCTATCCCGGCGGCTTCCGCTATGAGCGCATCAACGGGGGCAATCTTACTGTAGTGAACATCGTGGATATGGAGGACTACCTCGTTGGAGTCGTGCCCTATGAGATGAGCAACAGCTGGCCCCTGGAGGCCCTGAAGGCCCAGGCGGTGTGTGCCCGGAGCTATGCCTACAACTCCCTCAACCACCACAGCAGCTACCATTTTGACATCTGCAACGGCACCGACTGTCAGGTCTATTACGGCTTTGGCGGTGGCAGCACCTACAACGCCAACGCCGCCCAGGCGGTGGAGGAGACCGCTGGGGTGTACGCCACTTACAACGGCAAGCCCATCGAGGCCTTCTACTCCGCCAGCCACGGCGGAGCCAGTGAGAGCGTGTATAACGTTTGGGGCTCTTCTCTGACCACCTATCCCTATCTGTGCGGCGTGAAGGACCCCTATGAGGCCGATGTCGCCTCCATGAACCCCTCTTCCTCCTGGACCGTGTCCTATACCACCTCCTCGCTGACCCAGCGCCTGCAGGGGAAGGGGTACGGCAACGGCACCACCGTGGCCTCCCTGGACCTCACCTACTCCGAGCTGGGCAACGTGATCGCCGTCAAGGTAAACTATGCCAACGGCCAGAGCAACACCTTCAAGCCCACCAGCATCCGCAGCACCTTCGGAGTCAGTTCCATCCGCTTCCAGGTCAACAGTTCCGGCAGCGGCAGCGGGATGACTCCGGACGGCTCCCTGCCTGTGAACGGCTCCGGCACTCTGCCTGAGCAGGACAGTTACTACGTCATCAGCGGCAACGGCACCGTGAGCAAGGCCGACCGGGAGGACCTATACGCCATCTCCGGCAGCGGCACCACCGAGGCCATTACTTCCTCTGGTGAAAGCGGCGGCTCCAGCGTGACCGAGGGCAACGTGGTCCATGTTACCGGCAGCAGCTACGTCTTTGAGGGCAGCGGCAACGGCCACCAGCTGGGCATGAGCCAGTGGGGCGCCTACGCCATGGCCAAGCGGGGCTTTACTTACGACGAGATCATCACCTTCTATTTCCCCGGCGTCAGCGTGGGATAAGATGGATGACATAGAATAAAGAGAGAAAGGCGAATACCAAATTGAAGACCTCAGATTTTGACTTTTACCTGCCCGAGGAGCTCATCGCCCAGACCCCTCTGGAGCGGCGGGATGCCTCCCGGCTTCTCACCCTGGACAAGCACACCGGGGCGGTGGAGCACCACCACTTCTATGAGCTGCCCCAATTCCTCCGCCCGGGGGACTGCCTGGTGCTCAATAACTCCCGGGTGATCCCTGCCCGGCTCATCGGCCACCGTCCCACCGGCGGTGTGTGCGAGGTGCTGCTGCTGGTGGACAAGGGGGACAAGTGCTGGGAGTGCCTGGTGCGGCCGGGCCGCAAGCTCAAGCCCGGAGCCCAGGTGATCTTCGGCGATGGGCAGGAGCTTACCGCCACTATCGAAAAGGAGCTGGACGACGGCAAGCGCCTGGTCCGCTTCCACTACGAGGGCATTTTCCTTGAAATCCTGGAGCGGCTGGGCAAGATGCCTCTGCCGCCCTACATCAAGGCGGAGCTCCAGGACAACGAGCGGTATCAGACCGTCTACTCCAAGGTGGTAGGCTCTGCTGCCGCCCCCACTGCCGGACTTCACTTCACCCCCGAGCTGCTGGAAAAAGTCCAGGAGATGGGTGTAAAGGTGTGCTACGTGACTCTCCATGTGGGCCTTGGCACCTTCCGTCCCGTCAAGGCGGAGGACATCCAGGACCACGAGATGCACTCGGAGTTCTGTATGATCAGCCAGGAGACGGCGGACGTCATCAATGAGACCAAGAAAAACGGCGGCCGGGTCATCTGCGTGGGCACCACCTCCTGCCGCACCATTGAGTCCTTTGCCGCCGAGGACGGCACCATGACCGAGCGCTCCGGCTGGACCAATATCTTCATCTATCCGGGCTACCGCTTCAAGGTGCTGGATGCCCTCATCACCAACTTCCACCTGCCCGAGTCTACCCTCATCATGCTGGTGTCCGCCCTGGCGGGCCGGGAGCATGTGCTGGCGGCCTACGAGGAGGCGGTGAAGGAGCGCTATCGCTTCTTCTCCTTCGGCGACGCTATGTTTATCTCATAATAAAGGAGTTTTTTTGTGTTTGAAGTGATCAAGCAGGAGGGCCGCGCCCGCCGGGGCGTGTTTACCTGCCCTCATGGCACGGCCCAGACCCCGGTGTTTATGAACGTGGGCACCCAGGGGGCCATCAAGGGGGCGGTGTCCGCCCACGATTTGAAGGACATCGGCTGTCAGATCGAGCTGTCCAATACCTACCATCTCCACCTGCGCCCCGGCGACAAGGTGGTCAAGGAGCTGGGAGGCCTTCACAAGTTCATGGACTGGGACGGCCCCATGCTCACCGACAGCGGCGGCTTCCAGGTGTTCTCCCTGGCCTCCCTGCGGAAGATCAAGGAGGAGGGCGTTCATTTCTCCTCCCACATCGATGGGCGGAAGATCTTTATGGGCCCTGAGGAGTCCATGCAGATCCAGTCCAACCTGGGCAGCGACATCGCCATGGCCTTTGACGAGTGCATCGAGAACCCTGCCCCCCGGGAGTATGTGGAGCGCTCCATCGCCCGCACCACCCGGTGGCTGGAGCGGTGCGTCATCGAGCACAAGCGCCTCAATGAGCTGCCCGACTGCGTGAACCCCGGCCAGATGCTCTTCGGCATCAACCAGGGAGGCACTTATGCTGACCTCCGTGTCCAGCACATGGAGGACATCGCCAAGCTGGACTGCGACGGCTACGCCATCGGCGGTCTGGCGGTGGGGGAGCCCACCCAGGTGATGTACGACATCATCGACGCGGTGGAGCCCCACATGCCCAAGGACAAGCCCCGCTACCTCATGGGAGTGGGCACCCCCTCCAACATCATCGAGGCGGTGGCCCGGGGCGTGGACTTCTTCGACTGCGTCATGCCCGCCCGCAACGCCCGCCACGGCAAGCTCTACACCTGGAAGGGAACCATCAACATCAAAAACGAGAAGTACAAGCTGGATACCCGCCCCATCGACGAGACCTGCACCTGTCCCGCCTGTCAGCACTTCTCCCGGGCCTATCTGCGCCACCTGGTGACGGCGGGGGAGATGCTGGCCATGCGCCTGGCGGTGCTGCACAACCTGCACTTCTACAATGAGCTCATGCAGCGCATCCGGGACAGCCTGGACAACGGTACCTTTGAAGAATTCCGGGCCACCTATTCCGGTATGCTGGACCGTCCCTGCCAGGAGGGGTAAAAAACCGGGCAAAATTGGGAAAAGGACTTGTCAACCCAGGGCAAATCCGCTATAATGACACATAACGCGTCAAGCGAACCTGCGAAAAGCAAGATTTTGGAGGGAACAATACTATGGATTACAGCTGGATCTTAATGCTGGTACTGATGTTCGGCATTCTGTACTTTTTCATGATCCGCCCCGAAAACAAGCGTAAGAAGGAAGCCGAGAACCTGCGCAACTCCCTGGCGGTGGGTGATGAGATCACCACCATCGGCGGCATGACCGGCACCGTGTGCGCGGTGAAGGAGAACACCATCGTGTTCGAGACCGGCGCTGACCGCGTGCGCATCGAGATCACCAAGTGGGCCGTCTCCACCAAGAACGGCCAGAGCACTCAGGCCTCTCGCTGAGCATTCCTTATAGCATAAATGAGACCCTCCCCGCATAGTCTTCCACCAGGAAGAACGCGGGGAGGGTTTTTACTATGGCTGGAAAACGGGAAAAGAAGCGGGAGGACCCCGGAGCGGTGTGGCTGAGCACCATGTGCCGTCTGCTCAAGGGGGGCGCCCTGGCGGCAGCTACGGCGGCCCTGGGGCTGTTGGTGTGCGCGCTGCTGGTGTCCGGCGGCGTGGTGGGGGAGAAGATGATGGGCCGGGGCGTACTTGCCATCTGCGTGGTGAGCAGCCTGGCCGGCGGCCTGCTGGCGGTGCGCCGCCTGGAGCGGGGCACCCTGCTGGCCGGTCTGGGGGTGGGTGGCATTTTGTTTTTACTGCTGCTGACGGCGGGATTTCTCATCTATGAGGAGGCCTCGCTGTCCAACGGCGGGGTTCCCATCCTCATCGCCTGCTGCTGTGGCGGTGCCATCGCCGGCGTGCTGGGAGGACGACCCAGGAAAAAACGGAAAAGATAGATTGAAATGTGCGGATGGATATGGTATAATGTCCTCAAACCTGTAATCTAGGAGGAGATTCCAATGAAACACATTCAGACTCTCAATGGCGCTACTCTGAAGGCCAGCGCTGCCAAGGGCGGCTGCGGCGAGTGCCAGACCTCTTGCCAGTCCGCCTGCAAGACTTCCTGCACTGTGGCTAACCAGAAGTGCGAGAACCAGTAATATAAAAAGCGGCCTGAAAGGGGCAGGCGTTTGGCCTGCCTCTTTTTATGCCCTGAGCCCCGTGAGGAGGGGAGGGGCGGCCATAGAAAGGATTTTTGAGAATGGTACATACCTTTACCGCCCTGGGCCAGTACCTGGCGGCGGATGTGAACAGCGGCGCGGTCCATGTGCTGGACCGCATGGGCTACGACCTGCTCTCCCGGGTGGAGGGCCCCATGGGGGAGAAGTGCCCCCAGGCGCTGAAGGAGGAGCTGTCCCAGTATCCCGCCCAGGAGCTGGACGAGCTGTGGGAGGAGCTGCGCGGACTTCAGGAGCAGGGCCTTCTGTTCTCCAGCGACGACTACATTGACGCGGACAAGGCCATGGCGCTGCCCCGGCAGGCGGTGGTGAAGGCCCTGTGTCTGCACGTGTCCCACGACTGCAACCTGCGGTGTAAGTACTGCTTTGCCTCTACCGGCGACTTCGGCACCGGCCGGAAGATTATGGACTTTGAGACCGCCAAGCGGGCCATCGACTGGGTGGTGCAGAAGTCCGGCAAGCGGCGCAACATCGAGGTGGACTTCTTCGGCGGCGAGCCCCTGATGGCCATGGACACCGTGAAGAAGACGGTGGAGTACGCCCGGTCCCTGGAGAAGGAGCACGACAAGGTGTTCCGCTTCACCATCACCACCAACGGCGTGCTCCTGAACGACGAGAACATCGAGTACATCAACCGGGAGATGTCCAACGTGGTCCTCTCTCTGGACGGCCGTCCCGGCGTCAACGACCACATGCGTCCCACCGTCAACGGGAAGGGGAGCTATGAGGTCATCGTGCCCAAGTTCCAGAAGCTGGTGGCCGGCCGCGGCACCAAGGACTACTACGCCCGTGGCACCTTTACCCGGGAGAACCTGGACTTTGGCGAGGACGTCAAGCACCTGGCCTCTCTGGGCTTCCGCAGCGTGTCGGTGGAGCCGGCCAGCGGTCCCCTGGACGATCCCTTCGCCATTAAGGAGGAGGACCTGCCCCAGGTGAAGGCAGAGTACGAGAAGCTGGCGGGGGAGCTCATGGGCCGCAAGGACGTGAACTTCTTCCATTTCAACGTGGACCTCAAGCAGGGACCCTGCGTCATCAAGCGTCTGCGCGGCTGCGGCGCGGGCTGTGAATATGTTGCCATCACCCCCGACGGAGATATCTACCCCTGCCACCAGTTTGTGGGTAAGGAGGAGTACCGCATGGGCAGCGTGTATGACGGCTCCTTCGACATGGAGATCTCCGGCAAGTTTGCCGACCAGAACATCTATACCCGTCCCGCCTGTCGGGAGTGCTGGGCCCGGTTCTACTGCAGCGGTGGCTGCTCTGCCTCCAACCTGCTGGTCAACGGTGACATAAGCCAGTCCAATGAAGTGGCCTGTGAAATGGAGCGCAAGCGTCTGGAGTGCGCCATCGCCATGAAGGCCATCGCCGCCGGCATGGGGGAGAGTGGAAATACAAACGGTAATTATACCGACTGTAATCAGTGCGGCGATTGCCAATAATGGGAAATTCCTTGTAATCACAAGGTTTTCCGCTATAAAAACACAACAAACCTTCAAAACTCCGGCGAAGCCCTGTGGAAGCGGCTCTCGCCGGAGTCCTTTACTTGTCAAGGTAGACATAACGCAGTTTACATAAAAATGTTGCGAAAACGACATTTTTTGAGAAAATGCGGAAAAACACTTGCGTGAATCCTTTGTGAGGGCTATATTAAAAGTAACAAAAGAAATGGCCCCAAACGCGGGACGCGCAGTCTATTTTTTGTGCCGGGCTCATAGGCTGAAACCAGAGAGGTGACAGCCATGAAGCGACGGGACATGATCGTGGATTTTCCCCGGCCCCTGGCCCCCCTGGCGGCGCTGAGCGCCTGTTTTCTTCTGGGTGGAGTGCTGGGAGCTGCCTTCGGGGGACTGATGAGTGACGCCTGCGCCCAGGAATTGGCCGACTATCTCACCGCCTATCTCACCCTGGCGCGGGAGGGCGGCGTGACGGTGGAATTCTGGCCGGTGGCCTGGGAGCAGTTTCGTCTGTTATTAGCAGTCATTTTGTTGGGCCTTACTGCCATGGGCGTGGCCGGTATCCCGGTGCTCTTTGGTGTGCGGGGATTTCTGCTGGCCTTTTCTGTGGCCGGGCTGTGCCGGGTATTCGGTGCGGCGGGGTTGGTGCCCGGCGTGTTCCTATTCGGCCTGCCGGCGTTCTTCTGGGCGCCCATCCTGTTTTTGACGGGAGCCCAGTGCCTCAACGGCGCCTGGGTGCTGCTGAGGCGGCTGATGCTGGAGAGCCGAGAGCCGCTGCCCTTTACTCCCACCTACTGGGGGAGGCTGGGGCTGTGGGGGGCTGCGATGATGGTGTGTGTGATGCTGGAGTATTTGGCTGCGCCGGTGCTTTTGACTGCGGCGGCCAAGCTTGTGTTGTAGTGTGTTGTTTGGGAATTGGAAGTGTTTGAGAGGGAGTTGTGCTTGTGTCTGAACTGCTGCACTTGTTTGAGGAGTATTTGACCACGGAGAAAAAGGCGTCGGCCAACACGGTGAGTTCCTATCTGAGGGACATGCACCAGTTTGAGGCGGCCATGGCGGAGCAGGACCTGGAGCTGACCGAGCTGGCGGTCCAGGATGTGGAGCTCTACGTGGACGGCCTGACCCGGAAGGGAAAGTCCGCCGCCACCGTCACCCGGTCCATTGCCTCCATCAAGTCCTTTTATAACTGCATGATCGCCTTGGGGATCATGGACCGCAACCCGGCCAAGGATGTGGTGGCCGCCAAGGTGGAGCGCAAGCTGCCCCAGATCCTCACCGGCAAGGAAGTGGAGCTGTTTTTGGAGCAGCCCGACTGCTCCGACCTGAAGGGGTTCCGGGACCGGGCTATGCTGGAGCTGCTCTACGCCACCGGTATCCGGGTCAGTGAGCTCATCGCCCTGGACGTAGACGACCTGAACCTGCCCGCCGGGGTGCTCCACTGCGCCAGCAAGGGGCGGGAGCGGATCATCCCCCTGTACCACACCGCCATCCGGGCCCTCAGCGACTACATAACCCAGGTCCGGCCCCAACTGGTGGAGTCGCCGGAGGAGACCGCCCTGTTTGTCAACATGAGCGGCGAGCGGATGAGCCGCCAGGGCTTCTGGAAGCTCATCAAGCACTACCAGGAGAAGGCGGGCATCCAGAAGGACATCACTCCCCATACGCTGCGCCATTCCTTCGCCGCCCACCTGCTGGAGAACGGAGCCGACCTGCGCTCCATCCAGGAGATGCTGGGCCACGCGGATATCTCCTCCACCCAAATCTACTCCCGGCTGGTCAGCCAGAAGCTGAAGGACGTGTACCACAAGGCCCA
>CAJLCG010000063.1 GCA_905205085.1 uncultured Oscillospiraceae bacterium
GCGGCGTACACGCCAAAGGCGCCGCCTCCCATGGCGAACAGACCCACCGCTCCGCCGCCGAAGGCGAGAAGGCCGATAGCCAATCCGCCGATGGCCAGAGCGCCCATGGCCCAGCCCCCCAGGGCAAACAGCAGGCCAAAGGAGAGCCCGCCCACGGAGAACAGCCCAAAGGAGAAGCCGCCCAGGGTAAACACGCCTACCGCCACGTTGCCGATGGCCAGGATGCCCCTGGCCACGCCCACCCCCCGGTGGCCCAGCCGGATGTGGACCAGAGGCAGGCCAAAGAGGGTGCGCTTGCTTTTATACTCATAGTGGAAGGGAGTATAATAGTTGTTGACGATGGTGGTGGTGACGCCCTGGCTGGGGGAGACCTGGGCCTCCTGTCCGGTGACCAGATAGTCCAGGGACACATTGAAGTACCGGCCCAGAGCGGCCAGGTTGTCCAGGTCGGGCCGGGAGGTCCCTGCCTCCCATTTCTGCACTGCCTGACGGGATACTCCCAAGAGATCGGCCAGTCCCTCCTGGGACAGCCCGGATTGTTTTCTCAGCTCATAGAGCCGCTGTTGAAATTCCATTTCCAGCCCTCCGAAACAAAGAGTAGTCAAGGGCCCTTGACGGTGTTTAGGATAGCAAAAAGCAGGCAGCAGTGCAACCTAAAGTGAGATACAATTTGACAACCAGTGGTTGCAATGGGAAAAACAGCGTGTTTTTGCAACAAAAAAGGAGGGAACCAGAATTCTGGTTCCCTCCTGATATTCAGGAATTACTCCTTCTCAAAGACATCCTTGCCCATGCCGCAGATGGGGCAGACCCAATCCTCAGCGACCTGCTCCCAGGGGGTGCCGGGAGCCACGCCGTGCTCGGGATCGCCGACCGCGGGATCATAGACGTAGCCGCAGGGGCAAACATACTTATCCATGTTCGTTCTCCTTCTTGTTAGAAGATTAGCCGAAGTAGCGCTTCAGCAGGCCCTCGAAAGCCTTGCCGTGACGGGCCTCGTCGCGAGCCATCTCGTGCACGGTGTCGTGGATGGCGTCCAGGTTGTGCTGCTTAGCCAGCTTAGCCAGCTCGAACTTGCCGGCGGTAGCGCCGTTCTCGGCGTCAACACGCATCTCCAGGTTCTTCTTGGTGGAGTCGGTCACGACCTCGCCCAGCAGCTCGGCAAACTTGGCAGCGTGCTCAGCCTCCTCATAGGCGGCCTTCTCCCAGTACAGACCGATCTCGGGGTAACCCTCGCGGTGAGCCACACGGGCCATAGCCAGGTACATACCCACCTCGGTGCACTCGCCCTGGAAGTTCTCGCGCAGACCCTGCATGATCTCCTCGGGAGCGCCCTGAGCCACGCCTACCACGTGCTCGGCAGCCCAGCTCTTCTCACCGGCCTGCTCCACGAACTTCTCCTTGGGAGCCTTGCAGATGGGGCAGAAATCGGGAGCCTCGGCGCCCTCGTGAACATAACCACAAACAGAACAAACAAACTTCTTCATGATAAAACGTCCTCCTCAAAATGTTTTGATTGCATACATGCTTTGCATTTTCCGTAAAAAGTAAGCTCATGGCGTTCCACCTGGAAGCCATATTGGGACTGCACGGCTTGGCTTAGGTTGGCATCCATCGGGATCTTCTTGAGATCGATAACCGCGCCGCAGCAGGTGCAAACAAAGTGACTGTGGGGGGTGGTATCCGCGTCGAAGCGCTCCTGACCGTTGACCACGCCCACGCTTTGCACGGTGCCCTGCTGCTGGAAGAAGAGCAGGTTGCGGTAAACGGTCCCCAGACTCAAATCTGGGTGAGTGACTTTTAGAGTTTGATAAAGCCACTCGGCAGAGGGGTGCGCGTCGGTTTGACGCAGCGCGGTCAGGATGGCCTCCCGCTTTTTGCTGTATCGAGTGGTTCGCTCCAAAAAGCCGCCTCCTTCCTTAACAGTAGTAATTCTTGTTTGCAAGATGATAATACCACAGTCCGAAGGAGTTGTAAAGAGGGAAATCTCATTTTTTTGAAAAAATTTTTCCTCAGAGCTCAGGGCTCATCCCGACGCAGTGCTTTGAGTACCGAGGCCTCCACCCGGTCGCCGTATTTCATGCCCAGCAGGAACAGGGCTGCACCGGCCACGCCAATGAGAGCCATGCCCCACATGGGGATGGAGAAGGAGGCGCCTCCCAGGGCGCTGGCAAACAGCAGGCCCCAGGGACGGGTAAGCAGAGCGATGACCACAAAGCGCCGCAGGGAGATGGAGGTGAGTCCGGCCAGGATACACAGCAGGTCGTCGGGGAAGAAGGGGAAAAGAAACGCCAGCACCAGGAAGACGTCGGTCTTGGCGTGGATCACATCCAGATACTTGGCGGATACCCGCTCTCCCACCACCCGGTTAACAAAGGACTGTCCCAGGTTCCGGGCCAGCACAAAGACCAGGATGGAACCCAGCAGCACCGCGGCAAAGGTGAGGAAAAAGGAGAGCCAGGTGCCGAACAGCACGCCCCCTACCAGGGCGGTGATGTTGCTGGGGATGGGGGCCAGCACCACCGAGAGAAACTGCACCAGGAAAAAGCACAGATGGGAGTAGGGAGCAAAGCGCTGGATATACGCCTGCATAGACTCCTGGGAGGAGGCGGCGGTAAAAAAGCCGCTTTGCCAGAGAAAGACTCCGCCGCCCAGAAGCAGCAGAAGGACTGCCGCCAGAGAGAGATACTTGCCCGCTTGCTTCATGTGGTAAAACCTCTTTATCTCTTAGTTCAGACAGGCAAGTGCTAAGGCGCCCTTGCCGTCCCAATTAACATACCACACAGTTATTGAAAAATTGCGAATGGATTCTTAAAAATCCATAAAGGAACAAAAAATCCCTCCGGCAGGCCGGAGGGATTTTTGAGATTACAGAAGGATGATGCCGGAGGCGTCGCAGGCACGCAGGGTGTCCTCGTCCCACAGGGAGACCTGAACCTCGCCGATGTGGGCCTTGCCCAGCAGCAGCATGGATACCCGGGACTGGCCGATGCCGCCGCCCATGGTCAGAGGCAACTGGCCGCTGAGGAGCATCTTGTGGAAGGGCAGCTCCCGCCGCTCGTCGCAGCCGGCCAGGGTGAGCTGGCGGTCCAGGGACTCGGGGCTGACCCGGATGC
Organism: uncultured Oscillospiraceae bacterium; assembly: GCA_905205085.1. GTDB lineage: Bacteria > Bacillota > Clostridia > Oscillospirales > Oscillospiraceae > Lawsonibacter. The sequence continues at coordinate 3,117 of CAJLCG010000063.1, forward strand.
CCATGGAGGACAGCTCGATGGACTGGCCGTTGACGCTGTCCCAGCACAGCAGGTCGCCGTTCAGGTTCCAGTCGTCGTAGTCGGGGGCGCGGCCGTCGTGGGGCTTGCCGGATTTCAGCTTGCCGCCGATGCCCATGAGGAAAGTGACGGGGTGATCCTTCACAAAGGCGTGCTCCCGCTGCTTGGAAGTGAGGTCGGGGTAGAGGTCCTCCAGCTCCTGGGTGGTGATGAAGGTGATCTCCTCGGGAATCTCCGGCAGGACGCACAGCTGGGGGAACACGGAGCGCAGGAAGGACTGGGTGTCCCGCAGGGCGCCCACAATGTCACGCACCGTGGCCTTCAGGTAGTCCACCGTCCGGTCCTGGGCCTCGATGATCTTCTCCCAGTCCCACTGGTCCACATAGGCGGAGTGGAGGTTGTCCAGATCCTCGTCCCGGCGGATGGCGTTCATGTCGGTGTAGAGACCCTCACCGGGGTGGAACTGATAGCGCTTGAGGGCCAGGCGCTTCCACTTGGCCAGGGAGTGGACCACCACGGCGGTATCGTCCACGGCCCGGATGTCGAAGGCGACGGGGCGCTCCACGCCGTTGAGGTCGTCGTTGAGGCCGGAGGAGGCGGCCACAAACAGGGGGGCGGATACCCGGTGCAGGCGCAGCGCGCCGCTCAGCCGGTCCTCAAACAGGCGCTTGAGCAGGCCAATGGCCTTCTGGGTTTCATAAATACTCAGCAGGGGCGCATACCCCTGAGGAATGCTGGAATGTTCCATAGAAATGGAGCCTCCTTACTCTAGTCTGGATGGCGCGGCGCCCGGAGAATATCAGAATGCAGGCGGCGCTCAATGGAGATTATTATAATGCGCCTTTGCAGGAATTGCAATCGCTTCTTGCCAATTTGTCCTGTCTCACGTATAATGGGACAAGTAATTTTATGCCCGGGAAAGGGGAGAGCGACCGGATGAAATTCATCTCATGGAATGTAAACGGCCTGCGGGCCTGTTTGAAGAAGGGGTTTTTGGACTTCTATCAGGAACAAAAGCCGGATTTCTGCTGCTTGCAGGAGACCAAGATGGAGCAGGGCCAGGCCGACATCGACTTGGGAGAGGGGATGCTGGAGTACTGGAACTCTGCGGAAAAGAAGGGGTACTCGGGTACCGCCGTCTTTACGCCCCATCAGCCTCTCTCTGTGCGCTACGGCATGGGAAAAGAGGAGCACGACCACGAGGGACGGCTCATCACCCTGGAGTATGAGAAGTTCTATCTGGTGTGCTGCTACACCCCCAACTCCCAGAATGAGCTCAAGCGGCTGGACTACCGTATGGAGTGGGAGGACGATCTGCGGGAGTACCTGATGGAGCTGGACAAGACAAAGCCAGTCATCTACTGCGGCGATCTCAACGTGGCCCACCGGGAGATCGATCTGAAAAATCCCAAGACCAACCGGATGAATGCCGGCTTTACCGACCAGGAGCGGGAGAAGATGACCACTCTGCTCTCCTCCGGCTTCACCGACACCTTCCGCTTCCTCTATCCCGACCTGGAGGGGGTCTACTCCTGGTGGTCCTACCGCTTCAGTGCCCGGAAGAACAACGCGGGGTGGCGTATCGACTACTTTATTATCTCCGATCGGCTGCAAAACGCCATCAAGCGAGCCGAGATCCTCACCCAGGTGGAGGGCAGCGACCACTGTCCTGTCCTGCTGGAGCTGGATATTTAAAGGAGGGAGCGGGATGAGACGGAAAGACCGGGAGATCCGGGAGCTGGATCAACTGGAGAGTATTTTAAAGGAGTGCGACGCGGTGCGCATTGCCGCCCAGGACGAGGCGGGGCTGTTTATCGTTCCCATGAACTTTGGCTACCAGCTGGAGGGGGAGAAGCTCACTCTGTTTGTCCACTCCGCCCCGGAGGGAAGAAAGGTGGAGGCCTTCCGTTGGGGAGGCATGGTAGCCTTTGAGATGGACTGCGGCCACGCCCTGCGCACCGCCGACACCGCCTGCGGCCACAGCTTCACCTACCGCAGCATCATGGGCTCCGGCACCATCCGGGCGCTCAGCGACCGGGAGGAGAAGAAGGCCGGGCTGGGAGCTATTATGGAACAAATGACCGGCCGGACCTGGGACTTCCCCGACGAGTCGGTAGACCGCACCGCGGTGTTTGCCCTGGAAGTTTCCCAGTGGACGGGCAAATCCAACCAGGCGGGCTGAGGAGGGAACAGTATGCCGGACTTTGACAGCCAGAAATACGCCTATTCCTCCCGCCGCAATATGGTGTATGCACGCCGGGCGGCGGCCTGTACCTCCATTCCTCAGGGGGCTCAGATTGGCCTGGACGTGATGAAGGTGGGAGGCAACGCGGTGGACGCGGCAGTGGCCATGGCCGCCGCCATGCCTCTGCTGGAGCCCACAGGCAACGGCCTGGGCTCCGACTGCTTTGCCCTGGTGTGGATCGAGGCCGAGCAGAAGCTCTACGGCCTCAACGCCAGCGGCCGGGCCCCCATGGCCCTGTCCGCCCAAAAAGTAAAGGAGCTGGGCTTTGACCAGATGCCCAAGACGGGCTGGATTCCCACCATGGTGCCGGGGGCTCCGGCGGGGTGGGCGGAGCTCAACCGCCGCTTTGGCACCAAACCCCTCACGGAGCTTTTCGCCCCCGCCATCGCCTCTGCACGGGATGGGGTGCCGGTTCAGGTGAACCTCCAGCCCCAGTGGGAGAAGGACTCCAAGCGCATTTTAGCCGCTATGGAGCAAAACCCGGCCCCCCACGTTTGGTGGCGGCAGGTATTCTTAAAGGAGGACGGCGCTCCCTACCGCTCCGGTGACATCTTCCGCTGGGAGGAGTATGCCCAGACTCTGGAGGAGCTGGCGGCCACCAACTGCGAGAGCTACTACCGGGGCGCGCTGATGGAGAAAATCGTGGCTTTCAGCCGGGAGACCGGGGGTTACTTCAGCGAGGAGGACTTCCGGAATTACCATCCAGAGTGGGTGGAGCCCATCTCCACCGACTACAAGGGCTATCGGGTGTGGGAGATCCCGCCCAACGGCCACGGCATCACCGTGCTCATGGCTCTGAATATCCTAAAAGGGCTGGCCTTGCCGGAGCAGCGGGACTGCCCGGAGACCTACCACAAGATTTTGGAGTCCATCAAGCTGGCCTTTGCCGACACCAAGACCTATGTGGCTGACCCCCAGTACATGAGGACCCGGGTGGAGGACCTGCTCAGCGAGGAGTACGCCGCCAAGCGGCGCGCTCTCATCGGGGACAAGGCCATCTTGCCCCAGGCGGGCGACCCCTCCTGCGGCGGCACCATCTATCTGTGTACTGCCGATCCCCAGGGCAATATGGTCTCTTTCATCCAGAGCAACTACACCACCTTCGGCTCCGGCGTGGCCATTCCAGGCACCGGCATTTCCCTGCAAAACCGGGGGGCAAACTTCTCACTGGATGAGAGCAGCGACAACTGCCTGGCTGGGGGCAAGCGGTCCTACCACACCATCATCCCCGGATTCCTCACCAAAGACGGCAAGGCGGTGGGTCCCTTTGGAGTTATGGGAGCCTTTATGCAGCCCCAAGGCCATGTCCAGGTCATCGTCAACACCATTGACTACCACATGAACCCCCAGGAGTGCCTGGACGCGCCCCGCATGCAGTGGATCGGCGGCAAACGCATCCAGCTGGAGCGGGAGGTGCCCGCCCATGTGGCTCTGGGTTTGGAAGAGATGGGCCATGAGGTGGAGATCGCCAACCGGAACGTGGACATGGGCCGGGGACAGATCATCTGGCGCACGGACAACGGCCTGCTGGCCGCCGGTACCGAGCCCCGCTGCGACGGCTCTATCGCCTCTTGGTGACGCTTTCTTGAAAGAAAGCTTGGCAAAGAACTTTGTGCAAAACTTCGTTTTGCCTCTGGGGCAGAGACCCGAGGGCAAGTGCGTAAACAAACCCACTGCCACAGCTATACCGCACCAGGCGGTGTCATCTCAGCGCAAATTCTTACAAATTTTGCATACATAGGGGCCAGTGTCCCCGAGGCAAGTAGGACCAGCTACTCAGGTTTTGCCCGCCGGAAAATCAGCACCAGCCCCTCAGGAGTGCGTCCCCCGTAGCCGGGGGCCCGGGGCGGCGACGCCTATGAACACTGGCGTAAGCCAGGTGTTCATCGAAGGAGCCCCCCGGCGATTCTTTGGTTCCTTTCTGTGCGAGCAGAAAGGAACTCGCCCCCGGGGGCGAAATAAAAAATGATCCTAGAAAGAAGGCATATCCCATGAAAATCGCAGAAATGTTCGGAAAAGGCAAAACCGTCTTCTCCTGTGAGGTATTTCCTCCCAAGAAGACCAGCCCTGTGGACAGCATCTATAAGACCCTGGACGGCTTGAAGGATATCAAGCCCGACTTCATCAGCGTCACCTACGGCGCGGGCGGCTCCAGTGCGGTGAACCAGTCCACCCGTGAGATCGCCTCCATCATCGAAAATCAGTACCACATCCCCGCCATGGCCCACGTCACCTGTGTGGCCTGCACCAAGGGAGAGGTCACCGAGCTGCTCTCCGGCCTCAAGCAGGACGGGGTAGAGAACGTGCTGGCCCTCCGAGGCGACCGCAACCCCAACTTCCCGCCCAAGACGGACTTTGCCCACGCCGACGAGCTGGTGGCCTTCATCCGCCGCCGGGGCGACTTCGGCGTGTCCGGCGCCTGCTATCCCGAGGGCCATCCCGAGAGCCCCGATCTGGTCACCGACGTGCGCAACCTGAAAAAGAAGGTGGACGCGGGGGCCCAGCACCTGGTCAGCCAGCTCTTCTTTGATAACGATGACTTCTTCCGCTTCCTGGACCGCTGCCGCCTGGCGGGCATCGAGGTGCCCATCGAGGCGGGTATCATGCCCGTGCTGAATAAGGCCTCCATCGAGCGCATGGTATCCATGTGCGGCGCCTCCCTGCCCCGGAAGCTCACCCGGCTGCTGGCCCGGTACGGCGACCACCCCGAGGCCCTGCGGGAGGCGGGCATCGCCTACGCCATCGACCAGATCTCTGATCTCATCGCCGCCGGAGTGGACGGCATCCATCTCTACACCATGAACAATCCCCAGGTGGCCAAGCAGATCAGCGACAGCGTGGCCTCCATCCGCCGCGTCTAATTTTAGGAGGTACCCCGTGATCAGCGCTCTTTCCACTCTGGATTTGGACGAGGTGCTGCGGTACATGGGCTGCCCCGCCGAGAAGGCGGATGCCGAGACCCGGGCCCTGGTGGAGGCCTGTGCCCGGGAGATGGAGGCGGCGGCCCGGCCCCGGTGGACGGGGCGGGTGCTGGACATCACCCTAGAGGAGGACGGCGTGCGCCTGGAGGGCGGCCTGCTCCTCCCCGGCCAAGATCTCCGCAAGCACTTGGAGGGCTGTGACCGGGCGGCGGTATTCTGCGCTACCCTCTCTGCCCAGGCCGACGCCCTCATCCGCCGCTGGGAGAGCCGGGACATGCTCCGGGCCCTGGCCTTGGACTGCTGTGCCACCGCCGGAGTGGAGCAGGTGTGCGACCAGGTGGAGCAGGAGATCGAGAGCCAGTTTCCCGGCTGCTCCTTCCCCTTCCGTTTTAGTCCCGGCTATGGCGACCTGCCTCTGGAGATCCAGGGGGAGATCCTTCATCTGCTGGACGCCCCCCGGAAGATCGGCCTGTGTGCCAGCGCCAGCCATATTTTGACCCCCCGCAAGTCGGTGACCGCCATTTTGGGCATCGCCCGGGGGGAGATCCAACAAACCGTGCGCAGCTGCCTGAGCTGTCCCGCCCGGGAGAGCTGCCAATACCGAAAGTCAGGTGGACATTGTGGAATTTCTTGAACTGTTAAAAACCGACCGCCCCGTCCTGCTGGACGGCGGCATGGGCACCATGCTTCAGGCCCGCGGCCTGCCCGTGGGGGCTACCCCCGAGCTGGTGGCCCTGGAGCACCCCGACTGGCTGCGGGAGATCCACACCGCCTACCTGGACGCCGGTTCCCAGATCATCTACGCCAACACCTTCGGGGCCAACCGGGAGAAGCTGGAGCGCACTGGCCGCACTGTGGAGGAGATCGTCACCGCCGCGGTCACCGTGGCCAAGGAGGCCGCCGCCGGCCGGGGCCTGGTGGCTCTGGACATCGGTCCCTGCGGCCAGCTGCTGGAGCCCACCGGAATGCTGGGCTTTGAAGAGGCGGTGGACTTGTTTGCCCAGGTGGTCCGTGCGGGTGTGCAGGCGGGAGCCGACCTCATCGCCATTGAGACCATGACCGACCTCCAGGAGGCTCGGGCCGCCCTGCTGGCCGCCAAGGAGAACTCCAACCTGCCTGTACTGGTCACCATGACCTATGAGGCCAGCGGCCGCACCTTCCTGGGCTGTTCTCCTGCCGCCGCTGCCCTTACCCTGGAGGAACTGGGGGCGGATGCCGTGGGCGTCAACTGCTCTCTGGGTCCCCGGGAGATGCCTCCCCTGGTGGAGGAGCTGCTGAAGTGGACCAACCTGCCCATTGTTTTGAAACCCAACGCCGGTCTGCCCCACCCCGACGGGTCGGGCTATGACATCACCCCCCTGGAGTTTGCTCAGAGCCTGGCCGCCCTGGCTGACATGGGGGTGAAGGTGTTCGGCGGCTGCTGCGGCACTACGCCGGAGTATATTACCCTGCTGTCCAAGGAGCTGGAGGGCAAGACCGTCAAGAACGTGCCCCGCCATGTCCCCGCCGCCGTGTGCAGCGCCACCCAGGCGGTGCCCATCGACCGGGTGCGGGTCATTGGCGAGCGCATCAACCCCACCGGTAAGAAGCTGATGAAGGAGGCTTTGCGCCGGGGCGACGTGGACTATATGCTGGGTCAGGCCCTGGCTCAGACTGAGGCGGGGGCCGACATCCTGGACGTGAACGTGGGCCTGCCGGAAATTGACGAGGCGGACATGATGGTGCGCACCGTCAAGGCCCTCCAGGGGGTCACCGACGCTCCCCTCCAGCTGGACTCTACCGACCCCAAGGTGCTGGAGCGGGCTCTGCGGGTCTACTGCGGCAAGGCCATCGTCAACTCGGTAAACGGAGAGAGCGCCTCTCTGGAGACCATCCTGCCCCTGGTAAAGAAGTACGGCGCAGCGGTGGTGGGCCTCACCCTGGATGAGAACGGCATTCCCAAGACTGCCCAGGCCCGCTTTGACGTGGCCAAACGTATCCTGGAGCGGGCCATGGCCCTGGGCATCCGGAAAGAGGACGTGTATATCGACTGCCTCACCCTCACCGTCTCCGCCGAACAGGCGGCGGCCTCCCAGACCCTGGAGGCTCTCCATCGGGTCAAGACAGAGCTGGGTCTGAAGACGGTGCTGGGCGTGTCCAACATCTCCTTCGGCCTGCCCGCCCGGCCTCTGGTGAACCAGAACTTCCTCACCATGGCCATGGCCGCCGGTCTGGACCTGCCCATTATCAACCCCAACGTGGACGCCATGATGGCGGCGGTGCGGTGCTTCCACCTGCTCACCAACGTGGATACCGATGCACGGGAGTTTATTGCCGCCTACGCCAACGCCTCGGTTTCCACCTCCATCACCGCGGGCAATAGCCCGGCAGCGGCTCCCCAGACCACCGGCCGGTCCCTCAAGGATCTGGTGGTCGCGGGATTGAAGGGGGAGGCGGGCCAGGCCACCCGTGCTCTGCTGGAGACCACCGCTCCCATGGACATTGTGGACAACATCCTCATTCCCGCTCTCGATCAGGTGGGAGCCGACTTTGAACAGAACAAGGTGTTCCTGCCCCAGCTCATCCAGTCCGCCGGAGCGGCCCAGGCCGCCTTTGAGGTCATTCGGGAGAAGCTGTCCACCGGTGAGGGGGGCAATGTAAGCCGGGGGAATGTGGTGCTGGCCACCGTGAAGGGGGACATCCACGACATCGGCAAGAACATTGTCAAGGTGCTGCTGGAAAACTACGGCTACACCGTCATTGACCTTGGCCGGGACGTGGACCCTGCCGCTGTGGTGGAGGCCGCCCGGAAGTATGAGGCCCCCCTGGTAGGCCTGTCCGCCCTGATGACCACCACCCTCAAGAGCATGGCCCAGACCATCGCCCAGCTCCACGATGCGGGGCTGCCCTGCAAGATCATGGTGGGCGGCGCGGTGCTCACCCCCGAGTATGCTCAGGAGATTTCCGCCGACTTTTATGCACGGGATGCCAAGGAGAGTGTGGATATCGCCAAGCGCGTGGTAGGATAACGGGCCGAATACTTGCCTTTTTCTTTGAAAACTGCTACAATATTCTCCGCCCTTTCCCCAAAAGCAGGGGAGAGGGTGGAGAATTTTACGTATTGGCCTCCGGGCCGAACATAGGAGGCTTATCAAAATGGGCAAGGCAGGAGCTGGAAAGCGGAGCGAAAAGCGGCCGCTGTTAAAGACCGGCATAGCAAAGGTGCTGTTTTCAGTACTGGTGCTGCTGGCGGCCTGCGCGGGAGGCTACTGGTTCTGGCAGAGCCAGCAGCCGGATACTTTTTATTACCGAAATATGGAGATGGCTGCCCTGGACGGGGTGGACCGGAATACCTATATCCCCCAGGCCTTTGTGATGAATGAAAACGGGTGGATTTCCTATCCTGACGCCCTCCAGGGGGTGGATGTGTCCGTCTACCAGGGAGAGATCGACTGGCAGGCGGTGGCCGACGCGGGGGTGGACTTTGCCATCATCCGGGTGGGCTACCGGGGCTACTCCCAGGGAGCCATCCAGCCGGATACCAACTTCCAGAAGAACATGGAAGGCGCCTTGAAGGCGGGACTGGACGTGGGCGTGTACTTCTTCTCCCAGGCCACCACGGTGCGGGAGGCGGAGGAGGAGGCCGACTACGTGCTGGAGGCCATCCGCAATTATCCGGTGACCTATCCAGTGGTCTTTGACTGGGAGTTTATTGACGGGCAGACCGCCCGCACCGACGAGATGGAGGGGGAGCATATGACCGAGTGCGCCAAGACCTTCTGTGAGCTGGTGCAGGCGGCGGGCTACACCCCCATGGTTTACTTCAACCAGGAGCAGGGCTACCTGTACTATCAGCTGGACCAGCTGGACCAGTTTCCCTTCTGGCTGGCAGAATATGACGAAAAGCCGGATTTCTTCTACGATTTTGACATCTGGCAGTACACCCACACCGGGACCGTACCGGGCATTGAAGGTAACGTGGATTTGAACCTGGCTTTCCGGGACCTGTCGAAAAAGTAAAAAGGAAACCCCGCCGTGAGATGTGTCTCCCGGCGGGGTTCTTTTTTATTTTTCCAAAATGGTCTGGGCCAGCTCCTGGGCGGTGCGGTCCACCAGGGAGAAGTCCACATAGGGGTGGTAGATGGCCTCCAGGTCGTCGTGCATGGCCTTGGCCTGGGCCAGGGAGGCGACTGCCTCCTCCATGAGGGCCTCCCCCACCTTCTGGGCAAAGCGGATGCGGGGGCGGCTGCGGCGCAGAAGGTCGCTGCCCACGCCGGTCTCGATGCGTACCCGCCGCCAGGGCTTTTCCGCCGGGGACTGGCCAGGGGCGACCGAGAGAAAGGCCAGCCCGGCCTGGGGGATGAGCAGGTGGGCCAGACGCTGGGGGGCCATGGGGTCGGGGCAGGCCACCACGTCATAGCCCTTGGCCACCGCCCCGGAGAGCAGATGGGTCAGTAAGCTGTGGGCCAGGCCGCAGCGGTCATGGAGCTCATAGACCTTGGGACACTGGAGAAGGGCCGTGTCGTAGAGGGTCATGACCCCCTTGTGGGTGACCGCGCCCAGGAAGCGCTGCTTTACCTGGCCGGGCAGGGCTAGGTGGGGCTTCAGCTCCCTGCTGAGAATGCCCCGGGCCCGCTTGGCCAGCCGCTCCTCCAGCGCTGGAGTGGTGAGAGTGGCGCGCACATCCTCCTGGATGGAAGCCGCCGCCCCGAGACACCGGTAGGCCCGCTGGTAGCAGGCCTTATAGCCGGTCATACAGGACATGAGCTCTCCCTTTACCTCCTGCAATCCTTCTCTCTGATAGGCCCGGCCCAGGTTGACGTACTCCTCCACCGCGCCGGGGTACTTGGGCTCCACCACATGGGGAGCGGTGCCGTCCACGATGGCCACCCCCAGCCGGGGCAGGAGGATGGCGTCCAGGGAGTCGGGGTCGCCGGAGCAGAGGATGTACTCCACCGTCTCGCCCGCCTCCTCGGCCCGGCGGGCCACCTGGCGCATGAGGGTGGACTTGCCGCAGCCGGGACCGCCTTTCAGGATGTAGAACCGGCTGGCCCGCTCGGGGGGCAGCAGGTGGTCATAGAGGGAGTAAAAGCCGGAGGGGGAGTTGGCCCCCAGAAAATACTGGATGTGTTTTTCATCCGCCATAGAATCATCGCCGTCCTTTCCAAATCTGCCTCAGACTATGCTGGTTTGGCGGCATGGGTGAAAAACAAGCGGAGAAAACAGAAAAAATCCCGGCC
>CAJLCG010000064.1 GCA_905205085.1 uncultured Oscillospiraceae bacterium
AATCCGGCACATATTTTACCCTGCACCGCATAGAATGGTCTGTATGCCGGCAAACGCCGGACGACACTACCCAAGGAGGCGAAAACAAATGGAAGATACCGCCATGTACAATACCCATTCCCATATGCAGATCCCCGTCCCTGCGCCCAAGGATCTGGATGATCTGATTTTCCAGGGCGAGGTGTGGCTCATCAGCGATCGCTGAGGGCGGTCTCCCTGTGGGAGACCGCCTTATATTGTCCAGCACCAGCCGGGTCTTTTTCCATCTCTTCCTCGTGAAAATTCCTGATTTTTCCCCCGGGGGTTTACTTTTCTTTCCCGGTCAGATATAATATTTTAGCTGAATTTTCATGTTTTCCCACCGGGAAGTTTATTTTGTTAAAGAGAGTGAGGACCCTATGCTTCAATTCGACGAGTACAAAGTCAAGCTGAACAATCTGGCCCCCACCTTGGAGAAGCTGGGCCAGGCCCTGGACCTGGAGAGCGCCGAGCGGGAGCTGGATATGCTCCAGGCCGAGTCGGCCGCCGACGGCTTCTGGAACAATTTGGAGAAGGCCCAGAAGGTGCAGCAGCGCATCAAGACCCTCCAGACCAAGGTGGACAAGCACCATAAGCGCAAGCAGCACTGGGACGACCTGATGGCCCTGTGCGAGATGGGCAACGAGTTTGAGGACGAGTCTCTGGTCCCCGAGCTGGAGGAGGGCTACGCCGCCCTGGAGGCGGAGATGGAGGAGGCCCGGCTGCAGACCCTGCTCACCGGCGAGTATGACAGCTCCAACGTCATCCTGACCATCCACCCCGGCGCCGGCGGCACCGAGGCCCAGGACTGGGCCCAGATGCTCTACCGTATGTACACCCGCTGGACCGAGCGCCACGGCTTTACCTACCAGATCATGGACTACCAGGACGGCGACGAGGCGGGCATCAAGTCGGCCACCATTATGATCGAGGGCGAGAACGCCTACGGCTACCTGCGGGGTGAGCACGGCGTGCACCGTCTGGTGCGCGTGTCCCCCTTTGACGCCAACGCCCGCCGCCAGACCTCCTTCGCTTCTGTGGAGGTCATGCCCGACCTGCCCGAGGACGTGGAGGTGGAGATCCGCCCCGAGGACATCGAGATGCAGGTCTACCGCGCCAGCGGCGCCGGCGGCCAGCACGTTAACAAGACCTCCTCCGCTGTGCGTCTGATTCACAAGCCCACCGGCATCGTGGTCGCCTCCCAGCAGGAGCGCTCCCAGTTCCAGAACAAGGACAACTGTATGAAGATGCTGCGTGCCAAGCTGGTGGAATTGCAGATGCAGGAGAAGGCGGAGAAGATCTCCGACCTGAAGGGCGTGCAGCTGAAGATCGAGTGGGGCAGCCAGATCCGCTCCTACGTCTTCATGCCCTATCAGCTGGTGAAGGACAACCGCACCGCCTACGAGACCAGCAACATCGGCGCCGTGATGGACGGTGAGCTGGACGGCTTCATCAACGCCTACCTCACCGCCGAGGCCACCGGAAACTGGGCGGAAAAATAACGATTTTTGAAAAAATGCCTGGAACAGCCCCGCTGTTTCAGGCTTTTTTGTATTTCCGCCCCCTTGTGTGAAGGTGCGGAATATGGTAAAATAACTTGTTTATATGCTGGTTTTCCCCCATTCCTTCCATCGGAGGTTTTGATATGTCACAATACGAGTCTGAAATCAAGCGCAGAAGAACCTTTGCTATTATTTCTCACCCCGACGCCGGTAAGACCACCCTCACCGAGAAGTTCCTTCTCTACGGCGGAGCCATCGCCCAGGCCGGCCAGGTCAAGGGCAAGAAAAACACCCGCGCCGCCACCTCCGACTGGATGGAGATTGAGAAGCAGCGCGGTATTTCCGTCACCTCCTCCGTGATGCAGTTCCAGTATGAGGGCTTCTGCATCAACATCCTGGACACCCCCGGCCACCAGGACTTCTCCGAGGACACCTACCGCACCCTCATGGCCGCCGACAGCGCGGTGATGGTCATCGACGCCGCCAAGGGCGTGGAGGCCCAGACCCGGAAGCTCTTTAAGGTGTGCGCCATGCGGGATATTCCCATCTTCACCTTCATCAACAAGATGGACCGGGAGGCCCGGGACCCCTTTGAGCTGTGCGAGGAGCTGGAGAAGGAGCTGGGCATCGACACCTATGCCATGAACTGGCCCATCGGCTGCGGTAAGGAGTTCAAGGGCGTGTACGACCGCCAGAACCGGAAGGTCATCCACTTCACCTCCAACACCAACGCCAAGGCGGCCACTGCCACCGTCATCGAGCCTGACGATCCCGCCCTGGCCGACCTGATCGGGGCCTCCAAGCGGGACCAGCTGGTGGACGAGATCGACCTGCTGGACGGCGCCTCCTGCGACTTTGATCTGGAGCGGGTGCGCCACGGTAAGCTGTCCCCCGTGTTCTTCGGCTCCGCCCTCACCAACTTCGGCGTGGAGCCCTTCCTGGAGGAGTTTTTGCGCATGACCACTGCGCCCCTGCCCCGAAAGGCGGGAGACGAGATCATCGACTCCTTTGACGAGGACTTCTCCGCCTTCGTCTTTAAGATTCAGGCCAACATGAACAAGGCCCACCGGGACCGCATCGCCTTTATGCGTATCGTCTCCGGCAAGTTCCAGGCGGACAAGGAGGTCTACCACGTCCAGGGCGGCAAGAAGATTCGCCTCTCCCGGCCCCAACAGCTGATGGCCGCCGAGCGGGAAATCATTGAGGAGGCCTACGCCGGCGACATCATCGGCGTGTTTGACCCCGGCATCTTCTCCATCGGCGACACCCTGTGTACCCCCAGCAAAAAGTTTAAGTTCGACCCTATCCCCACCTTTGCTCCCGAGCACTTCCAGCGCATTCGCTCCATTGACACCATGAAGCGCAAGCAGTTCCTCAAGGGCGTGGAGCAGATCGCCCAGGAGGGCGCCATCCAGATCTTCAAGACCCCCTACTCCGGCATGGAGGAGGTCATTGTGGGCGTGGTGGGCACCCTGCAGTTTGACGTGCTGGAGTACCGCCTGCGCAGCGAGTACAACGTGGAGCTGTACAAGGAGGGCCTGCCCTACGAGTACCTGCGGTGGATCGTCAAGGAGGACGAGGACGCCCCCGCCCTCAAGGAGGAGGACCTGCTCCTCCCCAACGACGCCAAGCTGGTGGAGGATTACAAGGGCAACCAGCTGCTGCTGTTTGCCTCCCAGTGGTCTATCCAGTGGGTGCAGGACCGGAACAAGAATTTGAAGCTGGCCGAGTTCGGCGGCGCGAGGTTTTAAGCCATGGCGCCCAAATTGATCCTCGCCGACCTGGACGGCACCCTGCTCGACGAGGAAAAACATCTTACCCCCCGCAGCCGCGCCGCCCTGGAGCGCGCCGCCGCTGCGGGCTGCCAAGTGGTCATCGCCACGGGGCGGTTTTTCGGGGGCGTGCCCGACTTTTTGAAGGAGCTTCCCTTCCTGCGCTACTTTATTTTGATGAACGGGGCCAAGGTGTATGACCGGGAGACTGACACGGTCCTCTACCGGGCCGAGATCCCCCTGGACACCGCCCAGGCGGTCTACCGCCTGATGGACGGCCTGGGCTGCACCGTGGACTGCTACCAGAACGACCGGGGCATCATGCCCCGGAACTATCTGGACCACCTGGAGCACTATATCCCCGACCCGGTGGTGCGCACGATCATCGCCCCCAACCGCCTGCCGGTGGACGACCTGCCCACCGCCATGGCCCAGGGCGGGGACACGGTGCAGAAAATGCAGTTCTTTTTCCCCGACCTGGAGCTGCGGCCTCAGGCCATGAAGCTGCTTGCAGAGCAGTTCCCTCATCTCATCCAGTCCATCTCCCTGCCCACCAACCTGGAGCTCAACGCCCCCGGTGCCACAAAGGGAGACGCCCTGGAGGCCCTGTGCCGCCATCTGGGGCTGGACCTGCTGGAATCCGCCGCCTTTGGCGACGGCACCAACGACCTGACCATGATCCAGAAGGCCGGGGTAGGGGTGGCCATGGCCAACGCCGCTCCGGATGTGCTCCAGCGGGCCGATCTGGTGGCCCCCTCCAACCGGGAGGACGGCGTGGCCCAGATCCTGGAGCAGTGGTTCCCTCGATAACGATACGCCAGACTCGCCCCCGCGGGGCTATGGAGGCAAGCTATGAGAACTCGATTTTTAGGCGGGGTTCACCCCACCTCCCATAAGGAAAGCACCCGGCGCAAGCCCATCGTGCCCCTGGAGGAGCCGCCCAAAGAGGTGGTCATTCCTCTGGTGATGTGCGCGGAGGGAGGCGCGGAGCCGGTGGTGAAGAAGGGCGATCTGGTCTCCGTGGGCCAGGTCATCGCCAAGCCCACCGGCGACGGGGTATATGTCCACGCCAGCGTGTCCGGGCGGGTGAAGGCCATCGAGCCCCGCCCCCACCCCTGGGGCGGCAAGTGGGATGCGGTGGTCATTGAAAATGACTTCAAGAACACCCCCTATCCCGACCTGCCCCTGCCCATGGACTGGGAGCGGATGAACCGGGAGGAGGCCCTGGAGCGCATCTGCCAGGCGGGCATCACCAGCCTGGGTGGCGGCGCCAGCCCCACCCACCTGCGCATCCGCCAGGCGGTAGGCAAGACGGAGGTCCTCATTGTCAACGCCGCCGAGTGTGAGCCCTATCTCACCGCCGACCACCGCCTGCTGCTGGAGAAGGGCGACCAGATCCTCCAGGGCGTACAGATGGTCAGCCGCCTGGTCCGGGCGGAGAAGGCCATCCTGGTGGTGGCGGGGGACAAGCTCAACGCCGTGGAATTTTTGGAGCGCCGCCTGCGCCGGAAAAAGCGGGAGGTGGAGCTGGTCACCATCCAGACCCGCTACCCCTTAGGGATGGAAAAGCAGCTCATCCGCGCCGTCACCGGCCGGGAGGTCTCCCCGGGCCAGTCGGCCCTGGATGTGGGCTGCGCCGTGTTTAACGTGGCCACGGTATACGCCATCCGCCACGCCCTGCTCACCGGCGAGCCCCTCACTCACCGGGCGGTCACCGTCAGCGGCGGGGCGGTGGCCCGGCCCCGAAACCTGTGGGTGCCCATCGGCACCCCGCTGCGCTGCCTGCTCCAGGCGGCGGGCGGCCTGCGGGAGAAGGCGGCTGTCACCCTCACCGGCGGGCCCATGAACGGCCTCATTCAGGAGGATCTGGACGCCCCGGTGGTAAAGAACACCAACGCCCTGCTGTGCCTCACCGAGCAGGAGCACAACGTCAACCAGCCTGAGATGGTGTGCGTCAAGTGCGGCCACTGTGTCTCCGCCTGTCCCATGGACTTAAACCCCGTACTGGTCTACCGGGCCATGCGCCTGGGGGAGAAGGAGCTGCTGGCGGGCCTGCACCTGGAGGACTGCATGGACTGCGGGTGCTGCTCCTACATCTGTCCCTCCCACATCCCCCTGATGGACCTGATGCGCCAGGCCAAGAAAGAAGGTGCATCCCATGACTGACTCCAGACCTGTTATTCGCCGCCGGCCTCCCCAGATCGCCCAGGTGTCCAGCATCTCCAGCACCATGCTGGATGTGATCGTGGCCCTGCTGCCCGCCCTGGGCATGGCGGTCTACCTCTTCGGCATCCGGGTACTGGCCCTGACAGCGGTGAGCGTCATCACCTGTGTGGCGGCCGAGTATCTCTACTGCCGCCTGCGTAAGCTCCCTGACTCCACCCAGGACCTGTCCGCCTGCGTCACCGGCCTGCTGCTGGCCATGACCCTGCCCGTCACCGCCCCCTACTGGGCGCCGGTGCTGGGGGGCGTGTTTGCCATCGTGGTGGTCAAGCAGCTCTACGGCGGCCTGGGCCGCAACTTTATGAACCCTGCCCTGGCCGGGCGGATGCTGCTGACTACCTTCCCCGGGCTCATGACCCGCTGGGTGGATGCCTTTCAGCGCCCCGGCCTGCTGTCCACCGCCGACGCGGTGACCTCCGCCACCCCCATGTCCTACCTTCACAACGGCCAGCTGCCCCCCCAGAGCGTGGGCCAGCTGCTCATGGGCCAGCACGGAGGCGCTATGGGCGGTGTGGCGGTAATGATGCTGATTTTGGGCGGCCTCTACTTAGTGGCCCGCCGGGTCATCCAGCCCCGGGCCCCTCTGGCCTTCCTGGCCACCGTGGCCCTGCTCACCTTCCTGTTCCCCCAGGGGGACGGAGGGCGTGTGGCCTGGATGCTGGCCCAGCTGTTCAGCGGCGGACTGATGCTGGGGGCCATCTTCATGGCCTCCGACTACACCACCACCCCCGTCACTCCCCGGGGCCAGGTCCTCTTTGGGGTGGGGTGCGGCCTGCTCACCGTGCTGCTGCGCTACTTCGGCTCCTACCCCGACGGGGTGGGCTGGGCCATCCTCACCATGAACTGCTGCGTGTGGCTGCTGGACCGCACCGGAATGCCCCGCCGCTTCGGCGTGGGCCGGTTTGCCGCCACTCGGGCCCAGGTGGCCCAGGTGCGTGAGAGTTTGGCGGAGATTAAATTCGTCAAGCCCCAGCTGCGCATCTTCTCCCGTGCGGGGGAGGGCACTATGCCCGGCGAGGGCTATCTGGACGAGCTGCGCCTTAAGGTCCGCCACGGCGGTGCTCTGGCCGTGACGGTGGCCCTGATGGCCGGTCTGGTCTTTGGGGTACACGAGCTCACCGACTTTGATACGGTGCGCACCGAGACCAAGCTCCAGCAGGAGCTGCTCTCTCAGGTGATGCCAGAGGCCACCACCCGCACCGAGACTCCCTACCGGGCCTCCGGCGCGCTGAGCATCACTGCCGGCTACAACAACAGCGGGCTGGTGGGCTACTGCGTGGAGGTCCAGGCCCACGGCTTCGGCGGTCTGATGACTGCGGTGGTGGGCGTGAACACCAACGGCGAGGTCACCGGCGTGGCCATCACCAGCCACAACGAGACGCTCAGCGTGGGCACTCAGGCCCTGGAGAGCGACTATCTGGACCAGTACAAGGGCAAGTCGGGCACCATCCGCTCCTCGGGCAGCAACGCGGTGGACACCATCTCCGGCGCCACCGCCACCTGCGAAGCCATCACCGACTGCGTCAACCAGGCCCTGTCCATTGTGGCCAATCTGGATACGGAGGGCGTGGAATATGTGGACGGCGAAGTGTAAGTCCCCATTCCCCCGGAAATGGAAGGAGGCAGTCCTATGACCGCGGTATACCTGGCAGGGGTGGCCCTGGCCGCCCTGCTGTCGGAAAACTTTATTCTGGTCAACTGTCTGGGTATCGGCACCCGCACCCAGGCCTTTGACCATCCCCTGGACGCGGGCCGCACCGGCGCGGCCCTGACGGCGGTAATGACTCTCACCGCTCTGGTCACCTGGGTGGCCGACCAACTGCTGTACCATTTTGCCCTGGACTACTACCAGACCCTGGTATTTGCCCTGGTGGGCCCGGTGGTGGTGTGGGCGCTGCGCAGCTTCCTGCGCTCCTGCGTGCCCGAGCTTCATCGCCGCCTGGATGAGAACCTGTCCTCTATCACCTCCAACTGCGCCGCCATGGGCGCGGCCCTCATTATCTCCCAGCGGGGGTACAACCTGGGCGCCGCCCTGCTGTTTGCCCTGTTCGGCGGTCTGGGCGCCACCATCGCCCTGATCAGCTTTGCCGGACTGCGTCTGGACCTGAATGTGGACCGCTGCCCCAAGAGCTTCCGGGGCGCGCCGCTGGAGCTCATTACCGCGGGGCTGATGGCCCTGTCCCTGGTGGGCTTCTACGGCCTGCATCTGGCGTAACCCATAGAAAAGGCATAAAAAAGGCCCGTCCGATTGGACGGGCCCTTTTTCATGGGTTTTTTACTTCAGCTGGAAGGAGTCGCACTCGGTGCCCTTGCAGCTGGTGGGGTTGCCCTCACAGCAGCCCACGCGGATCTGGTTGAGGGAGCAGCCGTTCTGGGCGGAATGGTGGACACAGCTGTCCACGGTGCAGTGAATGTGATTATTGTTCTGATCCATTGTTATATAACCTCCTCACAGTGGATGAGGTTATTGTGTCCCGGTTTTCTCCGGTTATTCCTCGGAATCGGAAGTTTCCTCCTCGGGCAGCACCTGGGGAATAAAGTTGCGGGCAAACCAGCCCTTGCCCCGGCTCTTCACGTAAAAATAGCCCACAATGGAGAAGACCACCGCGCCGATAAAGTTGACCCACAGGTCCTTCATGGTGTCCAGGATACCGATGTCTAGATAGCCGCCCAGTCCCAGGGGAATCTGCTCGTCTCCGCACACCACGATCACGTCGGTGATTCCCTTGATGGCCACCGGGGTGTTGCCGCCGGTGGGGTCCAGATTGACGGAGGAAATGACGTTGACCACCGTGTCCTTCTGCATGTCCAGCAGGAAGAACTGGTCCATGGTACACTCAAAAAACTCCCACAGCACGCCGATGGTCATGGAGAAGCAGAAGGCCACAATGGCCATGTACACCGGCGAGAGGGACAGGGAGATCCGCTTATGCCGGTTGCACATATCCACCAGGGAAAAGCCGATGGCGGCACACAAGAAGCCGTTGAGGGTGTGCAGCATCGTGTCCCAGTAGGCGAAGGTGGTGTAAAAGGCCCGGATCTCGCCCAAAATTTCGGCGGCGAAGATAAAGAGAAGAATGATGATCTCCAGGGCGTTGGGCAGATCAATTTGCAGGCTTTTTTCAAAAATGGTGGGCAGAAGGAAGAGGATCAGAGTCAGCACGCAGAGAAAAACGTTTTCAAAGTTGCCGTTAAAGAACTGAGCCACCATCATCAGGATCACCAGCAGCCGCAGTACGATGTACACCGCCGCCACCACGCTCTTTTTTCGCAGCGTGCGGTGGGCGGAGACCAAAAAGTTGGTTTTTTTCTTGCGTGCCATGAAGAACCTCCTTGTTCTCAGATGGAACACCTTTTCCCCGGGGGAAGCATACCATGGGGAAGAGGTGAACATATATGGATCTTAAGCGCAATCAGATTACCCTGGCCCAGCTGATGGCCGACCCCAAGGCCAAGGCGGTGCTCCAGCGCCGGTTCGGCCCCTACCTCAAGCACCCCATGGCCAAGGCAGCCGGGTCGCTGACCCTGGCTCAGCTGATGGAAATGGGGGCGGTCTATCTCCCCCAAAAGACGATCCAGGAAACTGTCCGGGAACTCAGCGCCCTGTAAGGGCCGCCCCCTGGAGAGGACCGCTTCGGCGGTCCTTTTTTATGCCTGACGGACGTAGAAGGGCTCGGCGTCCTCGGTGGCGGCGTCGGCAAAGCCGGTGCCGAAGGGGATCATATCCACCGGCAGCTTGCCGAAGTGGGGGGCGGCAGCCTGGGCAATGGCCTGGAAGACCTCCTCCTGCACGCCAGTGTGGTCCACCACGATGATATAGCGCTTCATGCCGTCCTGGCGCACCATCTCCCGCAGCCACAGCCGCTGGATGTCCTCCCGCTTGGCCGCCAGGTCGCTTACCGCGTTCAGCAGCTCCTCGGGCTCCTCCTCCGGGTCGCCCACCATCACCTGGGTGTCCTTCTCCACCTGCTCCTGGGCATAGCCCCGGGCCAGCTCGGCCTTTCTCTTGGCCAGGCTCTCCAGGGTCTTGCGGTCCAGGGTGAGGCTCATGCCCAGGGGATTGACCACCATACCGGCGGTGCGGTTGTCCTTGAGCACCATCTGGGCGTAGTTGTCAAAGCGGAGCATCACCACCCGCTGGTCCTGGAGCTTGCTGAACTTGTGCAGCTCGTCCCAGTCGGTGAAGGCGGGGAAGAAGGGGCGGCCGTCCTTGGTAGTAATGAGCTGGAACTGGATGGCCGTCTTGCCCTGGAGCTGAGGGGGCACATTCTGTCCCTTGGGCACGGGGGCCAGAACCACCGGGGCCAGGAAGGACGCGTGGTTGAGCACCAGGTCCAGCACCTTTCCCTGGTTCTGGGGGGTATTCTCCTTGTGGAGGGCAGCCAGAGCCTCCACAAGCTGAGGATTGGAGATCTTTTTCAGGTCAATGGCGGGCTTTTTTGCTTCGGGCATAACGAAACTTCCTCCTATCCCGAGGTGCCCCTGGGACTTGCCCCGGCGGCGCTCCTGGGTTATACTCAATTTAGGTCCGGCCCTTGCGTTCACCGGACGCTTATCTTATATCATACCAGAAAAGGTCGGAGGAACACAAGATGCAGTATGGTAAAATCCTCCCGGCCCGCTTTCTCGCCCGGCCCAACCGCTTTGTGGCCCGGGTGGAGGCGGAGGGACAGGAGCTTGTTTGCCACGTAAAAAATACCGGGCGCTGCCGGGAGCTGCTGGTGCCCGGAGCCACCGTCTGGCTGGAGGAGAGCCCCAATCCCAACCGAAAAACCAAGTTTGACCTCATCGCAGTGGAGAAGGGGGAGCGGCTCATCAACATGGACGCCCAGGCCCCCAACCAGGTGTTTGGGGAGTGGGCACAGTCCGGCCACTTCCGGGAGGGGCTGACTTTGCTGCGGCCAGAGACTACATACGGGAGTTCTCGGTTTGATTTCTACTGGGAGTCATCAAAAAGCCGGGGTTTTGTGGAGGTCAAGGGGGTCACCCTGGAGGAGGACGGAGTGGTCCGCTTCCCCGACGCCCCCACCCTGCGGGGGGTAAAGCACCTGGAAGAGCTGGTAAAGGCTCACGAGGCGGGCTATGAGGCGGCGGTGTGCTTTGTCATTCAGATGGGGGATGTGCGCTATTTTGCCCCCAACGACGCCACCCACCCGGAGTTTGGCCAGGCCCTGCGGAAGGCCGCCGCGGCCGGGGTGGAGGTGCTGGCCATGGACTGCACCGTTACGCCCCAAACTTTGACGATGGGGAAGCCGGTACCAATAAAATTATAAAAATAAGGTGGAACAGCCTGGGCTGTTCCACCTTATTGTTTACCCGCGAAAGCGGGGAGATCGCGGAAATTTATACCGGCACAGCTGCTCCTGGCAGTGGGCGCACTGGAGCAGCTTGTTTGAGCCAAACCAGAACCGCTCCGGATAGCGGTGAAACCGGGTCTCCCACACCACCAGCACCACAAGGCCCATGGCCACCAGGCTCCAGGAGAACCAGTGGGGGATAAAGGCCATGGGAGTGGCCATCATCCAGGAGCCCCAGGCAAAGATGCGGCAGTTGACGCAGCACTGATTGCCCATCAGGAAGGTCTGGAAGGGGCAGAAGAACAGCACGCAGATGAGGTCGCACAGGTAGTACAGAGCGCACAGCAGTACCAGCTCTGCCACCCCGATGGTCCTGCGCCAGTAGAGAATCCCGAACACCAGGTTGACCGCCAGCCACACCGCCGCCACCTTCAGCGCACCCCGGTTCTGCCCCCGCACCGCCTCCTTGAGGGACTGGCGGGAGTAGTTGGCCACGGGGTCAAAGCGGTTGGGGTACTGCTTCATACACCCGGCAGTCAGGCCGCTTTTGGGATTGAGCTGGGCCAGCATGGAGCACGCCACCGCCAGCCACAGCAGCACAAGGGGAACCGTCACATGCTTTCCGGCGGTAAAGTCCAGCCACTCCGGCTTCCACAGAAACAGGACGGCCACCAGCAGAAAGACGGCCAGCCGAAAGGTCACCGACCACAAATATTTTATGGTCAGCTTGGTGGGTCTTGGAAGTGCTTGCACGAAAATACCTTCTTCTCTCTCACATTTCCCGCCGCCCCTCCAGAGCCCTCATGAGGGTGGCGTCGTCGGCGTACTCCAGGTGGCTGCCCACCGGGATGCCGTAGGCCAGCCGCGTCACCTTCACGCCAAAGGGACGCAGCAGCCGGGACAGGTACATGGCGGTGGCCTCTCCCTCGGTGTCGGGGTTGGTGGCCATGATCACCTCGTCCACACCCCCGGCGGACACCCGTTCCACCAGGGATTTGATGTGCAGGTCGTCAGGGCCCACATGGTTCATGGGGGAGATGACCCCGTGGAGCACGTGGTAGAGCCCCTGGTACTCCCGGGAGCGCTCCATAGCCACCACGTCCTTGGGGTCGGCCACCACGCAGATGGTGGAGGCGTCCCGCCGGGGACTGGAGCAGATGGAGCAGGGACCCTCGCCCTGGGTCAGATTCTGGCACACCGGGCAGCAGTGGATGGTGGACTTGGCCGTCTGGATGGCCTGCGCAAACGCTGCCGCCTCGTCCTCAGGCATAGACAGCACGTGGAAGGCCAGCCGCTGGGCCGACTTGACGCCCACACCGGGCAGCTTGGCAAACTGCTCCACCAGATTTTCCAGAGCAGGGGGGAAGTACTGCATAGTAGAAAAAACCTCCTTGTCCTTTTCTCAGAAGAAAAGGGCCAAAAGAACTTGGGGGAAATCTTTCTTTTCCCTCTGGGGCGGTCATCACGGCCCTGTCCGCCAACAGCACCGCGGTTTGACCTTTTTACACGCGAAGAGCGGCGATGGCGGCGGGGATGTCCTCCTTGCCGTACACGGCGGAGCCGGCCACCAGCACGTTGGCGCCTGCCTCCACCACCAGGGGAGCGGTCTTGGGGGCGATGCCGCCGTCTACCTCCAGCTCACAGGCAGGGTTATATTTCTCGATAATGGAGCGCACCTGGCGGATGGTGTCCAGCTGGGACTCCATGAAGGCCTGACCGCCGAAGCCGGGCTCCACCGTCATCACCAGCACCATGTCCAGGTCTTCGATGTAGGGCAGGATGGCGTTGGCCGAGGTGATGGGCCGCAGGGCCACCGCCTTCTTCACGCCGCACTCGCCCATCACCTTGAGGGCTTCCGCAATGCGGGTGGGGTGGTCTGCCTCCAGGTGGATGGAGAGCAGGTCGGCTCCCGCCTTGGCAAAGTCCTCGATGTAGCGCAGGGGCTTGTCGATCATCAGATGTACGTCCAGGAACATGTCGGTGCACTTGCGGATGGACTTGACCACCGGGATGCCGATGGTGATGTTGGGCACAAAGCAGCCGTCCATCACGTCCACGTGGAGGTAATCGGCGGAGGACACCTTTTTGATGTCCCGTTCCAGGTTGACAAAGTCGGCAGAGAGAATAGAGGGGGCAATCTTGACCATGACAATTCCTCGCTTTCAAAATACTGGCGGGACCGGACAGGAACCCGCTGCATAGGATGACAGGCGGAGAGGGAGGGCGGCCGTCCTCCCGGGGCGCCGCCGGGCTGCCACACGCTCCAGGCCGTGCCCACGGCCCCACTGCCGGACCTCCCCGGCCCGGCGGCCCGCCGCTTTTGAATACCCGCCC
>CAJLCG010000065.1 GCA_905205085.1 uncultured Oscillospiraceae bacterium
GTGAACAAGAACGGTCAGCCCTATGAACTGGCCGACACGGACAGCCGTGAAACTGTTGAGGGAGTATACCCAGTTGGCACGATTCTCTCGGCCACCATGAACCTGACTGTGCAGGAAGCCCAGGCAGACCCCCGAAGCTTGAAGCTGGGAACCACCTCTAAGTAAATTAAAAGCTCTGCCGCCCGTTGACTGAATGTCAATGGGCGG
Organism: uncultured Oscillospiraceae bacterium; assembly: GCA_905205085.1. Classification (GTDB taxonomy): domain Bacteria; phylum Bacillota; class Clostridia; order Oscillospirales; family Oscillospiraceae; genus Lawsonibacter. The sequence goes on from CAJLCG010000065.1 coordinate 208, forward strand.
CAGAGCAGAAAGGAAAAAATGAGCAATAATTATTTGATGGAGGCAGAAAAAGCTGCGGCCCAGCGGCGTCGGCGTGCTGTCCTCTGGTGCCGCATACGCTGCGGTGTAATGGAACTTGTTAGAAAGCCGTGGAAAGTCCTTTTGATAGCAGTTCTTTGCGTCGTTACTGTCCTAGTGTATGGAAACAAACCCGCTATCCTTGCGCTATTTCCCGGCGACAGCCGTTTCAAGCTGCCTACGCAGATTTTGAGCATTTCGTTTTCAGCTATGATCGTACTGGGTTTTACTGTCTCATTACTTGGGCTGCTCATCCTATTGGGGACACCATTGCACGCCAAGAGAATAGAAGCATCTCTGATTCATGTGGGCCTGACTGATCGCTTTGGTTTTCCGCCTGTCTTTTTATTTTTTGGTAAAACAAGCAAGCGTTCTGCAGTTCGAACAATGCAGTTCCTTTCCCGTGGAATCGCACGGGAAGAATGGGAAAAAAGGCAGTCCGCCATTGAGGACGTGTTAAACTGTCATTTTACAGAACCCATTACATACGGGAAAAGCCGGAACTATATCGTGCTGACGGTGGCTCCCGGCATAGCAGCGGCAAGAACGGAACCGCTGTACGATGATGAACTTTGATGTTCCGGCCCCGCTTTTGACGCTCGGCTATGACTTGGACGCATGGAATCTCTATGGAGAAGTACAGTCAATTACCATAGACCTCTCCGCAAAAACGAACAGCCATATCTTGATTTGCGGTATGTCTGGTTCTGGCAAGAGTTATTTGGAACAGGCTGTATTGGCAAAGTTGGTGCGTTCTGAGCCAGACGGAGAGGTTCATTTTTCAGACTACAAAGGTGATGATTCTTTTAAGTATCTGAGGGATTCGCCCCAATATTATGCCTATAAGGACACACTGCAAGCCCTTGACATTGTTCACGCGCGTCTGATTGCCCGCCAGTCCGGCGAGGACGCCTCACGGAATCCTGTTACGCTGGTATGGGACGAGTATATGTCGCAAGTGCTATCTCTGCTGAGTGCAGATAAAAAGGCCGCTACCGCTGTAATGAACAAGGTAAGTGAAATCCTGCTTTTAGGGCGTTCCCTGTCTGTTCGTCTTATCATGGCGGTGCAGCGTCCAGATGCCCTTGCATTTCCAGCCGGGAGCCGCTTAAATTACGGTGTAGTCATTGTGCTTGGTGCTGCTGTCAGATCGATTTATGAGATGCTCTTGCCCGACTTCCGGGAAGAAGTACAGAGACGCACATTTGGGCGTGGAGAGGGCGTGGTGTTGCTCCAAGGTTCGGAGCTGCGCTACATCAAAGTCCCCACTGTGCGGAACGAGGAACATATGAGGCAAATCTGTATCACAGCATTAGGCGGCTCACGCCGCCCGGCGGGCGGAGCGTAAGCCGGGCGGCGGAGGTGCCTGGGGATAGTATTACCCTCAGGCACCTCCGTGCCATGTACCACAAAAAGGAGACGATTTTTTTGTTAGAGAGAGATACCAGGCATAGACGTTATCAACTCACTATTAACAATCCCGGAAAAGATTGGACGCATGAAAAAATTCGGGCAGCGTTGAACACTTTGACACTAGCATACTTCTGTATGGCTGACGAAATTGGCTTACAGGAGCAGACACCGCACACCCATATTTATTTTGTCGCTAAAACCTCAGCAATCCGTTTTTCCACTATTAAGGGGCTATTTCCAACCGCTCATATAGAACCCGCGCAAGGGAGTAGCGAAGAAAACCGTGCATACGTCCAGAAAAGTGGTAAATGGGCTAATGATCCAAAGAGCGGCACAGCCATTACAAATAGTTTTGAAGAATGGGGCGATTTACCAGAAGAACGTCAGGGCGAACGGACAGACCTCGCGATTCTATATGGGTATATCAAAGATGGACTTTCAAACTATGAAATCATGGAACAAAATCCAGACTATATGCTAAACCTTGAAAAGATAGAACGGGCGAGGCAAGCTGTGCGGGAGCAGCAATACCGTGATACATTTCGCAATTTGGAAACGACCTATATCTGGGGGCCAACCGGCACAGGAAAAACACGAAGCGTTATGGAAAAGTACAGTTATTCCGGTGTCTATCGTGTCACTGACTACATGCACCCGTATGACAGCTATTCCGGGGAGGATGTTTTGCTGCTGGACGAGTACGGGAGCAACTTCAAAATCCGTGACCTACTCAATTACCTTGATGGTTACCCACTAAATCTGCCGTGTCGTTATGCGAACCGTGTAGCGTGCTATACAAAAGTCTATATCATATCCAATATCTGTCTTTCCAAGCAATATGTTGATGTGCAATACGAATCCCCAGCCACTTTTGCTGCGCTACTACGCCGAATCCATAAAGTCATTCGCTACACTGGCCCCAACCAATTTGTTGAGTATGATACCGACGAATATATGGATAATCCGTTTTTGGTGGCGAGGGGGTGACTTATATGGCTGTTGACACAATCCCAGCGTGGGAGAAGGCAAATCTAAGCCTTGAGGAAGCCGCTGCCTACTTCGGCATTGGCATCAACAAACTGCGGGATATGACCAATGATGAAAACTGTCCCTTTGTTCTCTGGAACGGGAACAAGCGCCTAATCAAGCGGAAACAATTTGAGCGGTTTTTAGAAACCGCCTATTCGATTTAAGTGGAAACCGTGTGTTCGGTATGATATACTAAGGCAAACCCTATATGCGCTTTTCACAGAAAGGAGCGTTAGAGTTGCCTGAAAAGCGCAGAGATAGCAAGGGCCGTGTTTTGAAGGATGGCGAGAGCCAACGAGCAAACGGCACCTATGACTATCGTTATACCGATATACACAAGAAGCGGCGCTGCATTTATGCCAAGACATTGACGGAGCTGCGGAAGAAAGAGGACGAGATACGGCGTGATATTGCGGACGGTATCGACTATGCCGCCGGTGAGATCACGGTGGCTGAACTGGTTGACCGATATATCAATCTGAAACGGGGCCTGAAGCAGAACTCCATGCGGGCCTATGGTTCAGCGGTCAACAGAATCCATGGTGACCCATTTGGGCAAAAGCCAGTCAAGTCCGTAAAGCTCTCCGATGCAAAGGGCTGGTTCGTTTTCCTACATGACCAGGGCATGAAACAGAATACCATCGGCGTTTTGCAAAGTGTGGTTAGACCCGCCTTTGAGATGGCAGTGGATGATGACATGATTCGCAAGAATCCATTCAAATTCAAGCTGTCCGATGTTGTTCCCAAGGATGCCTATGCGCGGGATGCGCTCACGAAGGAGCAACAGGAACAATATCTGCAATTCGCTCAGGATTGCGGCGGTAACTATTATGATGATATTGTGATCCTGCTGGGAACTGGCCTCCGGGTCAGCGAGTTATATGGCTTAACACGGTCAGATATTGATTTTGAACGGCGGTGTATCCATGTGCGGCGGCAATTATGCCGAACTGCGGAGAAACCCTATTTCATTACCGCTCCCAAAACCAAGAGCGGCATCCGAAATGTTCCTATGACGGATGCGGTCTACATGGCCTTGAAGCGGGTAATGAAAGACAGGGCAACGCCTAAGGTCGAATTGCTGGTAGACGGGTACAGTGGTTTTCTGTTCCTTGATAAATCCGGGATGCCAAAGGTCGCTATGCACTTGGAGAATTATATGCGAGGGATTCAGAGCAAGTTTGAGAAATCCTGCAAACATACTGTCCCCCGAGTGACACCCCATGTGTTACGGCACACCTTTTGCACCAATGTTCAGCAAGCCGGTCTGGACGTGAAAAGTCTGCAATATCTGATGGGGCATTCAAATGCCAGCGTCACTCTGGATGTCTACACCCACAGCAATTATGATTCCGTGGAAAAGGCATTTGAGCAAATCGCAAGTAACCTATAATTTTCATTGTATTAGGTCGGCTGGCTTACGCCACAACTTACGCCAACCGGCCGTGAAACGGCGTAGATTTGTGTAGATTTATGTGAAATTCGGCTGACTTTCCAAGAGCGGAAAAATGCGTCCAATCCCTTGATAACTCTACGAAAATTCACGTTTTTCTGCATTTGCATCTTCCTCTGAAAGTTGCCGATTTTGAAGGGTGGTATGTATTAAGAAGCGCGGAGGGCACGCCCATAGGGGCGACAGACTTCGCAGCGGATGGGCAGAACCCAGGGAGGGCCATAGGCCCGACCGGATCTGCCCGGAGTCGAAGAAGTTGTCGGCCCGGCCATGGGCCCAGCCCGCAGCGTGACAACGAAATCCTTCAAAAAAGGCCCACGGCCTTGTGCCGTGGGCTTTTTCATAATATAAAAGTATCAAAATCCGGTTCCTACCACTTCTCCGTGCCAGCCGTCCTCCTCCAGTGTAATATACCCACAACGCAGGTATTCCAGCGCACCTTCCGGGACCGACGGATCAGTGCCAGTATACTCTCCGGTATTTCCCGCCATGGACCAGTTGAGGGCATAGTCGTTTTCCGGGACAAAGACGGTGGTCAAAAAGAAGCAGTAGGTATTCTCTCCGATCTTTCCCTGCTCCCGATAAAAATCCGTCTCCTCCTGTGCCTCTCTTACCTGAACAGCAACATAGGTATAGCAAAATTTGCTGCCCGAAGTAGCCTGAAGATGGAAGGATTCATAGGCCTGACAGTATACAGCGGCGGCCTCCAGATAGCTCTGGCCCTCATTGGGAATCACAAGGTTCTGGTGCTCATAATCTCCATTCAAAGCAGAGTACTCCAGTTCGTCAAACCAGTCCCGCAGCTGCTGATAGGGAACACAGCTGTCTGACTGAGGCGCCAGCCACACTTCCCCCGTGGGGCCCTCAAAACGCACCTCCCGGGCATCGGAATAGGCGGTGAGGCTCCAGTCGTTGATTTGGGCAATGGTAACCGCCGCTGGACTTTGCTCCGGAGAGAATCCGGGAGCTGTGGCCTCCACAATGTTCCATTGGACCTCTTTTAACTGGTTGGCGTTATAGACTGAATTGATCGCCGACCAACAGTCTTCGTATACGATGGGCTCCCCACCGTTTCGGCTTAGGGACAGCGTGAGATTATCTCCCTCCTGAAGCTGGCTCAAATAATTTGTCAGCGCAGAAAGCGCTTCCTCTCCCTGTCCGTCTTGGGAGGAGACGGGATTGTGCTTCTCTCCCTGGGACTTGCCCGCCTCCGGGTTGGTCCCGCAGGAGGCCACCACCGCAACACAAACCAGGGCAGCCAGTGCCACCACCCATTTCCGGGGCTTATTCCAGGTCAAGAGGTTTTGAATGCGGCCCTTGGCATTTCCCTCCCCAAAGGCCAGCGGTGTGCCGCCTACCACTCTCCGTCCGGTGGACAGGCTGAGCAGAGAGGCGGAGTAGTCCGCCCGGATGTGGCCCCCCAGCGTCTGGAGTACCGCCTCATCACAGCTCATCTCCATATCCTTCTGGGCCAGGAAGAAGGACAGCCAGACCAGAGGATTGAACCAGTGGATGCACAGGGCGAAGAAGGCCAGCAGCTTGACCAGGTGATCCAGGCGCTTGATGTGGTACTGCTCGTGGAGGATAATATACTTCTGTTCCTCCGCAGACAGGGTAGAGGGCAGATAAATCTTGGGCCGCAGCACCCCCAGTACAAAGGGGGAGGCGATGTGGTCGGCCAAATAAATGTTATCCCGCAGGGGCACTGCTTCTACCAACCGGCGGCGAAGACGGAGCATGGACAGCACACTGTACACCGCCATCAGCGCCATACCGGCCATCCAGCCCAGGGTAAGCAGCGCCACCGGTGCCTCCAACGGATCGGCCACCAGCTGCTCCTCCCCCTGTGGGAGAGCCTTGTTGACGGCCTGGCTCACGCCGGGGACCGGCAGGTCCACCTGGGGAAATTCGGTATGGACCAGATCGGGCTGGACATATTGGACCTGGGTGGTGTGGGCAGCGGTCTGCCGGATGGGCGCATCGGTAAGGGCCAGCAGGGAGAAGCCTGTGGGGATGGAAAACGGGCACAGCAGCCGGAACAGGACCACCGACCACAGGGCATAGGAAAAGACTTTGGGCGCTTTTTTCAGGAGCAGCCGGGCGGCAAGCACAAATACAATGACCACGCTGGCTGCAATGCTCATGTTCCAAATCCGGGGCAGCAGTTCATAGGCTAAAAAGTCACTCATAAAACCTCACCCTTTTCTGTTTTCCTCGATCAGCTGCTGAAGCTGACATACCTCCTCATCACTAAGCTTTTTCCGGGTGGTAAAGGCGGCCAGGAAGGCGGGGAGCGAGCCGTCAAAGGTCTCCTCCACAAACTGTTCGCTCTGCCGGGCATAGAACTCCTCTCTGGAGAGAAGAGAGGACACGGTACCGCTCTGATTTTGGAACAGTCCCCGGCTGCACAGCCGCTTTAACACGGTGTACGTGGTAGATTTTTTCCACTGGAGCTCCTGCTGGGCCAGCTGGACCAGCTGGGAAGAGGCCAGCGGCTCGTTGGCCCAGATGAGATCCGCAAAGCGGCTCTCCACCGGGCCAAGTCTGGTGTCTCCCATGGCGATTCCTCCTCTCGTGTTTTCAGTCTACAACCTGTCGTCTACAATGTTAGTCTATGCCTTGTAGACCAAATTGTCAAGGACTATTTTTGAAAAAAAGGACGCCTTATTCGGCGTCCTTTTCCTTCTTTTTCAATTTCATAGCTGGCCAGGACTGGGCGGAAATCACGCCCTCCAGGCCCGCCCGCCGGGCCGCCCGGATGTAGTCCTGGGGATCGGCGGTGGTGTAAATTTCCAATGTTCCCGGCTCGCTGCGCCGGCTGATCTGGCGGTTCTCCTTCAGGCACCGCTCCAGCTCCTGCGCCATACGGTCCGCCGGGTCCACCAGCTGCAGCTGGGGATAGAGGCGATGGATGTGATCCTCCACCAGGGGGTAGTGGGTACAGGCCAGCAGGCAGCACTCCACCTCATCGTGATGGACCAGATCATCCAGATTTTCCCGCAGCTCCTCGTCGATGGCCTGCTGACTGGCCCCATGCTCCACCATGGCGGCCAGATTTTTATAGCCTCGGCTGAACACCTGCTTCTCCGGCGAGAGCTGGGCAATGAGGGCAGGGTAGCATCCGGTGGAGGCGGTAAAACAGGTGGAAATCACTCCCACCCGCTTCTGGGGCAGATGGGCCACCGACTCCGCGCCCGCCTGCACCACACTGAGCACCGGGCAATCCATCTCCCTGCGGTACTCATCGATCAGGCAGGAGATGGTATTACAGGCCACCAGCAGCGCCTTGACCTTCCGCTGGCGCATAAAATCTAACATATACCGGGTCAGACTTAAGATCTCCCCGGCAGTATGGTTGCCATAAGGGTTATTTCCCCCGTCTCCAAAGTAAAGGAGATTCTCATGGGGGAGCTGCCTGCGCACCCGCCGGGCTACGCTGAACCCGCCGATGCCGGAGTCTATGATCCCGATGGGACGATTTTGATTGGACATAGCATCACCTGCATTTTCCTGATTGTGGTTTGGTGCACGCAATATCATACACAGCCCCCCATGAAAAAACAAGGGAAAAGTTCTCCAAATCTACCGGGTTTCTACGCTGCGTTTTCCTGGGCGGACACCACTTCCACCCGGCTTACCTCCCCGGTGAGCATATCCAGCAGGTAGGTGCCCGTGTCGGTGGTGATCTGCCACACGGGAACCAGCGTGGAGGAACCGGGGGAGTAATTGGCTCCCACATAGCCCTGGGTGATGCTGTCAATCCGGCTGCACACATCGCCCATGGAGGTCAGCCCGTGGTAAAAGCGGAGCAGGGCCGTGGGCACCTGCATAGGCTGGCGGCTCTCATCCACCTGGGGCGTTCCGTTGAGGCGCCGCCCGCCGGACATGGATACCAGGTCCCCGCCCCGGTAGGTCAGGGTCACCTGCCGGTCAAACAGCGGGTTCCCGTTCCAGATCTGCCGCAGGACCACGGTGGTCTCCGCCGCGCCGTCCTCCTCGCCGCTGACCGACAGAATTTCCCCCCGGAAATCCAGCCTTTCCAGAATTTTTACCGAGTACTCCCGGGGATTCTCCCCCTCCAGGGGAAACGCGCCGCTTACAAACTCGCCCTGGAAGGTTCCGTCGGCATGAAACTGAATATAGCCCTTTTGGTTGTGGTAGCGATATACCTCACCGCCCAGGCTGCGCTCCTCTACCTGGCTGCCCAGAAGGGCCTGCGCCAGCTCCGGTTCACGCTCCCGGTCCCGCTCCACCTGTTGGGGCTGGAGGGCAGCCGATTTGGGGATGATGCTCTCATCCACCGCCACCCCGTTCTTCTCCAGAAAGGCGATGGCCTCCTGGCGGGTCTGCTGCTGCACAGAGCGGCTCTGCAAATCCTGGCGCAGCACAAAGGAGAATAAAATCAGGTTGGTCCCGGCCAGGATGATCAGGATAATGGTTTTGATTTTCGACCACTCCATGGCTCACCCTCCCGTCTTCCACTGGCTGGCCGCTGCCCAGGAGGCGCTCACCTGCTGGCCCTTGCCGTCCAGATAGAGAAGCAACAGTTCCTCTCCCTCGTGGCCCTTGGCCTCCATGGCCGCCATGGCCTGGAGCTGGGGCAGCACCACCGAGGTGGTCCCGCTGTCCAGATAGCTGCGGAAGCACAGGGTAAAACTGCTCACCCGGCCGCCGGTCACCTGAAAGTGGGCCGCATAGCCCTCTTCTCCCAGGCGCACGGGCACTCCGTCCAGCAGATAGCCGAATTGGATCTGCCAGCTCTCCGTTCCCGTCTCCTCCACGGACATCAAATACACCCGGGCCTGGCCGCACAGCGCGCCCAGGGTGTCTGTGGCCAGCTGACGGCAGCGCTCCACCGCCCAGTATACCCCCGCGCCCGCCACCGGGTAGCGGCTGCCCCCGTCATCGGCGGCGGTAAAGGTAACTGTGCCGTCGGAGGCCAGGCGGAGGGTATCGTTTCCGTTGCGGATCACCTGCTCATCGGAGGTGATATAGGAGACACTGGAGTCGGCGGAGAAGTCCAGCTGCTGCCGCACCTGCTCTTGGACGCTCTCATCCTCCAGGGGATTGCTCGCCTGATAGACTGTGGGGGTGATGTTCTCCCCCAGCAGCAGGGTATCGGGGGCCAAGGAGCTGTACTCCTCTTTTTCAAATGCAAACCGGGCCCCGTTGTCCTTGACGCCGGACACCGCATCACTCAGGCGGTTCACATCCACCATGCTGCATGCAGCCCGGTAACAGCTTCCGCTCTGATTGCAGTAGTAAATCACGGCCTGCCCATCCTCGGCCGTAAGGACCAGGCGGCGCAGCGATCCGCTCAGCTGCTCGTTGTCCACCGACAACCAGCCGTTGAGCACCGAAAAGGGCAGGTCGTCCTGCCAGTCAAAATATACCCCGGGCGCGGTGCTCAGAGCCTGGCGCCACGCCTCCTGACTGACGCTCTCAGGCGCACCGGCGCTGCTCAGGGCCTCCACCAGCAGGCTGTACACCTGCTGAAACAGGGCGTCCTGGGCCTCCTGATCGTACTGCACGCCGTAGCGCAGCGTCTCCGCGCCGCCCCCCCGGATGGTCACCGCCATGCGCAGGGGCTGGGCGGCCTGGATTCGGCTCTCCTGAGTGGTCTGGCTGCCGCTCTCCCCCGTACTGGAGGGGAGCAGGCCGCTGAAGGCCACCGGCAGCTGGGTGCGCACGGTGAGATAGACCGCCGAGCAGCTCAGCAGCACGATCAGCAGGGTTTTCACCCGCTCCACCATTTTTCTGTTCTTCTTAAACATGGCTCGGGCCCTCGATCTTCAGTTCCATGCGCATGGACAGGCCGGGGCCCTCCCGGTCCACCAGTTCCAGCACGCCCTCGTGGCGGTCCACGATCTCCTTGGCGATGGACAGGCCCAGGCCGGTGCCGCCCGACTGGCGGGAGCGGGCCTTATCCACCCGGTAGAACCGCTCGAAGATGCGGGGCCGGTCTTTGGCCGGGATGCCGATGCCGTCGTCGTCCACCTGCATCCACACCCGATCTTCCTCCCGTCCGGCGGAGACCAGAATATGTCCCCCGTTGGGGGTGTATTTGATGGAGTTGGAGACGATATTCATCATCACCTGGAGCACCCGCTCCCGGTCGGCCACAATGGTGGGCAGATCGGGCTCCAGACGCAGCTTCATCTTGTGGTCGTGGCGCTGGGCCTCCATGTACACCGCATTATACAGATCCTGCACCGCCACATCGAAGGGGAAGCGCACCAGATGCAGCTCGTCCTTCCCCGAGTCGAACCGGGACAGGGTAAGCAGGTCCTGCACGATATGGGTCATGCGGTCGCTCTCGTTGAGAATGACCCCCAGGAACTTCTTTTCCGTGGCGGGGGGCAGCTCTCCGGCGCTGTCCGAGAGGGTCTCGGCATAGCTGCGGATGTTGGTAAGGGGGGTGCGCAGCTCGTGGGAGACGTTGGCCACAAACTCCCGCTGCATCTCCTGGTTCTTCCGCTGCTGGGTCACGTCGTGGAGCACCACCAGCACGCCGCCCTGGCGGTCCCGGTCAAAGGGGGCCAGCAGCAGCTGCAAAAAGCGCTCGCCCTCCTGGCGCTCCTCCTCCAGATAGTCGGGGGCCTGAATCACGTCCTCCAGGGGACACAGGTCGCCGAACAGCTCCTCATAGGTGGCCTCGTCGGTGATGGCCCGGCCCAGCATCTCCTCAGCGGCAGGGTTGGAGTGGATGACCTCCCCCTCCCGGGAGAAGGCCACTACGCCGTCGGTCATGTGGAGGAACAGGGTATCCAGCTTGTTGCGCTCGTTCTCCACCTGGCCCAGGGTGTCCCGGAGCTGCCCGGCCATGTCGTTGAAGGTGTCGGTGAGGACACCGATCTCATCCCGGGAGGCCACCTGGATTTTTCGTGAAAAATCTCCGTGGGCCACCCGCATGGCGCCCTCGGTCAGGCGCTGGATGGGGATAATCATGGTCTTGGACAGCAGGAAGGACAGCAGGATGGAGATGACCAGGCCAAAGACCAGGGCCTCCAGGATGAGCACAAACATCTGGCTGATGAGGCTGTTCACGGTGCTCTTGTTGTCCAGGACATAAATCACATAGGGAGAGCCGCCCCGCTCCAGCGTGACGGCCACGTCCATATAGTCGGCGGCAATGTTGGGGTTGCTGGCATCCTCCCGGTAGGTCAGGGCGTGCATCAGGTTGGACGAGTCATAGGACAGGTTCTTTCCCGCCTCGTCGTTGTTGCCCGCCAGGTACTCCCCCGTCTCTCCGTCCAGAATAAACAGGGTGCGGCTGTATCCGTCCAGGCCCAGCTCGCCGTAGTAGGCCTCCAGGATATTGAGGATGGCCTGAGCCCCGTCCTCCTCCCCCGGAGTGGCCGTGGTCAGATCCCGGGTCAGAGACTCCCGGGAGAACACATTGGACATCTGGGTATAGAAGTCCTCCAGATAAAAGGCCATGACGGAGTTGATGAGAAAGGCCCCCACCACTGTCATCAGAGACAGGATGAGCAGCACCATGATCATCACCAGCTTCATGTGCAGGCTGCGCAGCACGGCACACTCCCCCCTTTTTCTCGCTTTCTAAAATTCCCGCTGGCCCGGTTATTCTCCCGCAAACAGATAACCCATGCCCCGCTTGGTCACAATGAACTTGGGAGAGGCAGGGTCATCTTCGATCTTCTCACGCAAACGGCGCACGGCCACGTCTACGGCCCGCACGTCGCCCACGTAGCCCTCGTAGTTCCACACATGCTCCATGAGGGCCTCCCGGGAAAACACCTTCCCCGGCTGAGAGGCCAGATAGCAGATGAGGTCGTACTCCCGCTGGGTCAGCTCCAGAGGATTGCCGTCCTTGTAGACCGTGGCCTTCTCCTGGTCCACCGTCACCCGGCCCAGCTCCAGCTTATTGCCGGAGGCAGGCTGGGCCTGCTCCCCCTGGACCGGCGCCATGGCGGAGCGGCGAATGTTGGCCTTCACCCGGGCCAGCAGCTCCCGCATGCCAAAGGGCTTTGTGATATAGTCGTCCGCCCCCAGCTCCAGGCCCAGCACCTTGTCGGTCTCCTCCTCCCGGGCGGTGAGCATCAAAATGGGCACCGCACTGCCCGTCTCCCGGATGCGGCGGCACACCTCAAAGCCGTCCATTCCCGGCAGCATCAGATCCAGCAGCACCAGGTCGGGGTTCTGCTCCAGGGCCAGCTGCAAGCCGGTGTTGCCGTCGTAAGCCTCCAGGGTGTCATACCCCTCCCGTTCCAGGTTAAAGGACAAAATGTCCACAATATTTTGCTCGTCCTCCACAATGAGCACGGTTTTTCCCACAGTGCCGCCCCCTCTCAAAGTCCCAGCAGGACCTTGGTCTTCAGCACGGTGGCCACCGTCTTGGCGTCCTCCACTGTGCCGTCCATCACCTGCTCCAGTAGCTGCTGGAAGGGCATGGTGATCACATTCAAAAATTCATCCTCGTCGGGGTGGCTCTCCTTTTTTCGCAGGTCCCGGGCCAAATACATATGAAGCCGCTCGGTACAAAAACCCGGAGAGGCCAGCAGGCAGCCCAGGTAGGTCAGCTCCCCGGCCTCCAGGCCGGTCTCCTCGCTCAGCTCCCGGATGGCGGCGGGGCGGTGGTCCTCTCCGGCGTCCAGCTTACCCGCGGGCAGCTCCAGCAGCACCTGGTGGAAGGGATAGCGGTACTGCTGCACCAGGGTGACGTTGTTCTCCTCATCCAGGGCCAGAATGGCCACGCCGCCGGGGTGCTCCACTACCTCCCGGGTAGCCACCTTGCCATCGGGCAGCTGGGCCTTATCTACCTTTAATGTTACAATGACTCCGTCAAACAGGGTCTTGCTCTCTACCGTACGCTCGGTCAAATCCATGTGATGTGTTCCTCCCTTACGTATCGCTCCCTCGTCCGCGCGAGGGTACAGATATGGTTATTATACCACCGTTCTCTCCTAGGGTAAAGAAAAAGCCGCCCGCGGACACGC
>CAJLCG010000066.1 GCA_905205085.1 uncultured Oscillospiraceae bacterium
TATGAAGTTCTTTGCCAAGCTTTCTTTCAAGAAAGCGGAATCAACGCAATACGGCGCCCAGATCCTTCTCCAGAGCCTCCAGGATGCTCTTCACATCGGCATCGGCCTCCTCGCTGGTCAGAGAGCGGTCATCAGCGCGGAGCACCAGGCTGAAGGCCACGGACTTCTTGCCGTCGTCCACGCCCTTGCCGCGGTAGATGTCGAAGAGCTTGCAGTCCTTCAGCAGGCCCTTGGCGCCCTTGCGGATGCACTCTTCCAACGCTCCAACGGTGACGGCCTCGTCGCACACCACGGCGATGTCGCGGGTAACGGCGGGGAACTTGGGCAGGGGGACATACTCGGGGTCGGCACCCTTGGCGGCCATCAGGGCATTGAGTTCCAGCTCAGCGCAGTAGAACTGGGCGTCCACGCCGTAGTTCTGAGCCACCAGGGGGTGGACCTGGCCCATCACGCCGATGCGCTGCTCGCCCACATACACGTCAGCCACACGGCCGGGGTGGTAGGAGGGATTGGTCTCGTTGGGCACCACAAAGCGGATGTCAGAGGCGCGCAGGTCCTTCAGAATGGCCTCCACACAGCCCTTCAGGGTGTAGAAGTCCATATCCTCGCCGTAGGCGCCCATGGACAGAATCTTGTTTTCCACAGCCAGGCCGTCCTCGCCGCCGGGCAGATAGATGCGGCCCACCTCGTAGAGGCGCACGTCCTGGTTGCGGTAGTTGTAGTTCCGGGTCAGGATCTCCAGCATGGAGGGCAGAACGGTGGTGCGCATGATAGAGGTGTCCTCGCCCAGGGGGTTGAGGATCTTGAAGGACTCCCGGCGGGCATCGTCGGCAGCCCAGCGGATCTTATCGTAGCAGGTGGGGGAAATGAAGGAGTAGGTGATGATCTCATCAAAGCCCATGGAGCGGCACATGGAGCCCAGCTGGCGCTCCAGCTTCTCCTCCTCGGAGAAGCCGCCCAGGGTGGTCTGGCCCCGCATGAGGGTGGTGGGGATGTTGTTGTAGCCGTGGAAGCGGGCCACCTCTTCTGCCAGGTCAGCCATGCCGATGACATCACCGCGCCAGGAGGGAACGGTTACCTGATCGCCCTCCACCTGGAAGTCCAGCTTTTTGAGGATGGAGACCATCTCGGCCTCGCCGATGTCGGTGCCCAGCAGGGCGTTGATCTTCTCGGGCTCCAGCTTGAGAACGCGGGGCTGGGGCACGTAGTTGAGAATATCGATGGTGCCGTCCAGCACTTCACCGGCACCCAGCATCTCCACCAGCTCGCAGGCGCGGTTGACCGCGGGCAGGGTGTTCAGGGGATCCAGGCCCTTCTCAAACTTGGCGGAAGCCTCGGTACGCATGCCCAGGGCCAGCGCGCCCTTGCGGATGCAGGTGCCGTCGAAGCAGGCGGACTCGAAGACCACGTCCACGGTATCGTCTACGATCTCGCTGTTCTCGCCGCCCATGATGCCCGCCAGGCCCACGGCCCGGGTCTCGTCGGCGATGACCAGATGGTTGGCGGTGAGCTTGCGCACCTGGCCGTCCAGGGTGGTGAGCTCCTCACCCTCCTGGGCCCGGCGCACGATGATCTTGCCGCCCTTCACATAGCGGTAGTCAAAGGCGTGCATGGGCTGGCCGTACTCCAGCATGACGTAGTTGGTGATGTCCACGATGTTGTTGATGGGACGCACGCCCATAGCGCGCAGCCGCTCCCGCATCCACTTGGGGGAGGGGGCGATCTTCACGTTGCGTACCATCCGGGCGGTGTAGCGCTGGCACAGGTCGGAGGCGGGGGTCTCTACGTCCAGCAGCTCCATCAGGTTGCCATCCGCGCCGCCCTTGACCACAGGCTCGTGGAGGGTGAGGGGGGCGTTGAAGGTGGCGGCGGCCTCCCGGGCCAGACCGATCACGGAGAGGCAGTCGGGGCGGTTGGGGGTAATTTCAAACTCCACCACGTGGTCGTCGGCACCGATGACGGGCTTGAGATCATCGCCGGGCTTGCAGTCCTCGTTGAGGATGAAAATACCATCGGGGATGCAGTGGGGGAATTCCGCCTGCTGGGCGTGGAGGTCGGCCAGGGTGCAGATGGCATTGGCCTTGGTGTTGTAGGCCACCAGGTCGCCCTCGTGGAGGTTGGGGCAGGTGGTGGAAGCAGCAACGGAGCTGTCGCCAGTCTCCAGAGTCACCTCATAGGTGGAATAGCCGGTGACAGTGATGGCGGCCACCTTGGCAGCTACCACAGGGCCGTAGATCTTGTGGCCGGGCTGAATATCAGCGGGGATGGAGGGCTTCTCCTTGTCCAGGGGCTTGTAGTCGCCCAGGATGGCGGCGGGGGTGATGACGGCGTAGGGGAAGTCACGCTCGTCCAGACCCAGCTCACTGAGACCGCACAGCATGCCGTTGGACACCACGCCGCGCAGCTTGCCCTTCTCGATCTTCTTGCCGCCGGGGAGGGTGGACTTGTGCATGGCAACGGGCACCAGGTCGCCCACGTGGACGTTCCAGGCGCCGGTGACGATCTGGACAGGCTCCGCCTGGGCTACGTCGATCTGGCAGACCCACATGTGGTCGGAGTCGGGGTGGCGCTCCATGGAGAGCACCTTGCCCACCACCACGTTGGAGATCTCAGCGCCCAGGTCGTAGGTGACCTCTACCTTGGAGCCGGAGAGGGTCATAGCCTCGGCAAATTCCTTATCATTGGCCTCAACGGGGACGAACTCATTGAGCCACTTACGCGATAAATTCATATATGAAAACTCCCTTTTTTGTTTTGTGGAGGCGCATTATATGCGCCCGCTGGCAGCAGATCGCAAACTCAGAACTGCTCCAGGAAGCGAACGTCATTTTCAAAAATCAGACGCAGGTCGGCGATCTTGAAGCGGCGCATAGCAGTACGCTCCAGGCCGATGCCGAAGGCCCAGCCGGAGTACTCGTTGGGGTCGATGCCGCTCATCTCCAGCACGCGGGGGTGGATCATACCAGCGCCCAGCAACTCGATCCAGCCCTCGCCCTTACAGGTGGGGCAGCCCACGCCGCCGCACTTGTGGCACTGTACGTCCATCTCGCAGGAGGGCTCGGTGAAGGGGAAGTGGTGGGGACGGAAGCGGGTCTTGGTGCCCTTGCCGTAGAGCTTCTCTACCACGGTGTTCAGGGTGCCCTTCAGGTCGGCCATGGTGACGTTCTTGTCGATGACCATGCCCTCCACCTGGTGGAACATGGGGGAGTGGGTGGCGTCCACCTCGTCCTTACGGTAGACGCGGCCGGGGGCGATGATGCGGATGGGCAGGGGCATGGTGTCCATGGCCCGGACCTGCATGGGGGAGGTCTGGGAGCGGAGCATCACCCGGCTGTCCTCGTCAAAGTAGAAGGTGTCGGACCAGTCACGGGAGGGGTGGCCCTCCTCGGCGTTGAGGCGGTCGAAGTTCAGCTCGGCCAGCTCCACCTCGGGGCCGTCCAGCACGGTGAAGCCCATGCCGATGAAGATCTCCTTGATCTCATCCAGGGCGATATACATGGGGTGGCGGTGGCCCTCCTTCACGGCCTTGCCGGGAACGGTGACGTCCAGGGCCTCAGCCTTCAGACGGTCCTCCAGGGCCTTGGCTTCCAGCTCCTTGCCCTTGGCCTCCAGGGCCTGCTCCAGGGCGGCGCGGACCTCGTTGGCCAGCTGGCCCATGGCGGGGCGCTCCTCAGCGGAGAGCTTGCCCATCATCTTCAGCACCGCGGTGAGTTCGCCCTTCTTGCCCAGATATTGCACCCGCAGGCTGTCCAGCTCGGCGGTGGACTGGGCGCCCTCAAAGGCGGCGAGCGCCTGGGCGCGAATGTTGGCTAACTGTTCTTTCATGGTTCAAAACTCCTTTTTGGATGAAATGGGGACGGTGCAAAGCGCCGTTCCTCAGAGAAAACATGCTCAGGGCTTTCCGCCCAGGTGGTAGGCCACCGACTCCTCCATGCTGACGGTGTACCGGGGCAGGTCGTGGCGGCCGTAGGCCAGGTTGGCCCGGCCAAACCGGGTGGTCACCGTCATGGCAAAGCGCTTTTGGAGAAAGTCACTGGCCCAGGACTCCTTTTGTCCATAGGGGTAGGCGAAGAAGAAAACCTTGGTGTTCAGGTTTTTCTCGATCCGATCCACGCTGGTCTCCAGATCAGAGAGAACACGGGACTCATATTGCTTCCGGTTCTCGTCAGGGCCACGGTGGATGCCTCGGGGCTGGTCGTAATGCAGGTCATAGGTGTGGGAGCCAAACTCCACCAGCCCGGACGCCTCCATCTCCCGGCACATGTCCCAGGTGAGAAAGCCCGGAACGCCGTCATCCACATACTTGGTGATCAGGGAGATGACCGCCTTGTCTCCGTACTCCTTCAGGATGGGGAAGGCCAGACGGTAGTTGCTCTCGTAGCCGTCATCAAAGGTGATGAGCACCGCCTTTCCCTTGGGGAGATGGCCCTTGACCAGATCCCGGGGGAGTACGCAGGTGTAGCCGTGGTCCCGAAGCCATTTCAGGTCCTGCCGGAACCGGCCCGCCGTCACCGTCCAGGTGTTGCAGGGCTGGCCGTCCTCCACCACATCGTGGTACATGAGGATAGGCAGGGCTTGGCCGTTGATGGAGAGGGCTCCATCGCCGCAGCACAGGACCAGGAGCAGCAGGGCTGCTGCAAACAGAGCAAATAGGGAACGAATCCGTCGCGTAAACATGGTGTGCCTCCGAAAAAAGAAAACAAAAAAGCCCTTCATCCCAACTATTTGGGACGAAAGGCAACCCTTCCGCGGTACCACCCGCATTCGCGTCTTTTGACACGCACTTCATTTCCCGTAACGGCGGAACCACCGTCCCCCTCTCGGGGGCCGCTCCCGGGCGAACCAAGGGGAAGCTTCCCAGGCAGGCTTTCAGCCGGTGACCCGCCCTCTCTGACAGAAGAAAAACACCCTATTTTCCCGTTCTTCGCATTTCGACTATGCACCTTTATATCATAGAAAGCGGGAAAAAGCAACCCCCTTTCCCCGAAAGTGCGAGAAAAAACAAAATTTTAAAAACCTATTTACAAGGTAGGTTTTTAGGAATATAATAGAGACCAATCCAGAGGAACGGGTTCTCCCGCGGTTGAAAAAAGCGGAAAAAGAGGGGATCTGCCCCTGGAATCAATAGACAAACCACCGGGAGAGTGGTAAAATAAAAAGACTGTCTGCTAAGGATCTCCCCCAGCGGGCAAACTGAATGTACAACACCGGCTGTGGGGCCGGAAGAGGATAACGGAGGGACAACCCCATGCTAGAGTTACAGCACATCAGCTACGACGTCGAGCAGGACGGCGACAACAAGGGCATCCTGCGGGATATCAATTTGACCATTAACGAGCGCTTTGTGGCCATCACCGGCCCCAACGGGGGCGGCAAGTCCACCATGGCTAAGATCATCGCCGGCATCTATAAGCCCACCGCCGGACGTATCCTGCTGGACGGGGAGGACATCACCGACCTGGACATTACCCAGCGGGCCCAGCGGGGCATTAGCTTTGCCTTCCAGCAGCCCGTGCGCTTCAAGGGCCTGACGGTAAAGGACCTCATCACCCTGGCCAGCGGCAAGAACATCGGCGTGCCTGAGGCCTGCAACTACCTCTCCGAGGTGGGCCTGTGCGCCAAGGACTACATTGACCGCGAGGTGGACGGCTCCCTGTCCGGCGGCGAGCTCAAGCGCATTGAGATCGCCATGATCATGGCCCGGGGCACCAAGCTGTCCGTCTTTGACGAGCCGGAGGCGGGCATCGACCTGTGGTCCTTCTCCAACCTCATTCAGGTTTTTGAGCACCTGCATGAGAAGATCAACGGCTCCATTCTCATCATCTCCCACCAGGAGCGTATTTTGAACATCGCCGACCGCATCATCGTCCTGGCCGACGGCCAGGTGCGTTCTCAGGGTACCCGGGACGAGATCCTGCCCGAGCTGCTGGGGGCCGCCCCCGGCGTGTGCAGCGCCCTGAGCGACAAGGTGAAGTGAGCAAGCAGCGAGGAGGGACAAACTATGGACGCAATTCAGAAGAGCCTGCTGGAGCAGGTAGCCGATCTGCATGAAGTGCCCGAAGGGGCCTATAATATCCGGGCCAACGGCCAGAAGGCCGCCCGGAATACCACTGCCAACATCGATATTGTCTCCAAAGAGGACAAGGACGGCATCGACATCATCATCAAGCCCGGCACCAAGAACGAGAGTGTGCACATCCCCGTGGTGCTCAGCCAGAGCGGCCTGCAGGAGACCGTGTACAACGACTTCTTCATCGGTGAGGACTGCGACGTCACCATCGTGGCCGGCTGCGGCATCCACAACTGCGGCGTGCAGAACTCCGAGCACTCCGGCATCCACACCTTCTACGTGGGCAAGAATGCCCGGGTGCGCTATGTGGAGCGCCACTACGGCGAAGGCGACGGCATGGGTGAGAATATCATGAACCCCACTACCGTGGTAGAGATGGACGAGGGCAGCTACATGGAGATGGAGACCACCCAGATTAAGGGCGTGGACTCCACCGTCCGTACCACCAAGGCCACCCTGGGCCCCCGTGCCACCCTCATTATCAAGGAGAAGGTGATGACCCACGGCAAGCAGCTGGCCAAGTCCGACTTCACCGTGGACCTCAACGGCGAGGACTGCCATACTAACGTCATCTCCCGCTCCGTGGCCCGGGAAAACTCCAAGCAGGTGTTCCTGGCCCGCATCAACGGAAACGCCAAGTGCCACGGCCACTCCGAGTGTGACGCCATCATCATGGACAACGGCGTGGTGGCCGCCATCCCCGAGGTGACCGCCAACTGTGTGGACGCCGAGCTCATCCACGAGGCCGCCATCGGCAAGATCGCCGGCGAGCAGCTCATCAAGCTGATGACCCTGGGTCTTACCGAGAAGGAGGCCGAGGAGCAGATTGTCAACGGCTTCTTGAAGTAAATATTTTTGTGGGACGCCCTGGGCGTCCCACTTTTTTTATCCACAAAAACGTGGTACAATGTGCAAAAATATTTTGTGGGAAAGGAGCGCGGTACGATGGGAGACCTAGCTACCATGGCCCAGATGAAGGAGCTGGACCGGATTGCCATTGAGGAGCGGGGTATCCCCTCCCTGGAGCTGATGGAGAACGCTGCCAAGGCGGTAGCCCAGGCGGTGGTCAATCTGGCGGGCCCGGCGGACGGCCGCAGGTCGGACGGAGTGATCGCTACGGCCACCAGCGTGGTACGGATGAGGACGGAGACGGAGCCCACAGCGGAGGAGCAGCGGGAGGCGGAGGAGGCAGAGAGTATCATCCTGTCCAAAAACACCGACCCCACCCCCCGCATTGGCATTTTCTGCGGACCGGGCAACAACGGAGGGGACGGCGTGGCTGCCGCCCGGCTCTTGCTGGAGGCGGGCTACCGGGTCCGGACCTTCCTGTTGGGAAACCGAGAAAAGATGACCCCGGATGAGAGGGCCATGGAGGAGAAGCTGAAGCAGGCCGGAGGCGAGCTGGAGTCCCTGGACCTGGAGGACCGGCGCACCACCGCCTGGCTGTCCACCTGCGACTGCTTTGTGGATGCCCTGTTCGGGGTGGGACTCCAGCGCCCCCTGGCGGGGGAGTTCCTGGCCCTGGTGCAGTGGCTCAACCGGATGCGCACCCCGGTGGTCTCCTGCGACCTGCCCTCCGGGGTCCACGGGGACACAGGAGAGATTCTGGGGGACGCGGTCCAGGCCAAGGTGACCGTCACCTTCACCTGTGCCAAACCCGGCCTCTATCTGGACGCCGGCGCAGGCCGGGCGGGAGAGGTGAAGGTGGCCAACATCGGCATCCCCTGGGAGCTGGTCTTCGAACAGATCAAACAGGGGAAAGAGGGGACTCGGGTCCTGCCCGACTATGCCAAGCTGCACCTTCCCCGCCGCCCGGTGGACGGCCACAAGGGGGACTTTGGCAAGCTCTTCATTCTGGCTGGCAGCGAGGGCTACACCGGAGCCCCCAACCTGGCCGCCCGGGCTGCCCTGCGCACCGGGGCGGGGCTGGTCTTTCTGGGCGTGCCCCGGGAGATCTACCCCATTCTGGCCGTCAAGTGTGACGAGGCCATGCCCTTCCCCCTGCCGGAGCGATATGAAGAAATTCTGGAGAAGGCCAAAAGCTGCGACGTGGCCCTCATCGGCCCCGGCCTGGGCCGCCACCCCAAGACCGAAAAGCTGGTGCGGGCTCTGCTGGAGGACCTGGACATCCCCGTGGTGCTGGATGCCGATGGCATAAACGCTCTGCGGGGGCATATAGATATTCTGGACAAACGCTCCGCCCCCACCGTCCTCACCCCCCACGCCGGGGAGTATGCACGGCTTACCGGTACGTCTCTGCCGGTGAAGGACCGGCTGAGCGCCGCCCGGGCCTTTGCCAAGGAACATCACTGCACCTTGGTGCTCAAGGGCCACGGCACGGTGACCGCCGCCCCTTCCGGCCAGTGCTGGATCTGCGGGACCGGCAACCCGGGCATGGCCAAGGGGGGCTCGGGGGATGTGCTGTCCGGCATGATCGCCGCCCTGTGGGGGCAGAAGCACCTGAAGGGGCCCTACACCGACCTCTCGGAGCTGGCGGCCTGGGCGGTGTGGTACCACGGAAAGGCGGGGGACAAGTGCGCCGGGAGACTGGGGGAGTATGCCATGCTCCCCAGCGACCTGCTGGACGCCATCCCAGAGGTGCTGTTGGAGAACACCGACCGGGAATAAACCATAGCTTGGAGGGAACAGCGTGAAGAAGCAGCTGCTTTTCCTACCAATGATGCTCCTGCTGCTGACCGGCTGCGGCGGCGGGCAAGAGGGTAAGACCGGGGCGGAGGCCCTGGCGGTGGAGATCCGGGGGGAGTACATGGCTATGACGGGCTACTCCCTCCAGGCCCAGGTGAATGCCGACTACGGGCAGCGGGTGTACGATTTCACCCTGTCCGTGACCAATGACGGGGAGGAGACCGCGGTGGTCATCCGGGAGCCGGAGATGCTCTCCGGGGTGACGGCCCGCATTCACGGGGAGGAGGGTACCCTGGAGTATGACGACCTGAGTTTGGAGACCGGATTTCTGGACGGCGAGAGTCTGTCCCCGGTGAGTGCCCTGCCTACGCTGATGGAGGCGGCCCGCACCCAGTACATCGACCGGTGCACCCTGACTGACGGGGTGTTGGAGGTCCACTGTGCCGACCCGGAGCAGAACTCCGGCACAGGCCAGGAGGTGACCTTGTGGTTTGACGCCCAGACCCACGCCCTCACCGGCGGAGAGATCAGCCAGGATGGGCGGCGTGTCATTGCCTGCCAAATCACGGAATTTACTAAGACATAGAGATAAAGAAGGAATCATAGATGGATACCACAACCATGAGAACCTGGGCGGAGATCGACCTGTCCGCCCTGGAGCATAACTACCGCGCCCTGCGCGCCATGCTGCCTGCGGGCTGTCGGTTTTTAGGCGTGTGCAAGGCCAACGCCTACGGCCACGGGGCCGTGGCGGTGGCCCAAAAGCTGGAGGAGCTGGGGGCCGATATGCTGGCGGTGGCCTGCGTGGCCGAGGCAAAGGAGCTGCGCCAGGCCGGGATCACCCTGCCTATCCTGTGCCTGGGCAATACCCCTGTGGAGCTGGCCCCCATGCTGCTGGAGTACCAGGTGACCCAGGCGGTGGGGGACCTGGCCACCGGACAGGCTCTGTCTGAGGCGGCGGTGGCGGCGGGCAAAACCCTCACCATCCACGTCAAGCTGGACACCGGCATGAGCCGCCTGGGCTTCCTCTGGCAGGGGGAGCAGACCGCGCAGGAGATCGCCCAGCTGTGCGCGCTGCCTGGCCTGGAGGCGGAGGGGATGTTCACCCACTTTGCCGATGCCGACAGCAGCGAGGAGTACACCATGGGGCAGCTGACCAAGTTTTTGGATGCCAGGGAGGCTTTGGAAAAGCTTGGGGTTACCTTTCAAATTTGCCATTGCGGGGCCAGCGGGGCTGTGCTAAACTATCCCTGTACCCATATGGACATGGTGCGCCCCGGCATCGCCCTGTACGGCTATTACCCCGCCCCGGAGATGGAGGGGCTGGATGGCCCCGGCCTGCGTCCGGTAATGACGGTGAAAAGCCGCATCGCTGCAGTACGCGCGCTGCCCGCCGGTACCTGCGTCAGCTACGGAAGAACCGCCGTTTTGAAGCGGGACTCCAAACTGGCCGTAGTGCCCATCGGCTACGGCGACGGCTATCCCCGGTGCCTGTCCAACCGGATGGTCATGGAAATTCACGGTGCCCCCTGTCCCATTGTGGGCCGAGTGTGTATGGATATGTGCATGGTGGACGTCACCGACCTGCCCGACGTAAAGCCGGGGGATGTGGCGGTGGTCTACGGCCCCGGCCTAACCCAGAAAGCCGCCGACCTGGTGGGCACCATTGTCTACGAGCTTTTGTGTGACGTCAATCCCCGCGTCCCCCGGGTCTACCTGCCCTGAGTGCCCAGCCGCCCGGCGGCGGCATAGGATGGTGTGGAGCGGCAGGCTGCCCGCCTGCGGCAGGGAAGGCGCGGAGGCGAAAATTTTCTGACCCTAGCAACGTATAATCCCCTCCGCCCCGTGGGAGAATCATAGTACAGCGTTACATAAAGGACCGGGAAGGCCCTGTAACGCGTACTATTTTCCAGCGGAGTGTGAATGTACGTGGACAACAGTGTGAAACGAGGCGACATTTTTTACGCCGATCTCAGCCCGGTGGTGGGCAGTGAGCAGGGCGGCGTGCGTCCGGTGCTTATCGTGCAGAACGACACCGGCAACCGCCACAGCCCCACTGTCATCGCTGCGGCGATTACCTCCCAGACCGGGAAGGCCAAGCTGCCCACCCACATCCCTCTCTCCGCCCTCAGCTGCGGGCTGCCCAAGGACTCCATCGTCCTGCTGGAGCAGATCCGCACCCTGGATAAGCGCCGTCTGCGGGAGCACATGGGGAAGGTGGATGAGAAGGCGATGAGAAAGGTAGATAACGCCATCGCGGTCAGCTTTGGCCTCCATCCGGAGACCATGGTGTAGACCGGGAGGAGAACCGCCTGCGGGCGGTTTACATAGGAAACGCGACGATAAAAGGAGTACATCACAATGAAAAAGACGGGAACCTGGAAGATCCGCCTGGCCGCCTTCTGTCTGGCCGGGAGCTGCCTGGCGGCGGGAGCAGTGGCTCTGGCGGCGGGCGACCAGAACGACCCCCTGGTCACACTCAGCTATCTCACCCAGAAGGTGCTTCCCGACCTGGAGAAATCTACCCAGGAGAAGGCGGACGCCAAGAGCGCAGAGCTCACCAAGCAGTTTGAGCAGCTGGCCGGCCAGTCCGGCACCGGCAGCAGCGCCTCCTATCAGGTGGTCACCCTGTCCGCGGGCCAGCGGATGAACTTAGGGCTGGGGGCCGAGGTCATGCTCCGGGTGGGCAGCGCCACCGCTGGCGCGGCGGAAAATCCCGCCCTGGTGGACACTACCACTGGAGGGAACCTGAACAATGGCGGCGCCCTGGTGCAGAACCACCTGTACATGGCCACCATGAGCGACCACTACATCACTGCCGGCGGCAGTACAGTGAAGGTCCTGGTCCGCGGCTCTTACACGCTTTCTTGACCTACTTTTCTTGAAAGAAAAGTAGGCAAAAGAACTTTGGCGCGAAACTTCGTTTCGCTTCTGAGTAGAGCCAGGATAGCTTTCTTGAGACAAACAAAAAATCGGCGAACCAATTTGGTTCGCCGATTTTTTTATGCCTGTTTGGGAGGCGGGCCGTCCTCGCTGGGGAGGTGATAGCCGATGCCCCGCCGCTCCAGCAGGTAGACAGTGGAGTGGAAGAGCACAATGACCACCCAGCCAAGGCCGGTGGACAGGGCCACCGCGTCCAGACCCATGGCTCCCACCAGCAGGTAAGTGCCGATCACCCGCACCACGATCTGCAAGGTGGTGCCGAAGAAGGTGATATTCATGCGGCCGATGCCCCGGTAGTGGCCCACGTAGGAGTGGCCGATGAAGGACAAGAAGTAGAACCAGGCCATAAGCTGGAGGTAGGATACGCCCAGGGGGATGCTCTGCGGGTCGTCGCCCAAAAACAGGGCCACCATGGGGGTGGGGAAGAGACCCAGCAGCACAGAGAAGCCCACGCCGATGGCGGTGGTGATGGCAAAGCCCTGGAGGAATCCCCGGTTGGCCCGCTGGTACTGCTTGGCCCCCTGGTTCTGGGCCACAAAGATGGCAATGGCCTCACAGGCGCTGATGCCGAAGGCCTGGGAGAAGTTTTCCACTCGGGTGGTGGCGGTAAAGGCGGAGATGGCGTCGGTGCTGATGCCGTTGACTGCGCTTTGAATCATCAGCTTGCCCAGGTACAGGCTGGACTGCTGGAGTGCGGCCACGGCGGCATAGCTGGTGGTCAGCCGCATGAGCATGGGCTCCAGGCGCATGTCCGCCTTCCGGATGCGCAGGAAGGAGAGCTTTTTGCGCATATAGACAAGGCACAGCAGGGCGGAGAGCAGCTGGGCACTGGAGGTGGCCAGGGCGGTGCCCACAATGCCCAGCTCCATCTGAGCCACCAGCACCCAGGCGGCCAGCAGATTATAGCCCAGGGAGGCTAAGAGAAAGTACAGGGCCGCCTTGGTGTTGCCGATGGCCCGCAGGGTGGCGGCCAGGTAGTTGTAGGCGAAAGTGAAGAGCATGCCCACCAGGATGACCCGCAGGTAGGCGGTGGTGTCTGCCATCAGCTCATCCGGCGTGGAGATGAGCCGGAGCAGCTGGGGCAGGAATAGCTGGGTGAGGACAACGGCCACCAGAGTCGTGCCGCCGATGAGCACGCCCGAGACAAACAGCTGCCGGCGCAGGCGGGGGAAGTTGCGCTCCCCGAAGAACCGGGCCACCAGCACCGACGCGCCCATACAGGCTCCGGTGATCACATAGATGAACAGGTTCATCACGCTCTCCGCCACGCCCAGGGCGGCAAAGGCGTCGCCGCCGATGCCGTTGGACTGAGGCTCCAAAACGGTGAGACATGTGGCCATGGCTATTGCCGCGTCAAAGG
>CAJLCG010000067.1 GCA_905205085.1 uncultured Oscillospiraceae bacterium
GTGGCGGTGCCGGTGGGAGTGAGCTTGTTCGCATTTCGGCCGGACAGCAGGCCCTCGCCCACAGCCCAGGCCATAGCCGTCTGGGCCCAGGCGGAGGTGGAGCTGCCATCCACATACTGGTTCAGGTCCGCTTTAGCACTGGTGTCGTAGCCCTTGCTCTGGGCGTAGTTATATAGGATCAGAGCCAGCTGCTCCCGGGTGAGAGAGTCATTGGGGCCAAAATGGCCATTGGAGTAACCGGTCATGATGCCCTTGGACTGGGCCCAGCTGGCCGCATTGGCGTACCAGTCCCGGTCCGATACATCGGGGAAGCGACTATCCGCAGATACGCTGGGCTTACCCTCCAGGGCATACAGCATCTGGGCAATCATGCCTCGACTGAGGGTGGTGTCGGGCCCAAAGGTATTGGTACCCGTACCGGACATAAGACCGTTCTCCACGGCGTACTTCACCCCGTTGTAATACCAGGCATCAGGGTTAATGTCCAGGAAGGCATCCACGGGGCTCTCCTCCTTCACGGCCCGGAAAGTGGCCTCCACGGTCACCTTGCCCTCAGGCATGGTGAAGGTGTACGTTCCCTCACCCTGGTCAGTAAGTGTTACACTGTGGCTGTTCTGGTCCATGACGGTGAGCTGATCCAGGGCATAGCCTGTGTCAGGTTTTACCGTAATGGTCACGGTATCCCCCGGGTTGGCCCGGTCGGAACTGACCGTGACGGTGCCGTTCTCACCGGATTCTACATGGATCGGGTGGCCTGTCGGATCAGACCCGCCGGAGCCATTAGAACCATCCCCTATGTAAATAAAGGAGTAGGTATTTCCGGTCTGCTTCTTCTCATAGCCAGGCCCGGCGGTAAGCTGCACAGTGTCCGCCCCTGCCCCGGTGACGGTGAAGCGAATGTTCCGGGCCACCACAGCGCTCAGGTCTTGGGCCAGCAGCTCGATGGTGCCGCCCTCCTCCACCGCCCCGATGGCCTCATCCAGAGAGACAAAGCCCTGGCCGTTGACGTCGGCGACTACATCAGAGTTGGTGGAATAGTGAAACAGGCTGAAGCCGTTGGGGTTGGTAAAGGTGAGAACGTTGCTCTCCACCTGGCCCCGGTAGTAGTAGACTTTGCTGCTGCTCTTTTCATGCTTGACATAGAGACGTCCGTCTTCTGCAAATCCTTCGGTCAAGGGAAGGATGATGGTGACCGGCTTGGTGATGGTCAGCTCCTGGGGATCTCCCATCTGGACGGCGTTTTTGCTCCCCTCTTCCAGCTGAATGTCCTCCGGATCAGTGGTGGCTACCGTGATGTATTTGGGGGTAATATCCAGGGTGACGGTCTGGGCGCTATCCCAGATGGACACGTCAGCCACAGAGATCTCCAGATAAGGCCGGACCACGATGGTGACATCGTCGCTGGGAATACCGACGGAGTTCAGCTCCTCCTTTCCCTGCTCCGGGGTGACCGAGTTCTGGTTGGCCACCGTACTGGCGGCGGCCAGAAGGGCCTCCCCGATGTGGGGCTGCTCCCCTCCCCCCTGCTGCGTGTCTTTCAGAGCCTCGGCCACCTGCTGGGCCAGTTCCTGTTCCTCTGGGTTGGTGACCGCATCGGATACGGACACCTCCGTCTCTCCGGTGACTACCTGGGCGGGGTTCTCCCCGGCTGCCGTTACCATGTAGTGATAAATGGGGTCGCCGCTGTCCTCCACCGCAAAGCCGTCAGCCAGATAGGGACCGGGATGGGCAGTAAAGGTGCCCCCAGAGACAAAGCTGGTCTTATTTTCACTGTAAATCGGACCGTGGAAGCGGCCTCCGGTTATGGACAGCTGGATTTTAGCGGCGGCCTCGGGGTCGCCGTTGTGGGCGTTTTGCTCCAGCAGCGCCCCACCGCCGATAAATGTGCCGCCGGTGACGGTAAGGGAGACGGGCAGCTGGTCCGGGTGCTGCACCACGGCCAGTGCTACATGCTCCAGAGCGGAGCCGTCGCCGCCGGGCTTAGCCTCAAGCGAACCGGTCCCGCCGGTGACCACGGTATCCCCGTGGATGGACAGGTCTCCGGCGGAAAGTGCGATTCCGGTGCCGCCCTGGGCCGCGTTTACGGTAGAGTCGGTGACGGTGGTCTGGGCATAGCCCCCAAGGTACATCCCGGTGCCCCCCGGTGCGATAAGGGTGGCTCCATCCAGAAGGATCTGGGGCACCTTTTCCTCCTCTGCCGAGGTGGTCTCGCTGAGATAGAGGGCGGAGCCGCCGTCAGAGAGGCCGGCCGTGCTCTTCAAAGTGCCATAGAGAACGGCGGAAACGCCGTAGGCATATTGCCCCTCCTCCCCAGGGCCAATCCAAAGGCCGTACCGGCCCTCCAGGGTCACATCCTTGCCCACCGTCAGGGCGGTGTTCAGTTCTGTGTCCGGGTCGTCGGAACCCCACAGGGTGACGGGGGCGCCCTGGGACTGCTTCTCGTAGAGCTTACCCTGGCCGGTGAGGGTCAGATCGCCATGGGAGATGCGGAGGGTCTGTCCCTGGGCAAAGCCCACGTCAAACCCGTTGAGGTCCAGGGTCAATTTGCGGCCATCGGCAAGGTCGATGGTCTGGTTTCCCGCAGAGCTGGCCAGCAGGGTGATGGTGCCGTCGTCCTGGGCGGCCTGGAATGCCCCGGCCAGAGACAGATATCCAGTGCCCTGGGTCTGAGCCACAGCGGGAGCGTAAAGAATGGCTTTGCCCAGGGCAGACAGCTCCTCTTTGGTTGCGGCGGCAAAGGAGGCAGGCACTCGGATGGAGAACTTGCTCTCATCGCCTCCCGCATTGCTTACATCGGAGTGGTCTGTGTAGATAGCGGTGACGCCTTCCAGCGCTGCGCCCGACCCGTCAAAGGAGCTGCGGTCCATGCCGGAGACGATGCTGCCCCAGCCCACGTTGATGACGTCGCCCCAGCCGTTGCCCTTCAGGGTAAGGACCCCCTCCGCCGTTACCTGGGATGCGTTGATGTTGAGTGCCAGCTCCTTGGCATTTTTCAGGGTCACTAGGCCCTCGATCTTGCCCTTTGAGGCCTGGAAAAATTGCAGACCGGAGGCCACGCGCTCTCCGTCCAGAGTCACATCCTGAATGGTGACCCCGTCCCCGCAGACCAGCAGATACTTGCCGGGATTGGCGCTGCTCCAATGCTCCGACTCCACGGAGATGGTTCTGCCCCGGCCGTTTAGAGTGACGTGGTCGGGAATCGTGACCTGAGCGGATAGCTCCACATGGTTGCGCAGGGTAATAGTCTGATAGGCTTCCGCGGCGGCGACGGCCTCCTCCAAGGTATCATAGTGCGTTGTTCCGATAGCCGCCTCGTGGGTACACGGCTCACCATCCGGACAATATTCTGAGCTGATTGCCTGTGCAGTGGCAGGAAACAAATTCAGCAGCAGGGTGAGAGTCAGTGCCGCGCAGCCCAGCCGCGCCCGTACCTCTCTCATATTGATCTCCTCCTTCTAAGGGATATTAATGGATCGAGGTACTGGAAATACGCCGATCACCGCGGCATATTGTAACACACTGCAATTTGGTTGAAAACGGACAATATTTGGAGATTTTCCATGTTTTATCGAAAAATTTGTTTGGATTTTGAATGCTCTGACGTCCCTTGGCTCAGAGAGGCTTCCTGCGCCCCTTCACGCATGCATTTCCCAGCTCATGCTGCAGATGCAGTCCATCAGCTCTTTGGCTGACGCGGTTAAAAACTTCTGTTCATGCCACACAAGGTAGTTTTCTCGGACAAAGGACTCGTCAGACAGCTCCTTGGTGGACACTACTCCTGTCCGGATAGCTTCCTTTACCAGCCGCTCCGGCAAAAACGAGATTCCTAACCCCAGGTGTACCGCCTGGACAATGGCCTGGGTACTCACACTTTCCATGGCGGGAAGCAAAGGAAGGCCGTGTATGGCGAAGACACGTTCCAAAAAGGCCCGGCCCACGCTCCCCTTGTCCCGCAGCAAAAAGGCGTCCTGAGATAAGTCCTTCAGTTCCAGGTGCTCCTGGCAGGCTCGGGGGTCGCCCGGGGGCAGGATGAGCACCAGCCGGTCGGGGGCGATGGCCCGCTTGGCTAGCCCCTCCCGGTCAATGTTTCCCTCAATGACGGCAAAGTCCAGCTCATTGTCCAGCAGAGCCTGCTGAAGAGCAGAGCCGTTGGAAATGGTGGAGCGTACCCTCAGATGGGGGTACTTCCTCTGAAAGTCCACCAATACCCGGGGCAGCAGCTCCGTGCCGATGGCAATGCTGGCCCCCACCCGGAGAAATCCCAGCTGGTCCCAGTTCCGCAGCCCCTTTTCCATCTGGTCAAAGGAATCTACGATATGAATCGCGTAGCTATAAAACAGACGGCCCGCCTCCGTGATGTAGAGCTTGCGATTGATGCGCTCAAACAGGCGGATGCCGTAGTAGGACTCAATTTCCTGAATGGTTCGAGTGACTGCTGGCTGAGTCATGCGTAGCTGCTGGGCGGCGCGAGTCATATGCTGCGTCTGATAGACGGCCAGAAAAATTTTCATATGGCGAAGGGTCATGGCCTTGCCCTCTTTTCATGTTATTTTCGTTATGGATTTAATAAAAAGATAGCATTTTACTCATTCATCCCCGGCAGATATAATAGAGAAGAAAGGAGCGGGATGCTATGGCTCGGGGAGCAAAAAAAGGTACCTTACGCAAGCTGTTTTTCAGTATGCTGTATATCAGCGCCTTCACCTTTGGGGGAGGCTTTGTTATCATCACGTTTATGAAGCGGAAATTTGTGGATGAGCTGGGGTGGATTGACGAGCAGGAGATGCTGGATCTTACCGCCCTGGCCCAGTCCTCCCCGGGGGCCATCGCAGTCAACGCTGCCATCCTGGTAGGCTGGCGGGTAGGCGGATTCCTGGGTATGGTCACGGCAGTCCTTGGCACGGTGCTCCCCCCCATCACCATCCTGTCTATCATCTCTTTGTTCTATGCTGCCTTTGCCGCCAACCCCTATGTTGCCCTGGTTTTAAAGGGAATGCAGGCGGGGGTGGCTGCGGTGATTCTGGATGTGGTGTGGGGCCTGGGGACCAACGTGGTGAAAACCAAGTCTGCCATCTACATGGTAGTAATGGCAGTCGCCTTTGTGGCCACCTTTGTCTACGGGGTCAACGTGATCTACATTATTCTAGCGGCCGGTCTGCTGGGTGTGGTGCTGGCCATGGTGCAGAGAAAGAAGGGGGGCGAACTCCAGTGATCTACCTGCAGCTCTTCTGGAGCTTCCTCCAGATTGGCCTGTTTTCCATCGGGGGCGGCTACGCCGCCATGCCCCTCATTCAGGCCCAGACGGTTCAGCTCCACGGCTGGCTCACTATGAACGAGTTTACCGACCTGGTCACCATCGCGGAGATGACCCCTGGCCCCATTGCCGTCAACTCTGCCACCTTTGTGGGCATTCGTATTGCCGGGCTTCCCGGCGCCCTCATCGCCACTCTGGGGTGCATCTTCCCTTCCCTGTTTATCGTCTCTCTGCTGGCGTTTATCTACTATCGCTACAAAAATCTCACTCTGCTCCAGAGCGTACTGGCCAGCCTGCGCCCGGCAGTGGTGGCCCTTATCGCTTCGGCGGGCCTGTCCATTCTTCTCCAGGTGGCCTTTGGCGGGGCGGAGATGGCCCTTATACATGCCAACTGGGTGGGAATTATCCTGTTTGCCGCCGCCTTTGCCGCCCTGCGCCTTCTGAAGTGGAACCCGATCCTGGTGATGGTTCTATGCGGTGTGGGCAATCTGCTGGTGGGCCTCATTTTGTAATGTCTTTGCCCCAGGGCAGAAATCTGGTATACTGGGTGTAAAAGAACACTTTGGAGCGTGAACCATGAAACAGCTCACTTTTTTAGTCAAACCGGCCTCCAGCCTGTGCGGGCTGCGCTGCCGCTACTGCTTTTATGAGGATGTGGCCCAGTGCCGGGAGACCAAGAGCATGGGCGTTATGACCCGGGAGACGGCCCGGAACCTGCTGTGTTCCGCCGCCCAAGCGAGTCAATCGGGGGACGTGATCCAGATTACCTTTCAGGGGGGCGAGCCTACCTTGGCGGGACTGGATTTCTTTCAGGATTTTGTGGCCATGGAGCGGGAATTCATCCCCTCCGGTGTCACAGTCCACCACTCCATCCAGACCAACGGTATGGCGGTCACCCAGGAGTGGGCGGATTTTTTTCGAGAAAACCAGTTTCTGGTGGGATTGTCCCTGGATGGGGCCCGGGACTTTCACGACGTCCTGCGGGTAGACCCCCAGGGCAAGGGCACCTGGAACCGGGTGGTGAACGCCTTATACGAGCTGGATAAGGCGGGAGTGGAAACGAACCTTCTCTGTGTGGTCACCGGACCCATGGCCCGCAGCCCTCAGAAGGTATATCAGTCTCTCAAAAAGCTGGGCAATCATCCCTTGCAGTTCATCCCCTGCCTGGACCCCCTGGAGGTCCCCCGGGGCAGCATGCCCTACTCCCTCTCCCCCCAGCGCTACGGCCACTTTTTGTGCGGCCTGTTTGACTGCTGGTACCGGGACTGGCAGGCGGGGCGCTATGTGAGCATCCGTCTCTTTGACGATTACCTGCGGATGCTGGCTGGGATGCCCCCCAGCACCTGCGCGGCCTCAGGTGCCTGCGGAAGCTACCTGGTGGTGGAGGGAGACGGCAGCCTCTACCCCTGCGACTTTTTTGTGCTGGATGAGTGGTACATCGGAAACATCAACCATATGGGCGTGGAGGAAGCCATGGGCAGCCCCCAGAGTCTGAAATTTTTAGACCGGGGCCGTGCCCGGCCGGATGGCTGTCAAACCTGTCCCTACCTGGCTGTCTGCCGGGGCGGCTGTCCCCGGGACTGGACGGCCTTCGGTCCCCAGGGGGAGAACTACTACTGCCCCGCCTTCCGGCAATTCTTCGACTACGCCCTGCCCCGCCTGCGCCAGGCGGCGGCATCCATTCGATAAGCAAAAGCGCTGAGCGGCTTGAGATGGGCCGCTCAGCGCTTTTTTACAAGGTTCGGATGGAGGTGCCCTCGTAAATCTTGGGCTTCATCACATAGGTGTAATTTTTATCCTCACAGTCCCGGCGCTCGATCATGGTCATCAGACGGGTGGCCACCAGTCGGCCCATCTGCCGGCCCTGGTGGACGGAACAGGTGATCCCCTCCGCCTCCCAGTCCGGCCCGGAGTAGTCAAAGCACACCAGAGAACAGTCCTCCGGCACCCGCTTGCCCTGCTCCTCCAGCACCCGGCGCACCAGGCGGTAGATGATGTAGTTGCAGCACACAATGGCGGTGTACTTGGGCAGGCCCTTTAAAAAGCGGTCGATGGAGCGGGCAAAGCGCAGGTCATGTGCCTCGTTGGAGACACACCACTTGATATAGTCGTCCTGGAACTCCACCCCCCGCTTCTGCATAGCGGCGGCAGTGCCCTGGAACTTCTCAATACTCTGGTAGTTGTCATAGACAAAGATACCCGCGATGTGCCGGTGGCCCCGCTCAATGAGCAGGCCGATCAGCCGGTCGGCGCACTCCATGTCGTTGACGATGACCCGGGGACAGTGGAGATTTTTGTAGTAGTTGTTATAGAAGATGACGGGGATCCGCCGCCGGTAGATCTCTTTGTAGCAGTCCAGATTTGGATTGAGCAGGCTGGCCTTGACTCCATCGATGATAAACCCCTGAAAGTTCTGGTGGACCACGGTTTGCAGACAGCTGCGCTCGTTGGAGAACTTGTTGTCGGTAAAAAATACCCGCAGGTCCACCTGGTCGGTGGGAAGCACGCTTTTAATGCCTTCCAGCAGCTCAGAGTTGGCGTTGGTGTCCTGGCCCTGGAGAATGAGGCCGATTTTCAGCGGAGCCGAGCCCGTGTCCAGCTCTCGGGACAGGGCGATCTCCTTATTGATGTAGGTGCCGCTGCCCTTCACCCGCTGCACCAGCCCCTCCTGGGCCATCCGGTCCAAAGCGGCGCGCACGGTCTCCCGGCTTGTCCAACCGACGGCACAGGGCATTTTCCGAGGGCAGCTTCAAGTTGCCGGAAAACTTGTTCTCGTCGATATAGGCCATCAGCCAACGGTAGACCTCATCCGCCTTTTTGCCAGAGCCAGCCAAAGCAAATCCTCTCCTCAGTCCGTGATGGTGGGACGGGAACCCTCCGCCTTCTCGATCCAGTCCAGAAGTCGATTGCGCATGTCCTGCTTGGCCTGGGCGTAGGCGGGGTCAGCCACCACATTGTTCAGCTGCCAGGGGTCAGCCCTCAGATCATAGAGGAAGTCATCGGCATAGGCATCCGATGCGGCGGCCTCGCCGCCGTTGATGCCGGGGGCGTATACGGAATAGAGGTAGTCCGGAGTACGGACACAGCGGCCGACCCGGCTCTCCGAGATCTGGGCAAACACCTGATTAGGTCTATTATCCGTTCTTTTTTCCACCACGTCAAGGAGATTCTCCCCAATCATGGCCTCGCCCACATCCACGCCCGCCAGGGCCAGAATGGTCTTGGGAAGGCTCTCGGTGGAGACCAGTTCCTCCACAGCCACACCGCCCTTGAAGGGGCCGCCGGCAATCACCAGAGGCACGTGGAGAGCGCCGTCGTGGCAGGTGCGCTTATAATCGTCGTAGCCGTTGAGATGGCTGTCCCGGTTGCGGGTGAGGAAATGGGAGCCGTGGTCGGAGGCGAAGATGATGACCGTGTTGTCGTACAGGCCCTCCTTCTTCAGCCGCGCAACCAGCCGACCTAAATTCTCGTCCAGGCTGGCGCACTGGCCCAGGTAATCGGGATACTCCTCGGCAGCGTTACCCTTGAGCACCTCCAGGTCGTGGGGCAGGATGAAGTTTTTGTATTTCTCCTTGGAGCCCTCGGGGCCCTCGTAGTGGCCCCGGTCGTTCTGGTGGTGGGGCTCGATCTGGGAGATGGTCATGAAGAAAGGTTTCTGCTTGTCGTACTGGTCGAAGAACTCCAGAGCTAGGTCGGTGATACAGTCGGCCCGGTAGCCCTTAAAATCGATACGGTTGTTGTTCTCGTCAAAGACATAGCCGTCGTAGCCGTGAGAGGTGAACTCCAGCACGTCGGAGGCACGCCAGAAGCCGGTGTAGCCGCCCCGCAGTTCCCTGGGTATGGGGGTGATGGTGTGGTCGATGGTGGGCTTTTTCTCCAGTTCCCCGTCGCTGGCTAGATGCCACTTGCCGATGTAGGCGGTCTCATAGCCCGCCTCCTCAATGTAGCTGCCCAGAGTTTTTACGTTGGAGGGCAGCATGATGTTGTTGCGGAAGCAGCCCGTCTCGGTGGGGTATTTGCCGGTCTGGAACAGGGCCCGGCAGGGGCCGCACACCGGCTGGGGAGAAAAGGCGTTGTCAAACTTCACGCCCTCCCGGGCCAGCTGGTCCAGGTTGGGGGTGATGTTCAGGGGTTGCCCAAAGCAGCCGCAGGTGTCCCAGCGCTGCTGGTCGGTGAAGTAAAATACAATATTATATGCCATGTCAGTTGTTCTCCTTCTGGGCCGTGGCGGCAATCTTGGCGGCCTTTTGTTCCTTCAGCTTGCCGCGGACAATGGCGGCCACAGCAATGATGATGAGGGCCAGGAAAATCTTGCAGTAGATGCTCTTCAGGAAGATGCTGGGGTCGCCGTTGGAGATGAGCAGCGC
The DNA here is from genome assembly GCA_905205085.1 of uncultured Oscillospiraceae bacterium. GTDB lineage: Bacteria > Bacillota > Clostridia > Oscillospirales > Oscillospiraceae > Lawsonibacter. The sequence goes on from CAJLCG010000067.1 coordinate 9,622, forward strand.
ACGGCGGAAGTTGGTCTCGGTCATGCGGCCCAGCACCAGGCCCAGCAGGATGGGCACGGGAGGTAGGTCCAGCTTGCGCAGCACCCAGGCCAGGGCACCGAACACTAGGGCCACCGCCACGTCGAAATAGTTCTCGTTGACGGAGTAGGCGCCGGCGAAGCAGAAGATCACGATGATGGGAGTGAGGATTTCCTGGGGAATGGAAACCACCTTGGCAAACAGGGTGGTGAGGAATTTGCCCTGGATAAACATGAAAAGGTTAACCAGGATGAGACCCAGCATGATGGCGTACATGATGTCGCCGTCGGTGGTGAACAGGGACAATCCGGGGTTCAGACCGTTGATCATCAGTGCGGAGAGCATGATGGCCACGGTACCGTCGCCGGGGATACCCAGGGTGAGCAGCGGGATGAGGGTGGCGCCGGTGACGGCGTTGTTGGCCGACTCAGCGGCAGCGATACCCTCCACGGAGCCGTTTCCAAACTCCTCGGGATGCTTGGACAGGTTCTTGGCGGTGTTATAGCTGAACCAGGAGGCCTCGGAGGCGCCGGTTCCGGGAATGATACCCACCATCACACCGATGAGAGAGGACATGAGTACCGGGCGGATCATCCGCTTGTATTCCTGGCGGGTGATCTTGCCGTCGTCATGCATCTTGGCGGTATCCAGACGCAGCTCACCAAGTTTCTTTTCCGCCTTGGCCAGAATTTCTACCAGGGCAAAGAGACCGATGAGGCATACGGCCAGGTCCAGACCTAAGTACAGACGTGGGATGCCGAAGGTGAAGCGGTCATAGCTGGTCATGGGATCGGTGCCGATGCAGGAGATGAGCAGGCCCAGGCAAGCAGAAACCAGACCGCGGATGATGCTCTTGCCCGACACACCGGCGATGATGGTCAAACCGAAGACGCAGACCATAAAGTACTCTGCGGTGCCCAGCTGGGCAGCTACCTTGGCTACCTGGGGGCCCAGGAACAGCAGCATCAGTGCGGAGAATATACCGCCGAAGGTGGAGGCATACAGGGCAATTTTCAGCGCCGCCTTGGTGCGGCCCTGGCGGGACAGCGGATGGCCGTCCATCATGGTGGCTGCGGCGTGGGGCGTACCGGGGGTGTTGATGAGGATAGCGGATACGCTGCCGCCGTAACCGCCGGCGCAATAGATGCCAAGCAGGAACATCATGCCGGGGATGGCAGTCATGGTATAGGTGACCGGCAGGAACAAAATGACGCACAAAATGACGCTCAGTCCAGGGATGGCGGCAAACACCGAGCCTACAAACACACCGATATTGATCCAAAGGATGTTCTCCAGTGTGAAGAGGAGACCGGTGGCCGGGATGATATATTGTAGCATAATATGGCCTCCTCCCAATTAAAAGTCGACGTTTAGGACAAACCGGAATGCCGCCCAGATAGCTACCGCAAAGGTCAGGGTAATGACATAGTACGAGGGCTTTTTACAGCGGAAATAGACCAAAAAGCCCAGGCAGCAGAAGATAGCGCCCACGACAAATAGGTCAGTAAAGCGGCACAGCAGGTAGGTGACCACCAGAATGGCCAGGATGACAAGCGCTTTTAGCTCGGTTTGCAGATTGATGACCTTCCAGTTCAAAGGCTGCTTGGTGATAAGCTTATAGATCTCTTTGCCCACCAGCATGGCGCAGCAGATCATCATGACCACCATCAGTAAGGTGGGAAAAGCCCGGCCGTTGACGGTGTCCTTCTCCGAGATGGCCACCTGCTGAGGCAGGACATACAGGATGGCCAGGGCAAACAGGAAAAACAGCACGCCCACAGTGAGGTCTACCGGGATGCGCAGCTCTTTTTTACTTAGACGCTCTCCCCAGCGGTCCATGCGGACGTGAAATTCATTGACCCATTTCATTCAGAAACCTCCTTCACACACCAAAATCACATAAAAAGGGGATGGGAGGGATTTTACCCATCCCATCCCCCAATGTTACATATTGGCAGGATCAGCCGGCAACGAGATCCTTGTACTCGTTGACGATGCTCTTTACATTTTCCACGTGGGCGTTCACGTCGTCCTGGCTCATAGTGTCGACTTCCAGCAGCATGGTGTCCTGCAGCCAGGTGACCACTTCCTCGTCGGCCAGAATCTTGTCGTACAGATCCTTCAGCTCGGCCACAGTGGCCTCATCGGTGCCGGCCCGGGCCATGATGAAGCAGCGGTTACGGAAGTAGGGGTAACCCTTCTCGCCAACACCCTCGACACCGGCGAAGGGGCCATTCTCGATGGCCTTCTCGTCAAAGGCACACACGATGTTCACGCCACCCTGCTGATAGGTCTCCAGGATCTGAGACTGGTGGGAAACGGCGAACTGGGTCTCGCCCTTGGCAACGGCCTGGGCGGCCTCGGCGGCGGACTGATAGGCAACCAGCTTCAGCTTGTCGCCGGCGCCCATCTTACCGAACAGAGAGGCAGCCAAGAAGGCCTCGGAGCCCACGGCGCCGTTGACGGCCACGCTGATCTCCTGGCCCTGGGCCACATAGGCCTCCAGGTCGGCAATGGTCTTGATGTTCAGACCGGCCTCAGCGGAGAGAACAAAGATGGAGGAATACAGATTCTCCACAAAAACAAAGTCGTCCTCGCTGAACTGCAGCTTGGAGGGGTCGATGATGGAGGTAATAGACAGTAGGCCCTCGCCCACAAAGACCAGCTCAGGGTCGTTGGCCTCAGTATCCATGACCCAAGTGTTCACGGTGGCGGCATCGCCGGCAATGGCCTCGGCCACCAGGGTGATTTTGTCGGAGTACTGGGTAGATTTGGCGGCCGCCTTCTGGCTGACCATGGCAGCTACACCGGAGGGAGCCCAGGGGCAGGTGACCTTCCAACTGGCGCTCTTACCGGATCCGGAACTGCCGCCGTTTCCACCGCTGCTGCATCCGGCCAACAGCCCCACTGTCATAGCGAAAGCAAGAGTCATACTAAATATCCGCTTTTTCATTCTTTACGCTCCTTCTCATTTTGTATTATTTGCCCAGTTTGTAGGCGTTTCAGCTCGCCTGTTGTAGTTAATGTATCATTTCCAAACTGCAGATTTCAACAGATTTTTTGAAAAATACTATAAAGTTGTATGGTTATAATCAATTTTCTGTAATGCTGTATTTTATTTCTTTTAATTTTATACAAAATTAACAAATCCGCGCAAAAAAATTGTGGAAAGCAACCCTGACGACTGTCTACTGACAGGACAAC
>CAJLCG010000068.1 GCA_905205085.1 uncultured Oscillospiraceae bacterium
TTGAACAGCTGGAGAAAAAGGTGGCGGAACACAACAATGTGGTAGAGCGTACCTACAAGCTGGAGGGACAGATGACCGAGGTGCAGCACGACATCCGGGACCTTAAGAGTGTAAAGGCATAAGAAGAACTGAGAGAGGTTCAAAGAAGTCTTGGCCGAAAGAACACGGATATCCGGAGAAGGAAAGGAGAAATGAAACCGATGCCTGAGTTCATGGCGTATCTGCCTGTGCTGCTGACCGTGGTGCTGGGGCTGACTCTGGTGACCAATGTCATCGTACAGGTGCTCAAGGGGCTGCTGTACGACCGCATTCCCACTAATCTGCTGGCCTTTTTGACCGCGGCAGCGGTGACCACAGGGGCGGGCTTTGCCCTGTGGTCCTATTATGGATTTTTCATTACCGGGTGGATGATTGCCGCCCTGATTGCCCTGTGTTTTTTGGTGGCATTTGCCGCCATGTATGGCTATGATAAGCTGGTGCAGATGGTGGAGCAGGCCGGATGGATGAACAGCAAAAAATGAAGCTGTATCAACAGTTTTTGTCCCGGAATGACTGCTATCGGGCCGGACGGACCATCACACCTCGGGGGGTGATGGTCCACTCCACCGGGGCCAACAATCCCAACCTGTGCCGATATGTGCCGGGCAATGAGACGATTGGCCGCAACACCGGCGGAAATCACTGGGATATGCCGGGCGTGGGGGCCTGCGTTCATGCCTTTATCGGCAAGTTGGCCGACGGAAGTGTAGGGGTTGTGCAGACCCTGCCCTGGAACATGCGGGGCTGGCACTGTGGAACGGGCAGCCGTGGCAGCGCCAACAATACACACATCTCCTTTGAGATCTGTGAGGACAGCCTGGAGAATTCCGACTACTTGGAATCCGTCTATCAGGCGGCTGTGGAGCTGACGGCAGAGCTGTGCAGGCAGTACGGTCTGGACCCGGAGGCAGACGGTGTAGTGCTCTGCCACAGCGAAGGACATGCCCGAGGAATAGCCAGCAACCATGCCGATGTGATGCACTGGTTTCCCAAGTTCGGCAAGAATATGGATACCTTTCGGGCCGATGTAGCCCGGGTGCTGAGGGGGGAGGACGAGATGACAGAGGAGCAGGTGCGGGCCATCATCCGGGAGGAACTGGCCGCCCAGGAGGCCCAAAGGGCGGCGGAGCCGGCGGACGACTGGGCCAAGCCCTACATCCAGGAGGCAGTCCAGGCCGGTATTTTGGACGGCGTAGAGGATGGCCGGGGCGGCATTACCATTGCCAGGCCCAAGGCCAATCCCACCCGGCAGGAGATGGCCACCATGGGCGTGGCGCTGCTGAAGCATAATCAGGGCTAATTTGGAAGGCTGTGCTGCTTTCCGGAGGACAGTCTGCGCGTGAAAAAACAAGGGGCACCTGCCAGAAGGCAGGTGCCCCTTGCTTTAAATGGGAGCGGAGAGTCAGGGAACCACCATAGCGGCGATCTCCTCCAGGTGGTCCTCCAGGTCCTGGGGCCCCCAGTAGCGCAGGATCACGGCGCGGCCGTTTCCAGCGGCCGCGGCCACCTGGTATTCGCTGTTGGAGCTGGAAGCGATGGCCAGATAGTCTGCCTCGCCCACCTGGTGCTCTGTCACGGACCAGGGGCCCAGGGGCTCCTCATCCACCCGGCGGGCGGCGTCCTCATGGACAGTCTGGTAGTCCAGCAGGTCCCGAGCCAGGGGTTGGTCCAGAGCGGGGAAGAGGGGGCGGTACCAGTGGAGGGTCATATGCACTGAAATCTGATCTTTGACGATGCTGCCGCTCTGCATCACCTCCCACTGGGTGGGGAACAGGAGTGTCCCGGTCCGCTGGCAGGAATTGGAGATGGTAACGCCGTTGTACTCGGAGAGATTGGGGTGGTAGTCCTCCCCCTCCCACTGGGTAAGAAGGACCGGTTCAAAGTCCCCGGGGCGGCCCTCCGTGCCCAGCGACCAGAGGTTCTGGGGCAAGGAGAGGAGTGCCCGGGCCAGAAACATGCACAGTAGCAGGGTGAGGAAGAGCAGGTACGACGCATTGCGCACGCCATACCAGCGGGAGCTGGCGGGGACAGGGGTCAGGGCGTGGCCCACCTCCAGATGGACGATCATGCGGTGTACCCGCCGCCAGTCCAACAGGGCGGGAATCAGATACACCAGTGAGAGAAACCCAAACAGCAGGCCCATATTGGTAAGGTCACTCAGGGTCAGCGCAGTGAGAAGCGACCCGTGGCCCAGAACCCCAATGAGAGACAGCACAAAAGAGAACGCCAAAATCCAGGCAAGGAAGGAACAGCTTCGCTTGACCTTCCGTTCCATCTGTCTTAAAAGCTGGGCGTGGGTTTGGGGGTCGGTGTGAGGCTCCGGGGCATAGGGGTCTTGGGTGCAGAAGAGAAGCAGCAGCCCCGTGGAGCACACATATTCCCAACCCATCTCGCGATAGAGAGTGAGCAGACCGGGGACAGGATCAGGCTCCCGGTCGGTGTTACAGTAGTCCAGCCGGTAGCGGACGGTGCGGGGAGTATCCCGGGTAAAGGTGCACAGCAGAGAGCCGTACTGTTTGAGATACAGGCCCCGGGCTGCCTGCTCCTCCAGCCAGTTTTCCGTGCCGGGGATGTCATAGGGATGTACAGGGATCAGCTTGCGGACGTATTTCATAAAAATTCCTCCGTTTCGCAAGGAGTCAATCCTGCGCCAGACGCTGAACCAGCAGCTCCAGAGCGGCCTTACTGTCCACCGCGCCGGAGCAGTTGAGGACAAACACCCGATTATCCGCCCAGCCGATGTAAACGGTGTTGGCAGCAGTTTGGTCCGGATTCCGGTAGATAAAGCGGGTCAGACCGTCCAGGCCGGGGACGGACAGCGCTTCTTCCTGCGTGAAGTCAGCGGCGTTTAACCCATCCGGGTTAGATGTGGAGGTATCTGCATTACAAATCTTGCGAAATTGTTCCAGAGCATTGTGGCGAGCCGCCACCTGGCCCCGGTACACCGCCTGGGCCAGGGAGGGAGAGAGGGTCTGGACCGACTCCTGGTAGAGCCGGGTATCCTGCTTCGGCCCGTCGTTTACCCGCACCATGCCGCCCTGGGCTACATCATACTGCTGAGGGGCTAGCAGGGAGTGGTCGAAGGTGTCGTTGCGCAGCAGTTCCGCAGGCCCGTATTCCCGCAGAGCGGCTCCAGCGGGAAGCACCTCCTGCAAGGTGACGTGGGGAAAGTCCCACTCCTCCGGACCGGAGAGATACTGGGTACGCTGCGCACCGGACAGGATAAGAAAAATCGCAAACAGGACAAACGCGGCCAATGAAAAGAGAGAGATCAGATTATGGCAGAGCTCGGGATAGCGGCGGGAACCCGCAGGGGGCCATTCTCCCCGGCGAAAACTGGCCTGGACCCGGCGAATACCCCGGGAGGTACGCCATCCCTGGATGACTACATTAAGGACAAGGGTCAGCATAGTGGCATAGATGGGGATGAGCACATCGGAATGGAGGATCAGGCGCATAACAAATTCCATGGGTCCGTTGAGCAACTGAGGCCACTCGTCCCAAAACAGCACAGCGGCCCAAACCAGCAGGATAGGCAGGCTGATCCATGCCCAGCGCACCTGTTTCTTCATGGCCCAGCACAGACTGTCCGCGTCATTATAGAGCTCCGGAGCCTCCGGATCATCACAGCGGTAAATGGCGTAGAGCTGGTTGATCTGACCTACATAGTTCCATCCCAGCGCCTGGTATCCTTCCTCCCGCTTTTTCAGTTCCACCACTCCAAGCCGCTCTTGCATGGGGTCCAGACGATAGCGGGCGTGGACAGCGGATGGGTCCTTTTTAAAATAAGCAATGCCGATAAAGCTCCATCCCGGCCACTTCACCAGGGCGTAGCCTGCCTGGGCCTGCTCGTTGAGCCAGGTTTGCAGGCCGGTAAAATCCCACAGGCCATAGGGGACAAGCTTTTTTACCCGTTTTTCCTCGCGCTTCATGTGATAGCCCTCCTTTTTAAAGGCGTTCCAGCATGGCGGCGAACTGATCCAGATGTTCGGTCAAATTTTGCTCCCCATAGTAGTCAGCAAAGAGTACGGTATTTCCGCGGCGAAGAATAAGTACCCCGCCGGGTAAGAAAACGCGAGTCTCCCCGGTGAGCTCGTTGGTATGGGTCCATTCCTCCCGAGGGGCGTAGTGTATTTCATCCAGCCCATAAGTGAGGGCCATCTCCTCGTATTCCCCGGAGTCGTTGATTTTTTGACGGCTCCACTCCTCGGTCCTTCGCTCTGCCAGCACCTCCAGTGGATAGCGGACGATGGAAATTTCCAGATGAGGGACATCGTCTGGGTTCTGGTTCGGGCCAAAGGAACCATACTGCCGGAAGTACCAATGCTCTGGGTCCAGCAACGTGCCTCCGTGGGAGATATAGTCCGGATTATACATGTAGTTTCCGGAGAGGCGAAAGTCTTTCCCCTCAATATCGGTGAGGGTGACAAAGCCTGAGCCCTCCAGATCATAGGGACGGTAGTCGGTTCCGGAAAGGAGCTGAATGGTATTGACCAGAACCGGCAGCAGGATCAGCCATCCCACTGCCAGCAGCCAGCCCACGCCACGGTGTCCATGAACCTTGCTGCCCCTTTGTACCGCCCGGCGGTAACCCATCAGGTGGAACAGCCCCAGCAGGTAAGACAGATCGATGAGAAGGAAACCCAACATAGCCAGCAGGAAGGGGATAGTGGTGCCGTTGGAGAAAGTTTCCACAGGGTAGTACCGAAGCCACCACAGGTCAATTTCCCAAGGTGCGCCCTGCCAATAGAGTCCCAGCAACAGGAGATTGGCAGCCAGGAGCAGTGCCCCGCCGGCCAGCTTCTGGCGGAAGAATTTCTTTAGTGTGTAGTCCAGAGTATCCGGATCGGTGTGGGCGCAGGCTTCCAGATCGGTAGAGGCGTAGACGTAGTAGTTTCCCCGGAACATGCCCCAATACTGCCAGCCTGCGTCCTCATAGATGGCGTTTCCCTCCGGGTCCTCGTCGGTATTGCCCAGGATGGGCTCCAGATGGACCTGTACCGACTCCGGGTGACTGCGCTCAAAGCAGACCAGCGGCCCGAAGGTCATGGTGAAACGCAGTCCCTGGGCGGCCATAGAACTCAGCCAGCCCTCCAGACCGGAGATATCAAAGCCTCCAAAGGGAAGGATGCGGATGGTGGTTTTGGTCATAACAGCGCCTCCTCTCCGTCCCGGACGCAGGCACGCAGCCGTTCCAGCTCCTCTTCATAGGCCTCCCGGCCCTTGGAGGTGAGGCGGTAGGTGCGCTTGCGTCCCTCCACTTCGGTCTCCTCGATGAGTTTTTCGTCCTGAAATTTATTCAGCAGGGTGTATAGGGTACCAGGGCCCAGCTTTACCCGTCCCCGGGTCTTTTTTTCCACGAAAGCGGCCACATCGATGCCGCACATCTCGCCGTGGAGAAAGGCCATGAGAACGTAAAACATAGGCTCGGTGAGCGGGCCGCGGTTCTTGCCTCCCATGGCGTCACCTCCTAATATCACGTTTCGATATCGTCTAATGATATTATAATATCGCCCCTCGATATTGTCAACAGGCACTGAAAATTCTCCCCTGGGCGACACCGGGTTGTGACGGCTTTCGTTGGGGAGAGACACTATAATGGACGGTGTTGACAAGCAGGGGAGAGGAGGAGAAGGTCATGACCGTCATCTATGTGGACACCCTGTTTCTGCTCAACGCCCTGGTGGACTACCTGCTGCTGCTGTGCGCCGCCCGGCTGGCCGGGGAGCCCTTGAAGCGTCTACGCTTTGCCCTGGGAGCAGTGCTGGGAGGCGGCTACGCGGTGGCCATTTTCCTGCCTGGACTGGGTTTTCTGGAGCGGCCAGCCTGCCGGTTTGCCGCGGCGGTACTGATGGTGCTGGCCGCCTTTTGGGGTAGCCGACGGCTGGGGCGGCAGGTGCTGATTTTTTTTGCCCTGTCCTGCGCCTTTGCCGGAGGAGTGTTGGCCATCTCTATGCTGGGAGGACAGGGCCTGAGCCTGAATCGCGGGGTCATCTACTCGGGGATGGATTTGAAGATCGTGCTGCTGTCAGCAGCGGGGTGCTATGTGGCATTGTCTCTGCTGCTTCAAAAAGCTGTAAGGCATACTAGATTTACAGGAGAACTGAAAGCGGTGCGCCTGGAACTGGGAGCGCGGGCGGTGGAACTCACCGCCCTCACCGACACGGGGAATACCCTGACCGACCCGGTGACCGGCCAGGGGGTTATGGTGGCGGAGGGGGAGCGGCTGCTGCCTCTGTTTGAACCGTCCCAGCGCCCCAGTACCCAGGAATTGCAGGACCCGGCAGGGGCCATGGAGCGGCTGACCGGAGCGGGAGGCCATTTTCGCCTATTGCCCTACCGCTCGGTAGGGGTAGACCGGGGACTGCTGCTGGCGGTGCGGGTAGACCGGGCGGTGGTAAACGGAGAGAACCGGGGGGCCATGGTGGTGGCCCTGTCCCCCAACCCAGTGTCCGACGGGGGCGGCTACGGGGCCCTGCTAGGGGAATGCTGAAAGGATGGATGGATATGAGCAATAGTTGGAAAGCGCGGATTCTGGCCCTGCTGGAGCGATTGGGGCTGTGGTCGCCGGGGAAGATCATGTACATCGGGGGCAGCGACACCCTGCCCACCCCTCTGAGCCGGGAGGAGGAGGGAGAACTGATGGAGCGGCTCCAGCAGGGGGACCAGCGGGCCCGGCAGACCCTCATTGAGCACAACCTGCGCCTGGTGGTCTATATTGCCCGGCGGTTTGAAAATACAGGCATCAACATTGAGGACCTCATCTCCATCGGGACCATCGGCCTTATTAAGGCGGTGGGTACCTACCAGCCCGCCCGGAGCATCAAGCTGGCCACCTATGCCTCCCGGTGCATCGAAAATGAGATCCTTATGTATCTGCGCAAAACCTCCAGCCAGAAGACGGAGCTCTCCTTTGACGAACCCCTGAACACCGACTGGGACGGCAACGAGCTGCTTCTCTCCGATATTTTGGGCACTGACGGAGATCTGGTCATGCGGCCCATCGAGGCGGATGTGGACCGCCAGCTTCTCCGCCAGGCTCTGGAAAAGCTGGACGAGCGGGAGCGGACCATCATTACCCTGCGCTTCGGCCTGGGGGGCGGAGAGGAGCAGACCCAGAAGGAAGTGGCCGACCAAATGGGCATCTCCCAATCCTACATCTCCCGGCTGGAGAAGCGGATCATCCAGCGTCTAAAGAAGGAGATGCTGCGCCTGATGTGAGAGGGCGCAGGAATTTCCAAGGCGGGGTGGGGAAAATGGTTTGACAGAAAAAGAGGGATGGGGTAAACTGTAAACGATATTTTCAGTATTGGAGCGGGACTATGAAACGCAACACCAGAGTTTCCACCGCGGTGATCCGGCGTCTGCCCCGGTATTACCGCCAGCTCTCTGAGCTGCAGCGCAAGGGTGTGATCCGGATCTCGTCCAGCGCATTGGGAAAGTCCATGGGGCTGACCGCCTCCCAAATCCGTCAGGATTTGTTCTGCTTCGGCGGGTTTGGTCAGCAGGGCTACGGATATAAGGTGGACAGCCTGAAGGAGCAGATTGGCGAGATCCTGGGCATCAACCGGGGTCATACCATTGTGGTGCTGGGGGCAGGTAACTTGGGCCGGGCCCTCATTGAAAATTTTAAATTCTCTAACAACGGATTCCAGCTGCTGGCCGCCTTTGACGTGCAGGAGCGGACGGTAGGCACCCAGATTGCCGGGGTGCCCGTTTACCATGCCGACACCTTGGAGGAGTTTTTGAAGGAGAATCCGGTGAGTGTGGGCCTGCTCACCGTGCCCAAGTCCGCTGCCCAGATCATGGGGGAGCGGCTGGTGGCGGCGGGGGTCCGCGGTATTTGGAACTTCACCAACTGTGAAATTACTGTCCCCAATGAGGACGTGGTGGTGGAGAGCGTACATTTTTCCGACAGCCTGCTTGCTCTGAACTATATGATCTCCCAGCGGGAGGACGGCCAGGAGCAGGAGGATGGAAAGGACGAGACATGAAGCACAAAAAGATCCTTGTCGTGGTGGGGGCTGTGGCCCTGACTGCGGCACTGGCCGGGGGCGCCCTGGCCCTGAGTGGGGGAGACAGCCTGGTCTCTCTCAGCTATTTGAACAATACCTTCCTGCCCTCCGCCCAGACCCAGCTGGAGCAGACGGCGACGCAGCCCCTTCAGGAGGCCTACGATGAGGCAGTGGCCAAGCTCCAGGGGGAGGATGGACAGAGCGGCCTCTACAGCGATAGCCTGAACAGCCGTACCTTCACCCAGGGGGATGTGATCGGCCTGCCCACCGGCTCGGGATTCCTGGCCATCTCCGGCTCGGCTCAGGTGAGCCACAACGGCGCAGTGGTTGATGTGACCGAAGGCCGGGAGGTGGCCTCCGGTGCCCATCTGACGGCGGGGCACCGCTACCTGGTGGGTGAGAACACCACCGCCCAGGTGAAGGTGACTTCCGGGATCCTATACCTGGGTATCCAGGGCAGCTACACCTTTACCGACAGTACCGCCGCCCACCTGCCCTTTGTGGACGTGGCCTGCTGGGACTGGTATGAGGCGTCGGTGAAGTTTGTCTACAACAAGGGGCTGTTTTCCGGTATGAGCGAGGATACCTTCGGTCCCGGTGTCACCATGGACCGGGCCATGCTGGTCACGGTGCTCTACCGCCTGGCCGGTTCCCCTCAGGACCAGATGGACAGCGCCACGGCTGCCTTTGACGACGTGCCTGTGGGCAGCTGGTACGAACCTTTTGTTCGCTGGGGCGCCTCTCAGGGCGTGACCGCCGGCATGGGAGACGGGCTGTTTGCCCCGGAGCAGAGCGTCACCCGCCAGCAGGTGCTGGTGATGCTGCGGGGCTTTGCCTCCTCCCAGCTGGGGATGGAACTTACCGGCCAGACCGACCTCACCCAGTACGCCGACTATAACCAGGTAGCCGACTGGGCGAAGGAGGCGGTGTCCTGGGCGGTGGCCAACGGCCTCATTACCCCCTCGGCGGAGAACACCCTCCGTCCTGCTGACACGGCCAGCCGTGCCGAGGTGGCCGGTATCCTGATGAACTTCAGCAACCGTTTCCTCGGTTAAATCCAACCTGTCATCCGCTCGGGAAAATCCCGGGCGGATTTTTTCTGCACCCTTTTGCCTGAGGTACATAGTATGAAACTGAGAGCGGCCCACAGCCGCCTCAAAACTTCATTTTCAGGAGGTACTCATTATGGGGTGCTGCAATAACGGTTTTGGCGGCGGTGGCTGCCTGTGGATCATCGTACTCATCCTCATCCTGTGCTGCTGCTGCGGCAATGGGAGCAGCTACAATAACAACGGCTGCGGCGGTAACAACGGCTGCGGCTGCTGCTGAGACACATAAGGAGTGCGCACCGGCCGCCCTTTGGGGCGGCTGGTGCCTTTTTTGTGAGAGAAGAAGCGGCTGACACAGGCGGCGGGGGTATGATATAATAAACCAAAAACGCCCGCCGGAGATTCCAGGCCGGGCGGTGGAGGAGCGCCTATGAACTATTATATCAATCATAAGTCCCAACCCAAGCCCGCCGCCCTGTCCCATACGGACGCCCAATCGGTGCAGCGGGCCATGCGCTTTCATCAGACCATTCCCGGCTATGCCCCCACGCCTCTGGTCGCTCTGCCTGCCTTGGCCCGGGAGCTGGGGGTGGCTAAGCTGTGGGTGAAAGACGAGTCTCAGCGCTTTGGTCTCAACGCCTTTAAGGGGCTGGGAGGCAGCTGGGCCATTGCCCGGTGGATGGGGGAGAAGCTGGGGCTGGAGGGGGAGCAGCTCACCTTCCAGGCCCTCACCGATTCTCAAAGCCGGGAGAAGCTGGGGGAGATCACCTTCGTCACCGCCACCGACGGCAACCACGGCCGGGGCGTGGCCTGGGCGGCCCGGAAGCTGGGCTGCCGGGCGGTGGTCTATCTGCCAAAGGGCAGCGCCCAGGAGCGGTTGGACAATATTCTGGCCCTGGGGGCCCAGGCGGAGATCACTGACCTCAACTACGACGATGCGGTGCGCCTGGCCGCCCGCAAGGGGGAGGAAAACGGCTGGGTTCTGATTCAAGATACCGCCTGGCCGGGGTACGAGCAAATCCCCGCCTGGATCATGGAGGGTTACACTACCCTGGCCGGGGAGATCTTTGAGCAGCTGGCTCAGGCAGGGGAGAAGCCTCCCACCCACCTGTTTTTGCAGGCCGGTGTGGGCAGCTTTGCCGGGGCGGTACTGGGCAGCGCCCTGTGCCGGTGGGGAAAGGACTGCCCCGTTACCTGCATCGTGGAGCCCGACCAAGCCGACTGCCTGTACCGCACCGCCCGGGCGGCGGACGGCAAGCTGCACCCGGTGACGGGGGAGATGAACAGCATGATGGCGGGGCTGTGCTGTGGGGAGCCCTGCACCCTGGCCTGGGACATCCTGGGCCCCTGTGCGGATGCCTTCCTGTCCTGCTCCGACGACTATGCCGCCCTTGGGATGCGGCTGCTGGGCCGCCCCAGAGGGGGAGACCCTGCCATCGTCTCCGGCGAGTCGGGGGCGGCGGGTGTAGGAGCCCTGGCGGGCGTCCTCCAGGAGGAGGGACTCCACGACCTGCGCTGGACCCTGGGGCTGGATGAGAGGTCTCGGGTGCTGTGCATCAGCACCGAGGGGGACACCGACCGGGCCAACTACCAAAAGATCCTGCAAGCGAGCAAATAAAAAACATGGGGCCTGCTGACCAAGTCAGCAGGCCCCATGTTTTTTCAGTCGCCGTAATAGATGAGCATACTCAGCTCTGCTGGCTCCGTCCCCGGATTGCGGTAGCCATGGGGCACATCGCAGGGGAAGCGGATGGAGTCCCCCTGGGATAGGGCAAAAGATTCCTGGTCTACGGTGATCTCCACCTGCCCGGCAAAGACGGTGATATACTCCGAGGAGCCCTTTAAGTGGGGCTGGGCCTCCAGCGCGCCTTCCGGCTGGATGACGATGCGGTAGGTCTCAAAACGGGTCTGGTCCTGAAAGGGGAAGAGGGGGTAGTTGAGATACCGCCCCTCATCTTCTGCCAGAGGTTCTCCCTGGTGGAGCACCTCTACTCCCGGCTGCCGGTCCTCCACCAGGGAGGTGAAGGATACCTTGTACCCGTTGGCGATCTTCCACAGTACCGAGATGGTGGGGTTTACCTCCCCCTTTTCGATCTGGGCCAGCATGCTTCGGGATACCCCAGTGGCGGCGGCGGCCCCGTCCAGGGTGAGCTTTTTTGCCTCCCGGGCCTGGCGGACATTTTTTGCTACAAGGCTGGTTACATCCATATTGATTCCCTCTTGACAAGATATTGGATGAATCATACAATATAATAAATCCAAGATGCTGGACTTATTGTCTTATATTTTATCATCCAAGAGGGAGGAAGTCAAATATGTTCCCCTGGTTCTCCTTTTTGACTTACGCGGTGGTCACCGCCGTTACCCCCGGCCCCAACAACATCATGTCCATGTCCAACGGCAGCCGGAAGGGATTTCGCGGGGCGCTGCCCTTCAACCTGGGCATCTGGGTTGGATTTTCCATTGTGATGCTGCTGTGCACTGCTTTCTGTGACGGGCTGTCCGCCCTGATCCCCATAATCAAGCTGCCCATGCTGGCGGCGGGGGCGCTGTATATGCTCTATCTGGCCTGGGAGACCTTCCGGGGCGGGGAGATCCGGGAGGACCACTCCCGGGATGGATTCTGGTCCGGTCTTGCCTTGCAGTTCATCAACCCCAAAATCTATCTCTACTGCATTTTGTCCATGGAGGCCTATATCCTGCCCTTCTACCACGGACAGCTGCTGCCTTTGACCGCCTTTGCCCTGCTGCTGGCCTTCATTGGCTTTGCCTTTACCCTATGCTGGTCTGCCTTCGGTTCTGTGTTCCGGCTGCTGTTCTCCCGCCATGCCCGGGTGGTGAATACCATTATGGCTCTGCTGCTGGTCTACTGTGCCATCTCCCTGTTTTTCAACTGAACAAAAAACGGTGCAAGTGGAACCACTTGCACCGTTTTTTACTCTTCTCTCTGTGCCCGCTCCCGGAACATCATGCCAAAGGCGATGAGCAGGGGCAGGATGGCGGCCAAAGCGGTCTGGTTGTGCAGCCAGTGGCTGAGCAGGCCACTGAGCACCGCTCCGGTGACAAAGCTGAGGATCAGTCCGTAGTACAGCCCCACCTTGTTCAGGGCGTCCCGCTCCCGGTGGGACAGCCAGAAAAACAGGTGCTCGGTGCCGCTTCTTAGGTTGCCGGTGCACATGGTGGTGGCGCAGCCGCAGCCGTTGAATTTCCGGAAGGAGTCCACCTGTACCGCGCTGGCAAAGGAGATCATCAGGTTGGCCAGGGGATTAAGGGTCTGGGGGAGAAAAGCCACCACAGCGATGGCCACGCACTCCACCAGCAGCAGGTACTGCCGCCAGTGGAGCCAGCCTCCCTCGTCGCCCAGGCGGCGGCGGAGCAGCTCAGTGACCAGTACCCCGGCGGTGTAGGCCAGCACAGGCAGCAGGTAGTGGAGCACCTGGGACCAGTTGCCCAGGGAGACATTGATTCCCAGCAGCACCAGGTTGCCCGTCTCTGCCGTGGCAAAGACCTGGCCCCGGTTGAGATAGCTGTATGCGTCCAGAATGCCTCCCGCCAGGGCCAGCAGCAGGCTGAGCCCTCTCTGACTGAATCGTTTCATCCAATCGCTCCCCTTCTGTCATCAAAAAACGGACGTGGTGAATCCTTTGATTCACCACGTCCGTCT
>CAJLCG010000069.1 GCA_905205085.1 uncultured Oscillospiraceae bacterium
TCCGGACGGCTCACAGCCGACAATCCAGGCTCTCAAAATTTCCTGTTAACGGAGTGACCGAGATCACTCCATCCACACAGACCGCATACATATCGCTCTCCGGCTCGATTTGGGAAAAATCCGTGCGCTTTTCGCCGGGAAGACACATGGGCTGAGAAAAATCCCGGGGGCCGGGCTTTCCATAGAAAAAGAGGTCGTGGCTGCTGGGCTTTGTCACCCGGTAGGACTGGGGGTCCACCGTTCCTTCCGGTACATTGATGTTTAAAATGCGCACTCCCGGGGCCAATCCCTCCCGAAGGACCCTCTGGGCCCAATAGGCGGCCGTTCGAGCAGCACTGCTCCAATCCAGCTGGGCGTAATCTCCCCGGATCTGTTCATAGCTGGTGGCCCGGGATACCGCCAGGGTGGGGATACCAAAATCCGCCGCCTGAAGGGCCGCGCCAAAGGTACCGCTGTAAGTCAGGGTTTTTCCCAGATTTTCTCCGTAATTGATGCCGCTGATACACAGATCCGGTTTGCGCGGGGCCAGCTCCAGCACCCCGTGGCCCACACAGGCGGCAGGGGAGGCGGTCACGGAAAAGGCGGGAATCTCCCCCCAGGGCATGGGCAGAGAGATGGCCTGGATTTTTCCCCACTCCGGTCCTCTGGGGTAGGAGCGCCCGGTGGAGGTCTGCTGAGTGGCCGGAGCGGCGATGAGCACCTCTCCCAGAGGCGCTACCGCTTCACACAGGGCGGCCAGCCCGGGGGAGTGCACCCCGTCGTCATTGGTCAGAAGGATCAGCGGCCGGTTTTCTCTCATAGCGCCTCCCGCCGGTACGGGCGCAGACAGGCAAACAGCGGCTCCAGCACATTGGTATAGTCGTCCTGGATGAGGGCGTCACACTGAGAGGCAATATTGGCCCGCTCGTTGGTATTGATGGCCAGAATATAGTCGCTGTGCTCAATGCCTACAAAGAAGGCCGCTGAGCCGGACACTCCGATGGTAATGGTCACCTTGGGGGCGCAGATTCGGCCGGATACACCGATGAGCTCATCCATGCTGCCCCAGCCCCGCATAGCCACCGGCCGGGTCACACCAAAATCAAACCGGTTCTCCATGCAGAAGGCGCGGATGCGCTCCACATCCTTCTTTTCTCCTACCCCCATGCCCACGACCAGCAGCACAGGGGAGACATCGTGCTCCCCGCTTTCCTCCAGCACGGTCTGCTCCAGAATGCAGGCAGGGTTCTCGGCCGGGCCGCACCAGATACAGGTTCTGGGTTTGCGCTCGTAGACTGCCCGTCTGGGCTGGGGCAGCTTCTCCTGCACCACAAAGGGTGTTTTTAGGCGGTACTGTCCGAGAAAATAGTTATTATACACCATTTTCTCGCAGAACAGAGCCTCTTCCTTCCATTCCATGGCGCTCACGCCGTTGAGGAAGCTGCGCGTCCCACCGGCCGCCAGCTGTGTGCTCAGATACTGGCCCTGGCTCCCGCTGGCCAAAAACAGCCCATCGTAGGTCTGCTCTGCCCAGAGCCGCTCCAGCTCCCGGACCACCGCCGCCTCTCCGCAGGCCTCGGCCTGCTGCAAATATACCGTTCCGCACAGATCGCACTGCGCCGCAAAGGACTCCAGGTCCCCTTCTCCATACAAATAGGTCTCCCATTCCCAGCCCATGGCCTGGCACTGGGCGGCCAGCCGGGCCTGGGCGTCCGCGGTGCTTCTGCGCCCTTCCCGCTGATTGAGTACCAGTAATCCCTTCATAGCATTTCCAGCCTTTCTTCCAATCCCCGCTGGAAAACGTCGGCCACAGCGGCCCCGCCCCGCTCGGGGCTGAGGTATCCGCTGCGTTTCCGATCCGGGACCTCCAGCTTCACCGGCACGGGATACCCATAGGTCTGCGCCCGCTTGAGCTCATACTGTTCACAGGGAATGTTTTTCCATTTCATCCGCATCCGCAGGGAGGGGATGCGCAGCTTACTCACCACCGCATTGCCCACCGCCAGCACGCAGGGGGCGGAGACGGTCTGCTCCATCTCCCGGCCGCACTCCATGGTGCGCACCCGGAGCGTATCTCCCTCTCCCGGTTTGACGTCGGTCACCGAGGAGATGAGGGGATACCCCAGCAGACAGGCCGTCATCTGGGCGGTGGTACCGTGGTTACCCAGGGGGGCCTCCCGGCCCAGCAGAAGCACCTGCTGTCCGGTCTCCCGGGCATAGGACGCAATGGTCTGGGCCACCAGCTCCGGCCGGTAGCGCAGCTGCTCATCCTCTCCGCACACCCGCACCGGGTGGTCGTAGCCCAGGGCCTGCAGGGTCTTGAGATACAGCTCGGTATGTTCTTCTCCAATGGTAATGGCGGACAGCTCGGTCTCTCCGCCTGCCTCCTGGGCCTGATCCCGGAAGCGCAGCGCCAGCTCCAGACTGCTTTCATCGTAACAATTAAGAATGTTCGGGAGGAAATGGGTATCAACACCCATTTCCTCCCGAACCACTAAATCGTTTACTTGAAGCAGATCCAGGTCCGGGCAAACCTTAAATGCAACAAGCAATTTCATGTTTCTTTCCCGTCTTATTATCCCTTGTAGGGCAGAATGGTCCCGATGTTCATGATGCCGTTGGGGTCAAAGGCCTGCTTCAGGCGCTTGACGATGTACAGAGCAGAGCCGTGCTCCTGATCGATCCAGTGCACTCTGTGCTTGCCCACGCCGTGGTGGTGGCACATAGAGCCGCCCGCCTTGATGGTCTCCTCGCAGATGATCTTCTTGATGGGCAGGTGGTACTTGGTGATCTCCTCCTCAGGCTTGCAGTCCACTACGTTGTACCAGTACACGAAGTAGAGGTTGATGCCGTTGGAGTAGCAGTGGGAGGCGTGGGCGCCGAAGATGGTGATGTCGGGGATCTCCTCGGTGACGCGCTTGACGCAGGTCTCATAGATATGCTCCACAGCGCTCCAGGGAGCGGAAATCTCGGTGGTGCAGCACACGTTGTTGGTCTCCAGGACCTCCTTGCGCTCCTCCTCGATGCGGGCGGCGTCCCAGTTCAGGTTGGCAAACCAGGTCTCGATGAGCTTGGACTCCACAGGAGTGCACTCGGGGTGCTTGGCCATGATCTCACGGATGCCCTCGGCGGTGGCGTGGGAGATGAGCTGGGGACCCTCGGTGACGAACAGCAGCACGCACTTGCCGGCGGCAAAGTGGGAGAAGTGCTCCTTGCCGTCCTCCGCGTCATACAGACGGGCCACGGAAGGACGATAGCCCTCTACCATGATCTCACGCATGATGCGCAGGCCGTCCTGCATCCGATCCAGGGTGTAGCCCATGCACTCATGGAACTGGGGATAGTACTTCCACAGCTTCACGGTCACCTTGGTGATAAAGTTCATGGCGCCCTCGTTGCCCAGCACCACATGGCGGATGTCGGGGCCGGCACTGCGGCGGGGCACTGCCTTGATGTCGCAGATGGTGCCGTCGGGGAAGACGGTCTCCACGCCGGCCAGCATGTCCTCAATGCCGCCGTACAGGGTGGAGAACTGGCCGATGGAACGGGTGGCCACCAGGCCGCCCATCATGGCAATGGGCTTGGACTGGGGGGAGTGGCCGGTGGTAAAGCCGTACTTGCGGACCTCATTCTCCAGATCCTCCAGCACCACGCCGCACTGGGCAGTGGCCTGCATGTTCACCGGATCGATGTCCAGGATCTTGTTCATGTGGGAGCCGTCCAGCACCACGGAGTTCTCCACGATGGTCTCCAGGCCGCCCTCGGTGGCGGAGTGGCCGGTGCGGGGCACCACGTTGATCTTCTCGGCGTTGCAGAAGCGCAGCACCTCAGAGACCTCCTGGGCGCTGTTGACAAAGGCTACGGCCGCAGGCAGGGGGTTGGTGTAGACGTGATGATAACCTTCATATTTGCGGAAGCGGTCATGGGAGGCGTCCTCCAGGACGGCCTGGTCGGTGACGACGTTGTCTTCTCCAACGATGGACTTGAGCTTCGCAACAATTTCTTCTCTGGAAATAGCCATAATAATCGTTCCTTTCTTTCCAACCGTATGTCGTTATCCTTAACCAAACAGGGAGTAAATCTTCTTGTTCACCGGATCGGAGTAGTCCTTGATGTTCCGGTAGACGGTGTCCTCCACCTTCTGATACAGGGCAGTGTTCTCCAGGTTGGGCTTAAAGCTGTCCTGGATGCGGACCATGTTGGCCACAGCGGTCTCATAGTCGGGGTAAGCGCCCACGCCCACCGCCGCACACACGGCCGCGCCGATGCCTGCCGCGTCGGTGATCTCATTGCGCACGCTGTCCATGCCGAAGACGTCGGCAAAGATCTGCATGAACAGGTCGGACTTGGAGCCGCCGCCGGAGACAATGAGCCGCTGGGGACGGTAGCCCATCTCTTCAAACATATTGGTCATGCTGATGTGCATGGTCATGGCGATGGACTCCAGGATGGAGCGGTACATGTGGCCCCGCTTATGCCGTCCGTCAAAGCCGATCATCATGGCCTTGCGGTAGGGCATATCGTTGGGGGAGAGGAACTCGGGCACGGTGATCAGACCGTCGCTGCCCGCAGGCACCTGAAGCGCCTCCCGCTCCAGCAGCTGCTCCACGCTCAGGCCCTCCGCCTTGGCTTTCTCAGCCCAGGGCTCGCCCATCACTTCCTTAAACCAGGAGACACTCCACATGCCCCGGCGAATGCCCTTCATACCCTCGTAGAGGTAGCGGTGGGGGATGGCGGAGAGGTTGGACCAGTAGTGGGTGGCATTGTCGTTGAACTCGTGTCCGTTGATCATGCCGCCGATGTAGGTGCCCAGGGAAATCAGGCAGGTGGAGTCGTCAATGATGCCGGCGCCCAGGCCCTCGGCCGCCTTGTCGTTGGCGGTGGCGATCACCGGGCAGCCCTCGGGGAAGCCGGTGGCCAGGGCGGCCTCGTGGGTGACTGTGCCCAGCTGCTCTCCGGGCATCACCAGATCAAAGAGGTTTTCCCGGGTGATGTTGTAGGGCTTATAGTCCTCCGGGTTGTCGCTCCACTTCCACTCCTCTTTGGAGAAGGGGCCGTACACGCCCTCGTAGTTGGCCGCGGTATCCACAAAGTTGCCGGTCAGGCGAACTGTCAGGTAGCCGGTGGTGGTGCTGAGATACTGAAAGTCGGGGATATCGCCGGGATAGGGCTTTGCCAGCCGCTTATCCATCCAGTTGATCACCGGGTAGGCCAGGGTACCGTCCTTTTTCAGATAGGTGCGGCAGCAGCGGATGCTGCCCAGTCCGATGGCAATGATATCGCTGGGGTCCCCGGGGAACTTTTCCATCAGGCGCTTGCCTGTGGCCTTGAGGGAGTCCCACAGATCGTCGCCGGGGTGCTCCGCCGTGTCGGCGTCGGGGCAGTACAGAGGGGAGAGGGAGGCCTTTTCTTCACAGATGATCCGGCCCTGGAGATCATAGATCGCCACCTTGGTGCTCTGAGTACCCCCGTCCAAACCAATTACATATTTCATAGTATCCTCGTATTTCCTTTCCGGGTTCCAGGCCGTTTGGGTCAGGCCTGGGCGGTGTCTTTCTGAGCCTGCTGAATCTTGCTGGCGTTCTTCTTATTGTGGCGCATCAGCAGTACCACGAAGATCAGGCCCACCACCATGGTGCCCAGCATGTAGCCAAACACCATCTGATAGCCGGCCGCGCCGGGGTATTTATCCAGCCAGCTGCCGATCAGGGTGGGGTTGAAGAAGTCGGGAGAGAAGCCGATGAACATGGCCAGGCCAGCCACGGTGCCGTAGATGGACTTGGGGGTACCGGCCTCACCGATGATAGCGTAGTACATGCCGCGCATGCCGTACACCGCGAAGGAGGATACCGCCATGACGATGACCGCCATCACACCGGCGCCGGCAGGCAGGACCAGCAGAACGGCCAGGCTGATGGCAAACAGCACGCCGAACACACCGATGAGGGCCGCACACCGGCCGCCCCACTTCTGGGAGATCCAGCCGCTGATGGGAGCGCCAAACAGGCGGATGATGTCTTTTCTCAGGATGCCCACATAACCGGCCAGCACAGCAGACATGCCCAGCACAGTCTCACAGTAGGGCTGCATGTAGGAAGAGGCGGAATACACCGAGTACACGCACAGGATGGTGCCGGCGCACAGCCAAGTGGCGGGGAAGCGGGCGGCCTTGCCCATATCCTTCAGGATGCTCACACTGCTGGTCGCCTCGGCGTCCTTGTTGTCCGGCATAAAGAAGAAGGACAGCACGCCGCAGATGATGGACAGGATGGACAGGGCGTTGATGACCGCGGCCACGCCGCCCATGATCTCAAAGATCTTCATCAGGCCCAGCCACATAACAACTACGAACACGCCACGTACACCTTCAAAGAAACCGAAGACCTTGCCCTGTCCGCTGGCGTCCTCCAGCAGAGCGATGGCCTTGGTCATGGTGGGCCAGAACAGGCCGATGTTGGTGACAGCCCACAGAGCATGGATGACCATGACCATGGCAAAGCTGGGAGCGGTGCCCAGCCAGAAGCCCAGCAGGCCGCAGCCGATGGCGGAGACGGTGAACAGGATTTTATGGGAGAAGCGGTCCGCGATCCAGCCGCCGGGGATGTAGAGGATCATGGACAGCAATCCGAACAAGCTGGCGGACATACCAAAGGTGGTGTTGTCCTGTCCCAGGAACTCACGCAGAGGCTCGTACAGCGCCCAACGCAGGTAGGGCAGCTCGGTGATGACGCCGGTGGTCAAACAGATGATGATAAACGTCATCCATTTATTCTGCTTACTTGTTTTCACGTCAATCTCTCCTCCTTTTTCCGCGGCAGGGATCAGCGTACCAGATAGCCGCCGTCCACCGTCAGCACAGTGCCGTTTACATAGTTGGATGCGTCGCTGGCCAGGAACACGCAGGCGCCCATCAGGTCATAGACCTCGCCCCAGCGGTTGGCGGGGATGTGGTTGAGGATGGTGCGGCTAGCCTTCTCGTCGGCCCGGGTGTCGGCGGTCAGCTTGGTGGCGAAGTAGCCGGGAGCGATGGTGTTGACCTGGATGTTCCACTGGGCCAGCTCATCGCACATGGCCTTGGCCAGACCGGAGATGCCGTGCTTGGTGGCGGCGTAAGCGGGGTCCCACTGGCCGCCCAGGAAGGTGAACAGGGAGCCGATGTTGATGATCTTGCCGCTGTTCTGCTTGATCATGGGCTTGCACACCTCATGGGTCATCTCAAAGGCGGCGGACAGGTTCAGGGCCACTACCTTGTCCCAGGAGTCCTTGCCGAACTGGGTCACGTCCTTGATGTTGATGCCGCGGCCGGCACAGTTGACCAGGATATCCACGCTGCCGTACTCCTCCAGGCAGGTGTCCACAACGCGCTTGCACTCACCGGGAGCGGTGATGTCGGCCAGCACCAGGCGGTACTTTACGCCGCAGTCCTCAATGATCTTCTGAGTCTCGCCGTCATCGTCCACCAGGCTGACGGCCAGGATGTTGGCCCCCGCCTTGGCCAGAGCAGTGGCAAAGCCCTGACCCAGACCGCTGTTACCGCCGGTCACGATGGCGTTCTTACCCTTCAGAGAAAACAGGTCCAGGCTAAAATCAGTGATGTTCATTGTGATGCTCTCCTTCTCATGTTTTATTTCATGTTTGATTCGGTGAGGTTGATTGGATCGGGAACAAAAAAAAGAAAACGAACCAAACCACAGGCCGCGCGCGCCCGTGTTTCATTCGTTTTCCTCATCTAACGATTTCCATATTCTTTTGTGGTTTCATGCTATCAGATTTCAAGGCGAATTGTCAAGGCAATTTTGCTCATCAGGGCACCGAATTTCCCACCCCATTTTTGTGCATTTTATCTAACTCCCTTGCCCCGCCGCCTGGTTGGGGCGGGGCAAGGGTCTTTGCTGCGCACAGCAGGTCCCGGTCACTTGGTATATCCCGGGATGAGGATTGCCTTCCAGTTGATCTTCTTTTTCTGCTTGGGCTCGTCGTCGTCCTTGGGTCTGCCGTATTCCACATAGTTATACTTCTGCGGGTTCTTCATGATCTTGAACACGCCCGCGATGAGCAGGATCTCGATCACCATGCACACCCAGCCAGACAAGCTGGACAGAATACGGGCTCCATCCACATCGGCCACCGACACCATGATACTGGTCAGTACGATCAGAACGCCGCCCAGCACAGTCTTGGTAAAGGCGCCGGCAATGGGGTTCTCCTTCACCTGGTCGCCCTCGTCCCCCGGATGGGTGCAGGAGAGGGTGCTCATGGCGGTGAGGGAGGAGTCGGTATAGGTGACAAAAGAAATGACAATGGCAATTAAGTACAGCGCCGTGGAGATCTCCGAGAAGGGCAGGGTGTCAAACAGCTTGTAGGGCAGGGTATTCTGGCCCAGCTCATACATGGCCTCGGTCAGACTCATGCCGGTGGAAATATCCTGGTAGATGGCGGTGCCGGACAGGAAGGTCATCCACACGATGGAGAAAATTACCGGGGCAAAGAAGTTTACCTCGATCACTTCCCGGATAGTCCGCCCCCGGCAGATGGAGCCCATAAAGATGGGTGCAAAGCAGATGGCAGACATCCAGACGGCAAAGTTATAGTTGATCCAATCGGGGAAGAACGAATCCCCCGAGGCCACGCCGGTGGCCAGAGACTGCTGGAAATAGGTGTTGATAAATTCACCCAGGCTCTCAATACCCAGATTCAGCACGTAGGGGATGTTTGTGGTGCAGATCAAAAAGGCCACAATGATCACATACAGGCGCATATTCAGGTCGGAGAGCATCTTGATGCCGGACAAAATACCGGAAATAGAAGAAATGATGGCGGGGATGACAAAGATACATCCGATTCCGATGAGCAGGGTGGTGGTGGTATCCCAGTTCAGCAGGTACTTGGCCGCTCCGGACAGGTTGAACATTCCCTGGGCCAGAGAGGCACACATGGCGCACACGTTGACAAACAGCAGCACCGAGGAGATGGGAGTAAACCACTTTCTGCACCGGCGCTCCCCCAGCACAGGCGTGAGGGTGGACACGATGCCGTAGGGCTGCTTCATGTTGAAATACACAAAGGCAAATACCAGCGCCGGCAGGGCGTAGATGGCGTAAGGCTGGGCCGTCCACTGCAGGAAAATGGTGGACATGGTCTTTACAATGGCCTGGGGGCTGTTGGGCTCCACGTTCCACATGATCGGGGGCTCATTTACGTGGAGGATGGGCTGCACGATGCCCCAGTACACACATCCGGTGGCAATGGTGGTACACAGGGCGATGGCAAACCAGTTCCACTTGTTCATCATGGGCTTGGCGTCTTTTCCGCCCAGCTTCACCTTACCCAACGGGGAAAAGTAAACCGCCAGCACGGTGAGCACGCACAGCAGAGATACCAGGCTGGCCGTGCCGCCCAAGTAGGAGATGGAGATCTTCTGTACCACCAGAAGGGCCCCTACAAACTCGTTGGGGATCACCACACTGATGACGGTAATGGTGACCAGCAAGATCAGCGCAGGCCAGAGCAGCTTGTGGTTAACCCCTTGTGTTGCTTTCTTAAACATAAGCGACCTTCTCTCTGTGCAGAACCATACTGATTCGCTCCCTTCCTTCTGCTGTTTTGTGTTTCTCTGCGCCCACAGGCCAGATCCGTCCTTCCGCTCAAGGCCGTATCCCTGCGGCGCGCTTTGGTTTGTGGGATTTGTACATGGTATTCTTCTGTTTCCGTCCGATTCCCATAAGCAAAAAAATTGAGAAAAACGACATTTTTGCACAGACAACACGGTCTGTGTATTCCTCGTTTTTCTCATCTAACGATTTCCGTATTCTATTGTGTTTTTATGGTAACAAATTTTTCGCATGGCTGTCAAGCCATTTGGCTTGCCGGAAACCCCAAATTTTCGCCTCATTTTTTGTTAGTTTTCAATAATTCTTTTTTATGGAGACGGGTTCCCCTTGTGTTTTTGCTCATCCGAGCAGAATTGACTTCCCGAATAAAATGGGTTATAGTGATTGCGATTTCCAATTCTATGTGGTCCGTCATTCCCTGATTTTTTCATTTTGGAGGAATATGATGAACTGCTTGGTTTGCGTCAAACAGGTGCCGGACACCGACAAAATAACAATTGATCCGGTACGCCACACCCTCATCCGGGAGGGCGTGAGCAGCATTCTCAACCCATACGACGGCTACGCACTGGAGACCGCCCTGCGGCTGAAAGAGCAGTGCGGCGGCACCGTCATCGTCTTATCCATGGGCCCGCCCCAGGCCAAAGAGGTGCTGGAGAAGTGCCTGGCTGTGGGCGCCGACGGGGCATACCTGGTCTCGGGGAAAGCCTTTGGCGGTGCAGACACCCTGGCCACCAGCTATACCCTCTCCGCCGCCGCGGCCGCTCTCTCCCGCCGGCTGTCCCTGTCCTTTGACCTGATCCTCTGCGGAAAACAGGCCATGGACGGCGACACCGCCCAGGTGGGCCCCTCGCTGGCCCAGCAGATGCAGCTCCCCCAGGTCACCAACGTCCGGGAACTGCAGCCGGACGGGGAGAGTTTGCTCATCCATCGCCAGACCACCCAGGGGGAGGAGGTCCTGCGCTGCGCCCTCCCCGCCCTGGTCACCGTCTCGGCCACCCCCTACGCCCTTCGTATGCCTACGGTGCGGGGCAAGCTTCAGGCTCGGAAGAAAGAGATCCCCATTCTGGATGAGACCTGCATGGATGTGGATTTGGAGCGCTGCGGACTGCGCGGCTCTCCTACCCGGGTCATTCAAACTGCCACCAAGTCCGTACAGGGCTGCTGCACCTGGCTCTCGGACAGCCCGCAGGGCAGCGCGGCCCAGCAGCTGGCACAGCTGCTGACCCGGCTGGGCGCGGCAGGGAAGGGGGTGTGACCAATGACTATCACATCGAAAATCTGGGTGCTGATTGAAGCCACCGCCCCCATCTTTACCCGGGCAGGCCTTGAGCTGCTGACCCCCGCACGGGATCTGGCCGATCAGTCCAGCCAGCCCCTGGCCGCTGTGGTGATGGGCTGCCACGTGGAGGAGACGGCCCGGCAGGCGGTGGCCCTGGGGGCGGACGAGGTACTTGTGCTGGACCATCCCGCCTTTGCCCAGTATGAGACCATGTGCTTCGTCCACGCCCTGTCCTGGCTGCTGGAGACCTACCGTCCCAGCTCCCTGCTCATCAGCGCCACGGAACACGGACGGGACCTGGCCCCCAGACTGGCCTGCCGCTTCCACACCGGTCTGACGGCAGACTGCACCCAGCTGTCCATCCGGGAGGACGGGGAGACCATCCTCTGGACCCGCCCGGCTCTGGGCGGCAACCTGATGGCCACCATCGTCTGTGAGCACCAGCGCCCCCAGATGGGCACCGTGCGCCCCGGCGTATTTACCCAGCGCACGCCCGACCCCCAGCGCACCGGCACCATCCTGCCCATTCCCCAGGTCCCCATTCTCCTCAACTCCAAGGTCCAGACGCTCCAGCGGCTGACCGGGGAGGGGGATGCCTTCACCTTTGACGGCAAGGATGTGATCGTCTCCGGGGGACTGGGCATGCAGAGCAAGGAACAGTTCTCCCTCATCTGGCAGCTGGCCCAGGCGTTGGGCGGCGTGGTGGGCGCCTCCCGCGGCGCGGTCCACGAAGGCTGGGTCCCCTATGCCCATCAGGTGGGCCAGTCGGGGGCCACCGTCCGCCCCAAAGTCTACATCGCCTGCGGAATCTCCGGGGCGGTACAGCATTTGGCCGGAATCTCGGGCGCAGATACCGTCATTGCCATCAACTCCGACCCGGACGCCCCCATCTTCCAGGTGGCAGATTATGGCATTGTGGGCGACGCTCTCCAGGTGATCCCCGCCCTGTTGGACGCCCTCTCCCAGCAAAAGTAACAAATACCTGTTGACATTTTACCTCTCCTGTGATAAGTATTATATAAACCAATCATAAGAACGTTAACAAGGAGAAACGTTTTTCTTTGCAGGAAAGCGTTTCTCTTTTTTATTCACACAGAAAGGAGCGCCTCATGCCATCCACCGGTGCAGGCAGACACACTTATGAAACATGACATCATTCTCCCTGTGGGCGGAAACCAGGTTGTCCATGATGAGTCTCAATTTTCTGGCACCGCATTTTCCGTCTCCTATCCTGAAACCGTACAGGACGTCAGCGACATTGTCCGCACCTGTGCGCAATCCGGGGAATCTATCACAGTTCACGGAAGCCTCACCGCCCTGAACGGTGCCGGCGTCCCTCTCTACGGCCACTGCATGGACATGCAGCGCCTGTCCCAGGTCACCTACGACCCCCAGGACCAGACCGTCTGGGCACAGGCCGGCGCCTCCTTCCAGTCCATTGAGCAGACGGTGCGGCGGGAGAGCCACATGACCCGGGAATTTCCCGCCTCTCCCACCGAGAAAACCGCCACGCTGGGAGGCGGACTGTCCTTCCACACCGCCGGACTGCGCTCCTTCCGCTACGGCTCGGTGGCCGACCATGTGCTGGAGCTGGAGGACTGCAACAACAAAGGTGAGATCCGCCGCCTCACCCGGGGG
>CAJLCG010000070.1 GCA_905205085.1 uncultured Oscillospiraceae bacterium
TGCGCTTCTTCCTGCTGCGCACCTTCCCCTTCGGCTCCGACGGCAACTTCTCCAATGAGGCCCTCATCAACACCATCAATGTGGACCTGGCCAACGACCTGGGCAACCTCCTGAGCCGCACCGTGTCCATGGTGGGCAAGTACTTCGGCGGCACCCTGCCCAAGGAGCGCCAGGCCGACGCACTGGACGAGGAGCTCACCGCCATGGTGTCCGCCCTGCGCGGCCGCTATGAGGAGCAGATGGAGCACTACGCCTTCCAGAACGCTCTGAGCGAGATCTTCAAGGTCATCTCCCGGGCCAACAAGTATATCGACGAGAACGCCCCCTGGGTGCTGGCTAAGGACATGGAGGCCAACGGCGTGCGTCTGGCCACCGTTATGTACAACCTGCTGGAGACCCTGCGGGTGTGCGCCATCCTGCTGACCCCCTTCATCCCCACCTCCGCTGCTGAGATTCTGCGGCAGATCGGCGCCTGCGACGCCTGCTCCACCTGGGAGAGCGCCGCCGTGTTCGGCAGCCTGCCCGCCGACGTGACCGTCACCCGGGGCGACAACCTGTTCCCCCGTATTGACGCCGCCAAGGAGCTGGAGGCGCTGGAGAAGGCCGCCGAGGAGGCCAAGAAGGCCGCCCTGCCCGCCCTGGAGCTGGAGCCCCAGCTGGAGGAGAAGGTGGATTTTGACACCTTCTGCAAGAGCGACTTCCGGGCCGTGAAGGTAAAGGGCTGTGAGAATGTGAAGAAGTCCAACAAGCTGCTGAAGTTTACCCTGGACGACGGCACCGGCGTGGACCGCCAGATTCTCTCCGGCATCGCCATGTACTATAAGCCCGAGGAGCTGGTGGGCAAGACCCTGATGGCCATTGTCAACCTGCCTCCCCGGAAGATGATGGGCCAGGAGAGCTGCGGCATGCTGATCTCCGCCGTCCACACCGAGAAGGGTGAGGAGCGGCTGAACCTCATCATGCTGGACGACAAGATCCCTGCGGGAGCCAAGATGTGCTAACGAAAAAAAGAATGCCGGACCTGAAAACAGGTCCGGCATTCTTTTTTATGTTATAGACCGTCGCTTGGGGCTGTGGGCTCCTTTTCCACCAAAAAATTGGTCAGCAGGATCCCTTTGCGCTCCACCTGGCGCTCCTGTACCATCCGATAGCCCCGCCCCTGGAAAAAGGGCAGCGCGGTGATAGAGGCATGAGCATACAGGCGCGGCGCGCCGCAGCACGCCTCCAGCCGATCACACAGGGCGGTGGCAACCCCCTGGCGCTGCCAGTCTGGATGCACATACAGCCGATCCAGGTAGCCGTCCCGGCAGATATCGCCAAAGCCGATGATCTGGTCCTCTTCCTGAGCTACCAGCGTATAGTGACTGAGAAAGGAGCGGTTCCAGGCCGCCAGATCGGTATGTCCGTCCGCCCAGGCGTCCAGCTGCTGGGGAGTATAGTCACAGGCGTTGACGGTATGTACCGTTTGATAGAACAGACTGGCCATCTCCGGACAGTCCAGGGGACAATATTCGCGCAGTTCCAAGATGGTTCTCCTTTCCTGAAAGGGAATGACAAAAAGATTCCCTGGGGCCCGGCGGAGCCCCAGGGAGCGGTTCAGAGCGGAAACAGTGAATTTATGGTAAAGGGGGATCAGCCCTTAACCAGCACGGGGTTGACGCCGACCTTCTTGCCTTCCTCATAGACATAGAAGCCAGCGCCGGACTTCCGGCCCAGATAGCCGGCGGCCACCATCTTGCGCAGCAGGTGGGCGGGGCGGTACTTGGTGTCGCCCAGGTCGATGTAGAAGGTCTCCATAACCTCCAGCAGGATGTCCAGGCCGATCATGTCCGCCAGAGCCAGGGGGCCCATGGGGTGGTTACAGCCGCGGAGCATACCCTCATCCACGTCCTCCACGGAGCCGATGTCCTCGTCCAGGACCTGAACGGCCTCGTTGAGCATGGGCAGCAGCATACGGTTGACGATGAAGCCGGGCTTATCCTTGGCCAGGATGGGACGCTTGCCCATGTGCTTACCGACCTCAGTGACGATGTCGATGGTCTCCTGAGAGGTACGCAGGCCGTAGACGATCTCCACCAGGCTCATCACAGGCACGGGGGAGAAGAAGTGCAGACCAACCACGCGATCAGGACGGCTGGTGGCAGCAGCCAGGCTGGTCATGGAGATAGAGGAGGTGTTGGAGGCAAAAATGGTGCGGCTGTCGCAGATCTTATCCAGCTGCTGGAAGATAGCCTGCTTAGCCTCCAGGTTCTCGTAGATGGCCTCAATGACCAGATCCACATTGGAGGCCACGTGAACGCTGACAGAGGTGGTGAGGCGGGCGAGACAGGCGTCCTTCTCCTCGGCTGTCATCTTGCCCTTCTCCACCAGACGCTCCAGGCGCTTGGTGATACCAGTCACTCCGCGCTCCAGAGCGGCCTTGCTCTGGTCATTCAGGATCACTTCATAGCCGCACTGAATGGCGGTCTGGGCAATACCGCTGCCCATCAGGCCGGAACCGACGACGAAAATTTTGCGGATTTCCATGTTGATCTCCTTCTCTATGATGTAGTTGTTGGCTCTGGCCCCCAAACAGGCGCCAGCTTCGGCGGAAACTGTGATACTTAATTTTATCATACAGCGCCCAATCTTGTCCAGAAAAAACCAACCAAGTTGGGCTGCTTTACGCCAGAGCAGGAGCGAGCCAATGTTTGGACGCCGGTGCGTGCCGGCGTGCCGCTCTTTTGAACGAGATAACTATATCCGGAAACCGGCAGGCCGTCAACCGCGCAGAGGCAAGATGGTTACGAAAGCGATAAAAAATAATAAGATATGCAAAAAAGAACCGGCACACTGACTACAAGTAAAGCGCTCCCTCTTGTGTTTCCGGGCCGCGTCGGTTATAATTTCAAAAAAGAACGAAAGAAGGTGGCCCCCATCGGAAAAAGATTGGCTTGGGTGCTGGCCTCCGCCCTGCTGCTCACCGGCTGCGGAAGCGGACAAAACGATGCGGATCAGCACTTTTCCCTGGGCGACACAGTTTCCACCGCGTGGTTTGATTATACAGTGACTGGTGTAGAGTCAACTGAGGAATATGGCGGCTATATCAGTGCAGAGGGGGAACAGCTGGTGGTTGTGGAGCTGTCCCTAAAAAGCACCTATCCCCAGCCGGTCACCATGTTTGACAGCGACTTTCAGCTCTCCTGGGCCGATATGAGCCAGGACGACACCCGGTGTATGCCGGTGGAATATTACTGCCAGCAGCAGCTTCCCTCCGAGTATGAATTGGCTCCCAGAGAGAACCGCAGCGGCGTCCTGGTCTACCAGGTGCCCGACGATCAGCAGACCTTCTATTTTACCTTCCAGGAGATTTATGATGACGGAACCGAGGAGGGGCGGCTGGGAGATCAATATGTGATGGATCTCGCCCCCCAGGCTTAGCCCCTTGCATTTTGTGCCTGGGGGCAGTATGATAGATATAAATGGTAGAAGCGGCCCATTTCCGGGCCGCTTCTACCTCCTTCATTGGTATCCCGCTATTTTAACATGAAATTGAGGAAGAGCTATGCGCGTATTTGATACTCACGCCCACTATGATTCCGGCGCTTTTAATTCCGACCGGCTGGAGCTACTGGCCAGTATGCCCCAGCAGGATGTGGCACTCATCGTAAATCCCGGCTGCGACCTGGAGACCTCCAAGACTGCTGTGGAGCTGGCCGACCGTTTTCCCTTTGTGTATGCCGCCGTAGGGGTACACCCCTCCGACTGCGGCCCCTGGCAGGAGAGCTGGGTGGACGAGCTGAAGAAGTTGGCCGCCCATCCCAAGGTAAAGGCCATCGGTGAAATTGGTCTGGACTACTACTGGAAAGAAAATCCTCCTAAGGAGTTTCAGCAGATGGTCTTCCACCGTCAGCTGGAGCTGGCCCAGGAGCTGGGCTTGCCTGTCATTATCCACGACCGGGAGGCCCACCACGACTGTCTGGAGGTGGTTCGCGCCCATCCCCAGGTCACCGGGGTGTACCACTGCTACTCGGGCAGCCTGGAGGACGCCAAGGTGCTGGTCAAGCTGGGATGGATGCTGTCCTTTACCGGCACCATCACCTATAAAAATGCCCGCAAGGCCCTGGAAGTCATTGACTGGCTGCCCATGGACCGGATCATGATCGAGACCGACTCCCCCTATCTCACCCCCGAGCCCTTCCGGGGCAAGCGCAATGACTCCGGAAAGGTCCATCTGGTGGCGGAGAAGATCGCCCAGGTAAAGGGCATGGAGGCGGAAGAGGTGGCCCGCATTACTCTGGAAAACGGCAAACGGTTTTTCCGTATCGAGGAGGCATAAGGGATATGACCATCACCTATGAATATGAGGGGGCACTGTACGTCAACCTCACCAACAAGTGCAACTGCAACTGCGAGTTCTGCCTGCGCCACGGTAAAAAGGAGGGCTCCATCTATACCGAGGACTCCCTGTGGCTGGAACGGGAGCCCACCCGTCAGGAGGCCCTGGACAGCTTTCTCAGCCGGGACATTCCCAGCTACCGGGAGATCGTCTTCTGCGGCTACGGCGAGCCCACCTACCGTCTGGACGACATTCTCTGGCTGGTGGATGAGCTGAAAGAGCGCTTTGGAGCTCAGCTGCCCCCGGTGCGTATCAACACCAACGGCCATGCTAACCTCATCAACGGCCGCGACGTGTGCCCGGAGTTGAAGGGACGCATCGACACCCTTTCCATCTCCCTCAACGCCAACAACGCCGCCGATTATGTGGCGCTGTGCCACCCCATTCAGGGGGAAGCTGCCTACCAGGCCATGCTGGACTTTGCCAAGGAGGCCAAGACCTACGTGCCCCACGTGGTCTTTACCGTGGTGGACAAGGGGACCGACCCTGCCGAGATCGAGGAGAGCCGCTCCATCGCCCAGAGCCTGGGCGTAACACTGCGGGTACGCGCTTTTATTGACTCCTAAAGAAATTCAGGCCGCGCCCTCCAGCTCCTCTCGGGCCTCCCTCTCACTGTCGGCAGAGAAGCAAAACCGCCCGGCCCAGTCGTATACCTCCACATGTCCTCTTACCCAAACGATGCTGTAATCCATGGCGTATGCTCCTTTCCATATCCCGTTGATGGTGTTGTTTCCTTTGGATGGTATAAGTATAGCAAAGGAAGTGTCCGATAAACGGGACATAATCAGAAAGGTAGACAGGAATGAAAACATGGGTTATACTTTGAAAAAACAGGGAGGAATGCACATGGAGCCAATGTTTTACACCGTCACGGACATTAACGGAGACTACGCCCAGCTGATGGGAGATCAGGGGCACGAGCACTCCATCACCATGTTCCTGCTGCCCGAGGGCACCACCGTAGGCAGCCGTCTGAAGCTGGAAAACTTTATCTGGACTCTGGAAGAATAAAAACAGCCCCGCCATTTTGGCGGGGCTGTTGCTGTTCTTCTGGACAAACTCAGTCAGGGGACGCGTTCGTACATGAATCCTTCCCAATCCCATTGGCCGTATAGATAGGAGTCATAGCCCGGAATTTCATAGATGCGGAAGCGGGTATCTCCGCTTGTTGCGATGCCCAAAAACTTCCCCTTGTCGGTCCCATGAACCGGGGCGCTGTCGGTGCGCTCATAGGACACGCCATCCACGGTGAGAACATTCCACTCCGGGCCATGGATCGTGCCGATGACGGGCGCTCCCAACGTCTGCCAGTACAGGAACAGACCGCCCCCCAGAAGGACTAACATGATACCAATGATGCAGGGAAACAGCAGCTTCTTTTTCATTTCCATTGCCTCCTACATAGTATCCTCGCCGCCATCCTAGCATGCACTCCAGGCAAAAAGCAACCTTTCTTTCCATTTCTTATAAATAAAAAGGCAGCAGGATTGCTCCTGCTGCCAAACTATTTATTTGGAAATTACTTGTTGCTGCGGCGCCAGATGTGCATCTTCTCGGCGTCCTGGATGAGCTGCTCCCGGAAGTCGGGGTGGGCGATGGAGATCAGCGCCTCAGCGCGCTCCCAGGTGGACAGGCCCTTCAGGTTGACCATGCCGTACTCAGTGACGATGTAGTGCACGCAGGAACGGGGATCGGTGCAGATGGAGCCGGGGGTGAGGGTGGGCACGATGCGGCTCTTCACAGTGCCATCCTTGCCGGTGACGGTGGAGGACAGGCAGATGAAGCTCTTGCCGCCCTTGGACAGGTAAGCGCCCATCACAAAGTCCAGCTGGCCGCCGGTGCCGGAGATGTGCTTGAGGCCGGCAGACTCGGCGTTCACCTGGCCAAACAGGTCCAGATCGATGGCGTTGTTGATGGAGATGAAGTTATCCAGCTGAGCCAGCACCCGCACGTCGTTGGTGTAGTCCACGGGGGCGGCCATCACGTCGGGGTTGCGGTCCACGTAGTCGTACAGCTTCTTGGAACCGGCGGCGAAGGCGTACACCTGGCGGCCCTTATCCAGAGCCTTATTCTTACCGGTGAGCTTGCCCGCCATGGCCATATCCACAAAGCCGTCCACGTACATCTCGGTGTGCACGCCCAGATCCTTCAGGTCGGACTGAGCGATCATAGCGCCGATGGTGTTGGGCATGCCGCCGATGCCCAGCTGCAGGCAGGCGCCGTTGGGAATCTGGGGCACGATGAGCTCAGCCACCGCCTTGTCCACCGCGGTGGGCTCGCCGCCGCCGCCCAGCTGAGCGACCTCGGGGTTGTCCCCTTCCACCACATAGTCCACGTCCTTGATGTTGATCTCACATCCGGTGAGACCGTACACCCAAGGCATGTTCTTGTTGACCTCCAGGATGATGACCTTGGCCTTCTCCAGCATGTCGGCCAGGTGAGAGGCGGCCAGAGCAAAGCTGAAGTTGCCGTGGCTGTCCATGGGGGTAACCTGGAGCATGGCCACGTCCACGCTCAGGTTCTCACGGTAGAAGCGGGGCAGCTCGGAGTAGCGCATGGGGCTGAAGAAGCCCATGCCCTTGGTCATGATCTTACGGTCAATGCCGCTGCAGTGCCAAGAGTTCCAGGTGAAGTGCTCGCCAGCGTCCTCCGCCTTGGCAATCTCCGGCATCCACATGGTCACGCCGCCGCGGACCTTCACGTCCCGCAGCTCGTCCTTCCGGGCAGCCAGGGCCTTATCCAGAGCGATGGGGTGGTTGGTGCACCAACCGTAGTCCACCCAGTCACCGGATTTGACCACCTTGACCGCCTCTTCGGCGGTGGTCAGCTTCTGCTGATACATGGCTTGATAATCCATTTTGATACCCTCCAGTTATGTTAAATATTGAGAGATTTCTTTAGTTGTCCAAGTAGTAGGGCTTCATCAGGCTCTTCTGCTCAGTGGAGTCCTTCACCCGATTGGAGCGCATGGGCTCTATCGGCCCTCTGGGGCCGCGGTCCCGGCGGCGGTCGGGACGGGCGCTCTTCTTTTTCCCAGAGACTGGCTCCTCCTTTTTCTTGGGTGCGGGAGGAGCAGACTTGGCCTTGGTCTTTTCCTTGGTCTGAACCGCCTCAACCCGAGGCTCTTTCTCGCCCCGGCGCTCTTTACGGCGGCTGCGGGGAGCGGAGCGGTGGGACAGCGAAGCGTCCTGCATGTTCAGGGGCTTGCGGGGGGCCAGCAGCCGGGCGGTGGCGTCCATAATATGGTCACCTGCCAGGGGATTGGGCCGGGAGAAATCGGTGCGGGGCATGGCGTCTCCCGTATCCATGCGGCTGCCGGGACGGGTCAGCTTGCGGCGGCGGGCCGGCTGCTGGACCTGGGGCTCCGGCTGGGAGACCTGGGCCACCGGTGCAGCCTGCACCGGCTCCGGCTTAGCCTTGGCTTTGCGGCGGCGCCTGGATTTTTCCGGAGCCTTCTCTTCCGCCGCCTGTCTCAGCTCCTCCTCGGGCGCAGACTGGGCTGCCTTCTCCTTGCGCTGGTCGGCGGCCTTTTTGGCTTCCTCCCGGGCACGGCGCTGCTCTTTGGCGGCGGCACGGGCCTGGGCATCGTCCTCGTTGATGATGCGGCCGTTTTTATCCCGCTTAGGCGCCTGGAGGTCCACCATAGGATAGGGGTGGTCCTCCACCACCGGGATGGGACGGCCGATGAGCTTTTCAATCTCCTTGAGCAGAGGCTTCTCGCTGAAATCGCAGAAGGCAATGGCCGTCCCGCCGTGTCCGGCCCGGCCGGTGCGGCCGATGCGGTGGACGTAGGTCTCCGGCACCTCAGGGAGGTTGTAGTTAAAGACATGGGAGAGCTCTTCAATGTCCAGGCCCCGGGCGGCAATGTCGGTGGCCACCAGGCAGCGGATCGCACCGGACTTGAAGTCCGCCAGGGCCTGCTGCCGGGCCGTCTGGCTCTTGTTCCCGTGAATGGCAGCGGCGGTGATGCCCGCCTTTCCCAGGTCTCGGGCCACTTTGTTGGCCCCGTGCTTGGTCCGGGTAAAGACCAGAGCGTTTTTCACCTCCAGCTGGTTTACCAGCAGGGCAAGCAGCTTGGTCTTATTGCCCCGGTCCACGAAATACACGGACTGGCGGATGGCCTCCACCGGGGAGGACACCGGGTCTACTGCCACCCGGGCAGGATGGTGAAGGAGAGAATTCACCAGCTCGGTGATCTCCTTGGGCATGGTGGCGGAGAAGAACAAGGTCTGCTTTTTCTCCGGCAGCCACTTCAAAATTTTCTTCACGTCGTGGATAAAGCCCATATCCAGCATCCGGTCGGCCTCATCCAGCACAAAAATCTCCAGCATTTTCAGGTCAATAAAACCCTGCTGGTACAAATCGCCCAGGCGGCCGGGGGTGGCCACCAGAATGTCCACACCCTTCCCCAGCTTCTCTACCTGGGGTGCCTGTCCCACACCGCCGAAGATCACGGCACAGCGCAGGGGCAGGTGGCGTCCGTAGTGCTCAAAGCTCTCCCCGATCTGGATGGCCAGCTCCCGGGTGGGAGTGAGGATAAGAGCCCGAATGGGATGCCCGGATGCAGGCTTGTTGTTCAGCCTCTGGAGGATGGGGGCGGCAAAGGCACAGGTCTTTCCGGTGCCCGTCTGGGCGCAGCCCAGCACGTCCCGCCCCGCCAGGGCAGGGGGAATGGCCTGCTCCTGGATGGGGGACGGCTTCTCATAGCCCTCCTCCTTCAGAGCGGCCAGGATTTGGGGACACAGCCCCAGATCTGCAAATGTCATGGTGTTCGTTCCTTCTTTTCATTCGGCAGGCGAAGAGAGACGCCTTCGCGGCAGCCGGCCCGCGGTTCCCTGCGGGCTGGGGTGTCACGGCGCCGAGACCAATTCCAGTACCTGAGCTACACTCTCAGCCAGCTCCTGTCCAGGAAGAGCGTCCACAATGTAGTCGGCATAGGTCTCATAGAGAGGGGCACGGATGGTGAGGATGTCCTCCAGCGTCTGACCGGGCTCCAGGGCAATGCCCCGGGAGTCCAGGTTGTGGATGCGGCGCTTGAGCTCCTCCAGGGGAACCCGGAGGTAGATCACCGGGCCCATGGCCTTCAGATGGTTGATCGCGCCCTCCCGGCAAACCACGCTGCCGCCGGGTGCAATAACATGGTGGTCACACTGGACCGAGCACACCGCCCGCTCCTCCGCATCCAGAAAATAGGGTACGCCTCGCCGGTCCAAAATATCCTGAAGCAGGGCTCCTTCCTGCTGCTGAATGACCAAATCGGTATCTAAAAAGCCAAAGCCCAGGGCCTTGGCCAACAAAACGCCTACCGTGCTCTTTCCCGAGCCGGGCATTCCGATCAAGGTAATATTGTACACAGTTTGTTCCCTCTCTTGGCGAAATTCATAACATTAGAAGTTTACCACATCTTCGGCGAAAAAGGAAGGGGGCACAAGAAGGCAACTCCCGATAAGAAAACATCGTGAGGAAAGAGAGAACGGTATAGCTTCAGCTGTACCGTTTTCTCATTTTTCCGTTGATGCCGTGACTTTTGACATTTCCAAGGCCCCGATGCCCTTGTAGTAAATGTCGATCTCCTGCGTCCGGTTCTTGCCCTTCGGGTCGCTGGCCGCATGGACAATGATTTTCTCCACGAACTCATGGAGGATGCAGGGCGTGAGCTCCGGGATATCCGTGTACCTCTCCACAACGGAGAGAAAACGATCAACATCCGCCGATTTACTTTCCTCCAGCTCCACTTCTTTCCGAAGGGAACTCGTCAGCACCTTGAGATCCCGTTCTTCCTTCTCATAGTCCGCAGAGAGTTTCTGAAAGCGTTCATCGGAGAGCTTGCCCGAAATGTTGTCCTCATAGAGCCGCTTGAAGATAGCATCCAGCTCTGTGATCCGCTTCTCGGAATCGACAAGCTGCCGTTTCCGCTTTGCAAGATCCCGGTCACGCTGCCGCAGGTCACTGTCCATGACCAGCCTCACAAACTTGTCCTTACTGCGGGAGGCGAAGGAAACGATCTCCCGCAGGTTTTCCAGAATCAATTCCTCCAAGATCACCGTGCGGATGGAATGGGTCTGACCGCAGAAGTCACGGCTCTTTCGGTAGCCGGCGCACAGGTAGTATTCCTGCTCGCGCCGGAAGTTGGTGGCTCTGCATTGATACATGACAGATCCGCAGTCCGCGCAGAACATCATGCCGGAGAACAT
Organism: uncultured Oscillospiraceae bacterium; assembly: GCA_905205085.1. Taxonomy (GTDB): domain Bacteria; phylum Bacillota; class Clostridia; order Oscillospirales; family Oscillospiraceae; genus Lawsonibacter. The sequence continues at coordinate 10,573 of CAJLCG010000070.1, forward strand.
CCCCATTTCTCCCATTTTTGTAGGACGACGGCGCGTCTGCCTTGCTGCTCTCGCGGCATCTGCGATTGCCTCCGTCCAGATCGGGTCATGGGTGTTCTCAAAGATCATCCACTCACTTTCCGGATTATGGATGACCTTTTTGCTCTTGTAGGACTTCTTCCTCGTCTTGAAATTGACCGTGTGCCCCAGGTACTCCCGCCAGCGGTCCATGATATCCGCTACGGTGGAGGCATCCCATGCGTAGGGTAAGCCCCGCTTGATATTGCTTGCTTTCCGGCCCTTGCTGGCATAATAGGCGGCCGGGGTCAATATCCTTCGCTCTGTCAGCTTCCTTGCAATCTGGGACGGTCCGAAACCGTCCATCACATATAGGCCGATCTCATAGACCACCGTTGCGGCTTCCTCGTCCCTGACCCACAGCTTTTTGTTGTCAGGAGACTTCATGTAGCCATAGGGCGGCAGGGTCGTCAGATGCTCGCCGGCGTTGCCCTTGACCTTCATCACAGCACGGATCTTCTTGCTGGTGTCTTTCGCATACCACTCATTGATGATGTTCCGAAAAGGAGTGAACTCATTATCACCCTGGGTGCTGTCCACGCCATCGTTGACAGCAATAAAGTGAATGTCATGCTCCGGGAACATGATTTCGGTATACATGCCCACTTGCAGATAATCACGGCCCAGGCGTGACATATCCTTGATAATGACCCGCTTGACAAGGCCGGCTTCGATATCCGCAATCATTTGCTGGAAACCAGGGCGGTTGAACGTCGTACCCGAAATGCCGTCATCAATATAAAAGCGATAGTTTTTGTAGCCGTGGTCAAGTGCGTAGCGTTGAAGGATCTTTTTCTGGTTAATGATACTGTTGCTGTCGCCCTGCAATTCATCGTCACGCGACAAACGGCAGTACAAAGCGGTAACAGCTTCGACGCTCATAGCGTTGTAAGGGAATTGAAGCGCGGCAGCGGTGTTTGACTGATGATACATAGTAACCTCCCATCCGGCAGTCAAACACGGTTTTGAAGTCACCTTCATTATACCGCGTCTTTTTGTCCCTGTCTGCCTGTTTGGGAGAATTAAGTTGTAGCTTCTTTCTGAATGTCCGCTTTCATCAGACGCTCCAGCTTCACGGCAATACCCTCGTCGCCCTTTTCCCGAAAGAAGGAATTGACGATAAAGGTTGTGTTGCCAATCTGTTTTTCGCTCCGCTTTGGCGGGGCGTATTTCTTTTCAGATGAAACGGTCGTTTGCATAGTTAGCCCCTTTCTAATCGTCTGAAAACAAATCATTTTTTGATAGCCTACAAAGAACAGCAGAAACGGACGGCTGAATGGCCTATCAGCTCCACGGGAATCCCACCCCCGCGCGGTTCTCGCGCGGCCCTGCTCATTGCCTGCGACGCCTCACCGCCTGAATACGGCTGCACGCCCGGACTGTGACTGCAAGGGAGTATCGCCCCGTCTGTGCATCGTGGCCCGCGGGCTGCCTTGCCCGCTTTGCGGCCCGGTGGGTATCGCTCGCCTCGTTGGAGGGTCATGGCGCGCCGGCCGTATGGCTCCGCACAGACGGTAATGTATCCGTCTGCTCTATGCTGCGCCGGGATTTGCCGGGCTTTCTTTGTCAAGGAGCAAAGGGCTCAGCCGCACGGAAAGGGGTGCGTGCGGTCAGATCCCGCCTGGGTTCAGTTCAGGTCGAAACTCAGGATGGCGACGATTAGCTTCGTCTCAATTCGACGGCGGATCTCCTCGTCCACAGCAAGGCAGGGGTTCCCGTTCTGGTCATACCCTCTGCGCATGGACAGAGCCGCTA
>CAJLCG010000071.1 GCA_905205085.1 uncultured Oscillospiraceae bacterium
CCCATGGCGGCAAAGTAGGCAAAACGCCACCGGGGACGGCTCCAGATGAGCACTTCGTGCTCATAGTCGCCTACCCTACCCCCTCTGGCCCTTCGGGCCATCTCCCCCTGACAGGGGGAGTCGGCCCCCGGTCCCCCATTTACGAGAGCGGGTCACTTTGGTCTTTTGCTCCCTTCCGGCGGCCTAAGTTTTGACCGTGCATTCCTCTTTACTCGGCCCACAGGGGCCTTTTGCCATCAAAATTTGCAAGCTGCTGCTCCGATCACACACCGCCTCCTGCCTACCTGTTTGGTGCGGCGGTGATCGGGCGGGCAAAATCACGACCTGCTTCTGTTCTACTCTCGGGCCGCCGGGCCCTGCTGCCATCAAAATTTGCAATTTGCAAGTCGCTGCTCCGATCGCACACCGCCTCCTGCATCCCTACCTGTTGGGTGCGGCGGTGATCGGGAGGACGACGGGCCTTCACTTTGCGACGGCAGCCACTGTACCTTGACAAGGGAATAGGGAACATGGCGCAAATCCATTGCCCAGCTGCCACGGCTTTGCCAATGTAGGCGGTGTCCGTGCAGCGCAGACACTTCCAAATTTCCACTTTGTAGGGGCCTGTGTCCCCGGGGCAAGAAGAATCAACCCGTCCTGATTTTGCCCGCCGGATGAAACTGCCCTGCTCTTAGGAGAGCGTCCCTCGTAATGGGGGTCTGGGGGCAGATGACTGTGAGCGCCCGCTGCGCTAAGGCGCTCACCGGAAGCAGCCCCCAGGGCATTTTTGGTTCCTTTTTGGGCAAACAAAAAGGAACCCGCCCCGCAGGGCGGAACCCTCCAAATAAAAAAACAGGAGCCACCCAAATTGGGTAGCTCCTGAATTGAGATCACAAATTACTTGTGGTCGACGGAGTACATGTGCTTGATCAGCTCCAGAACCTTGTTGGAGTAGCCGATCTCGTTGTCGTACCAGGAAACGACCTTCACGAAGGTGTCGGTCAGAGCGATGCCGGCCTTGGCGTCGAAGATGGAGGTGTGGGTGTCGCCCAGGAAGTCGGAGGAAACCACGTCCTCGTCGGTGTAGCCCAGAACGCCCTTCAGCTCGCCCTCGGAGGCCTCCTTCATGGCGGCGCAGATCTCCTCGTACTTAGCGGGCTTCTCCAGGTTGACGGTCAGGTCAACAACGGACACGTCCAGGGTGGGAACACGCATGGACATACCGGTCAGCTTGCCGTTCAGCTCGGGGATAACCTTGCCCACGGCCTTGGCGGCGCCGGTGGAGGAGGGGATGATGTTGCCGCAAGCAGCGCGGCCGCCGCGCCAATCCTTCAGGGAAGGACCGTCAACGGTCTTCTGGGTAGCGGTAACAGAGTGAACGGTGGTCATCAGGCCGTCCTTGATGCCCCACTTGTCGTTCAGAACCTTGGCGATAGGAGCCAGGCAGTTGGTGGTGCAGGAAGCGTTGGACACGAAGTTCATGTCGGTGGTGTACTTGTCCAGGTTGACGCCGGTGACGAACATGGGGGTGTCATCCTTGGAGGGAGCGGACATAACAACCTTCTTAGCGCCAGCGTCCAGGTGGCCCTGAGCCTTCTCCTTGGTCAGGAACAGGCCGGTGGACTCGACAACGTACTCAGCGCCCAGCTTGCCCCAGGGCAGATCAGCGGGGTTGCGCTCAGCGGAAACAGGGATCTCCTTGCCGTTGACCACGATGGCGTTCTCGGTGTAGCCGATCTCAGCCTCGCAGCGGCCATGCATGGTATCATACTTCAGCATGTAAGCCAGGTAGTCGGCGGGGCACAGGTCGTTGATGCCAACGATCTCGATCTCGGGGTGATTCAGGCTGGCGCGGAACACCATACGACCAATGCGGCCAAAGCCATTGATGCCAACTTTAATGCTCATGTTGAATTTCTCCTTTTCTATCCTAAATTGACCCCCATGGGGTTATTCCTGTGGTCAGCGTTATTATATCCCGATTTAACCCGTTTTGGTAGTGTCTTTTTTCATATATTTTAGAGAATTTTTCCGGTAAAATTAGCAATAGAGCAGGGATAAGCGCTGGCTTATCCTTTTTTTCTGCGTTTGGAAGGGCTTTAGTCTCGCCCTGTGCTCCATTTCCTGGTTCCTCAGCCTGGTCAAGCCGAAAATTACGTCTCCGATTTTTTCCATTTTGCGCCAATTTTCCTCTTCTTTCCCTTGTTGTCTCATCCACTTTTTGATATACTGAATTTTACAATCAAGAAGTAGCTGATTTCCGTATATCCTTTAAGAGAGAAAGCCCGGCACAGCGCCGGTTTCTGTTCTGCCGCAGTCCGATCCTGCGGCTAGGAGGTTATTATGTCCCACTCCAATTCCACTGCCCTGGAGCGGCTGCCTGATGGGGCCATCCAGCTCTGCCAGGGCCGTATCCACGCCTTTAATCGGGCCGCGGGAGCCCAGTTCCCTGAGCTGGCCGTGGGAGACCAGCCCCCCGCCTTTTTGGCCCCCGCCCTGGGAGACCAGACCGCGGGCGTCTTTCACCATCAGGGGGTGGAGTATGTGTTCAGCCGCACCCCTCAGGACTGCTGCCAGCTGCTGCTGGTCCATCCCTCCTCCCAGTCCGCCCTGACCGACCGCCAGCTGGACGGCTTTGTGCGTCAGATGCGCACCTTTATGCAGGAGATGCTCCTCCCGGTCCAGCTGCTCTCTGACGACCTGTCCCGCGCGGGGGGCGACCCCTCAGGCCGGGATGCCGCCTTCCAAAAGACCTTCTGCCGGATGCACCGGCTGCTGTCCAATCTGGATTATTTGCGCTCTTTGGGCTCGTCCCAGGCGTTTTTCCAGCCCATTACCATGGATTTGGTGGGCCTGTGCGGCCGCCTCAGTGACGAGGCCGCCTCTCTGCTGGAGGGGGCCGGAGTCACCCTCACCTTCCGCTGTTCGGGCAGCTCTCTGCTGATTCCCGGCGACCCGGAGCTGCTGTCCAAGCTCATCCTCACCCTGCTGTCCAATGCGGCCAAGGCCGCCCCCAAGGGCTCGGTCTTCCTTACCGTGGCCCAGCGCCGGGACCGGGCCATCCTCTCGGTCACCGACAGCGGCCAGGACTTTGCCCAGGAGGATCTGGAGGCCCTCTTCCCCTCTCCCCTGCCCGACGACCACATCCCCGATCCCCAGGAGGGGGCGGGCATGGGATTAGCGATTGCCCGGCACATCGTGGCCCTGCACAAGGGCACTATGCTGCTGGAGCGCCGGGAGAGCGGAGCGCTCCTGTCCGTGGTCTCCCTGCCCACCGGCCCACTGGACACCCGGCTGCAAGTCCAGTCCCCCCGCATTGAGGACACCGGAGGCCTCTCCCCCGTGCTGGTGGAGCTGTCCGACGTGCTCCCCCAGGCTATGTTCCGTTTTGAGGATTATGATTAAAAAAACCGCCTGTGGAAAGGCGCGGTTTTTAATCTTATCGGTGGTAGAGCTTGTTGCTCTGATACTGGGGCTCACAGGTGAGCTGGATGCCCAGCTTTTTGTAGGTCATCTCGTCGGGAGGAGAGAGCATTACGGAGCAGTGGGCCTGGCAGCCCTTCAGCTGGGCCAGCACTCCCAGGGCCTGAGCGGCCTTGTGGTCGGCGTTGGCGGAGGAGGCCAGGGCGATGAGCACCTCGTCGGAGTGGAGCCGGGGGTTGTTGGAGCCCAGGTACTTCACCTTGACGGTCTGGATGGGCTCGATGGCGCTCTGGGCGATCAGGTGCACCCCGTGGCCGCCCACACCGGAGAGAGCCTTCAGAGCGTTGAGCAGGGCGGCGGCGGAGCAGCCCATCAGCTCGGAGGTCTTGCCGGTGACCATCTTGCCGTCGGGCAGCTCGATGGCCATGGCGGGCTCGCCGGTCTCCTCGGCCAGCTGGTTGGCCTGGGCCACCACGCACCGCTCGGCGGTGGTCACCCCAGCCTGCTGCATCAGCAGCTCCAGCTTGTATACGGCGTGGTCTACATCCTTGCCCTGGCGGCGCTCACACAGAGCGTCGTAGTAGCGCCGCACGATCTCCTGCCGGGCGGCATCCTGGCAGGCCTCGTCGTCGTAGATGCAGTTGCCCGCCATGTTGACTCCCATGTCGGTGGGGGACTTGTAGGGGCAGGAGCCGGTGATCTTCTCAAACATAGCGGACAGGACGGGGAACACCTCCACGTCCCGGTTGTAGTTGACGGTGGTCTCCCCGTAGGCCTGGAGGTGGAAGGGGTCGATCATGTTCACGTCGTCCAGGTCGGCAGTGGCGGCCTCATAGGCCAGGTTCACCGGGTGCTTGAGAGGCAGGTTCCAAATGGGGAAGGTCTCAAACTTGGCGTAGCCGGCGGTGACCCCACGCTTGTGCTCGTGGTAGAGCTGGCTGAGGCAAGTGGCCATCTTGCCGCTGCCCGGGCCGGGGGCGGTGATCACCACCAGGGGACGGGTGGTCTCCACGTACTCGTTCTTGCCAAAGCCCTCGTCGGAGACGATCTGGGCAATGTTGTGGGGGTAGCCGGGAATGGGATAGTGGCGGTACACCCGCACGCCCAGGCTCTCCAGCCGCTTCTGGAACAGGTCGGCCGCCTGCTGGCCGGCATACTGAGTGACCACCACGCTGCCCACATACAGGTCCATGCCCCGGAAGGCGTCGATCAGGCGCAGCACATCGCTGTCGTAGGTGATGCCCAGGTCGCCCCGGACCTTGTTCTTCTCAATGTCGGCGGCATTGATGACCAGAACGATCTCCGCCTTGTCCTTCATCTGGGCCAGCATGCGGATCTTGCTGTCCGGCTCAAAGCCAGGCAGTACCCGGCTGGCGTGGAAGTCATCAAACAGCTTGCCGCCAAACTCCAGGTACAGCTTGCCCCCGAACTGGGCAATGCGCTCCTGAATGTGCTGGGACTGCATCGTAAGATATTTTTGGTTGTCAAAGCCCTGTCTGGTCATACCTTCACCTCGTCATAGTTTACCCCCGGCGGGCAAGGCGGCCTTCCGGCACGGACAGATCATAGGTCTGCTTGTTCCACCGAGGGTTGATTTCAAATCATTTCAAAAATATTCAGCCTTTATTTTATGCTTTTCGGCATGGCTGCGTCAAGTGGTTTGCCCGAAAGAGTTGCCCAGACTGAAGAGGCACTTTTTGTGAAAATAGCGGGTAGTATTCCCAAGAATTTTATGATAAAATGTAAAAACTATCCCCTTTTTTACAAAAGCTTTACGTTACCCCCGGGCCACCCCGGGGGCTTTTTCCGGGGAATTTGCCCGTGGAGGTGCTGTTATGCTGCCTGAGAATTTGCTGCACACCCTGCTGATCGTCTGCCCCCTGGTCTTTTTGGGCGGACTGGTGGACTCCGTGGCCGGCGGCGGCGGGCTGATTACCGTGCCTGCCTATCTGCTGGCCGGTCTGTCGCCTCATGCCGCCTCCGCCACAAACAAGTGCGGCAACGTGTGGGGCACCCTGCTGTCCACCTATCGCTTCCTTAAGCGCGGGGAAGTTCACGTGCCCAGCGCGGTGTGCGGCGGCGTGGGCGCTCTCATCGGCGCCTGGGCGGGCGCAAAGCTCAACATGATCGTGCCCGACCGCTACCTCTATTATCTGATGCTGATTATCGTGCCGGTGATGGCCGTGTTTCTGCTGGTCAAGCGGGAGTTCGGCACCGAGGACCACTCCCATGAGCTCTCCCCCCGGCGGCTGCTGATCCTGTCTTTGGGCATCGGCCTGGTCCTGGGGGGCTATGATGGATTCTTTGGTCCCGGCGCGGGCACCTTCCTGATGCTGGCCTTTACCGGACTGTGTAAGTTTGACCTGCTTACCGCCTCGGGCAATACCAAAGTGGCCAACGCCGCCTCCAATATGGCCTCTTTGGTGACCTTTGCCCTGGCCGGACAGGTGGTCTGGGTGGTGGGAATCCCCGCCGCGGTCTGCGGCATCGCCGGGAGCTATGTGGGCTCTGGGCTGGCGTTGAAAAATGGGGCGAAGGTCATCCGGCCCATGTTCTTTGTGGTGCTGGCTCTACTCACCATCCGCCTTGTCTACGACCTACTTTTCTCGTAAGAAAAGTAGGCACCGCTTTCTTGAAAGAAAGCTTGGCAAAGAACTTTCTGCAAAGCTTCGCTTTGCCTCTGCGCCCGTTACGAAAAGAAACCGTGGGAACGACATGCTTCGTCGCTCCCACGGTTTTTGTTTGTGGGGTTCCGCCCAATCACCGCCGCACCAAACAGGTAGGGATGCACCAGGCGGTGTGCGTTAGAATATAGATGCCTTCAAATTTTGATGGCAAAAGGGCCCTGTGGCCCGGGAGTAGGAGGGAAACCGGTCTTGATTTTGCCCGCCGGAAGGACACAAATATCTGACAGGAGGGCCTCCCCCGTAAATGGGGGTCTGGGGGGCAACGCCTATGGACACCCGCCTTTGGCGAGGTGTCCATCGAAGGAGCCCCCCAGCGATTCTTTGGTGACTTTCTGATCGTTCAGAAAGTCACAACGTCCCCCCGGCGGCCCGCAGGCCGCCTTACCCCTTCAGTCCTAGCAATACCTGAGAAACGCTCTGGGCAAACAGCCGCGCCCCAGCCAGGGCCTCGGTGAGTGTATTTCCGTGTCCCCCTACCTCCACCAGCAGGGACCCGGTGGACAGGTTCTGATTGTACCGGCTGTTGCGCAGCACAATGGGCCGGGCCAGAGTCACATAGTCGGAGATCAGCTCCTGCTGATAACGGATGGCCAGCGCCAGGTTGTCGATCCAGTAGGGGTGGGAGGCTCCACCGCCGTCCGTGCCCACCACCAGCATCACCTGGGCCACCTTCTCCCCGTTTTCCTGGCTGACCAGCTTGTAGATGGACCCATCGTTGCCCACCAGGGCATCCCGGTGAACATCCAAAATAATTTTGATGCTGGGGTATTTGGCCAGCCAATCCTTCACCGCCGCGCCGGAGCGGTCATAGGCTCCATTGTAGGCCGGATAGTCGTACAAATTGGTGTCGTGGATCACTTCAAACCCATTTTCCCGGAAAATTTGGGCCATTTCCTCCCCTACCCGCACCATATTACGGGTACAGTCGGTGGTCCGGTAAGAATCGCTCTCCTGGTAGGTGAGGCCGTCACTCTGGGAATAGGCCTCGCTGCCATGGGTATGTACGATCAAAATTTGAGGCCCTTCCCCTAAAGTAAAGTGGACCATTCCGGCGGAAAAGACCGATTCATCCAACCCTTTTCCGGTTCGGTCATAGAGATACACGCCATTCTGGCTGAGGTATTGTCCTCCCTCCTTGCCCACACCGGTCATCTCCAAAATGCCGTCCTGAGAGACTGGCGGCTGAAGGGGCGTATCCACCTGATCATCGTCGTCCGGAGCCTCTTCCGGCTCTGTGGAGGGCTCCGACGAGTCCGTCTGGTCCTGGGGCTGCTCCTGCTGGCCCTGGAGGTAGTCCTCCACCGCATCCTGTCCCGCCGAGAGCAGCGCCGACTGCCCTACCAACAGCCGGTTCCAGCCGGTGAGGCTCCCCTGCACCGTCTCCTGAGGCAGAGAGCCCAGCTGGCTCTCCAGCAGAGCCACCGCCACCGCCGGGCGGTCCGCCCAGGTGCGCAGCACCTGGGTCACCCCCGATAGGTCGGCGGTCATTGTCACTCCCCATACTGCCACCGCCGCCAGGCCAAGACCCACACCCCGGCGCATGGCCCGCTGCCAATGGTTTCTTCTTCCCCGGTTTGCCATGGTACCACCCCTTATCCTGCGTGTCACTTCCACTGTATGTATGGGGCGGCGGGGTTATGTCTACGTGGGTTCTGTTATTTTGCTGCGGAGGGAAAGACTTTCCTTAAAAGCAGAGTTCCGCCCTGCGGGGCGGGTTCCTTTTTGTTTGCCCAAAAAGGAACCAAAAATGCCCCGGGAGTTGCGTTCCGATGAACACCTCGCCAAAGGCGGGTGTTCATAGTCTCTTACCCCCGGACCCCCATTACGGGGGACGCCCTCCTGTCAGATATTTGTGTGCTTCCGGCGGGCAAAATCAGGACGGGCTGGTCCTTCTTGCCCCGGGCCACTGGGCCCTGCCAAGTGAAATTTTGAAAGTGTACACACTGTACGGACACCGCCTACTCTGGCAAAGCCGTGGCAGCTGGCAGTTGATGGGGGCCTTTGCCCGATCACCTCTGCACCGAACAGATAGGCAGGCACCAGGCGGTGTGCGTTAGAGTGGTAATGCCTTCAAATTTTGATGGTAAAAGGCCCCAGTGGGCCGAGAGCAGAAGAATGCACGGTCAAAACTTAGGCCGCCGGAAGGGAGAACAGACCAAAGTGGCCCGCCCCCGTAAACAGGGGTCCGGGGACAAGCCGCCTAGGAGCACGGCCGCAGGCAACGTGCTCCTCGAAGGCGATCCCCGGCGGCGGTTTGCCTACTTTGCCGCCGCGGGCAAAGTAGGCCGCCCACAGGGCGGAATCTCAAAAATAAAAGTGGGAGCGACGGAATCCGTCACTCCCACAGAAAAACTACATTACGGGCGCAGAGGCGAAACACAGTTTCGCACAAAGCTTTTTTGATTCTTTTTTCTCGAAAAAAGAATCAGCACTTCTCGAAGATGGTGGCCACGCCCTGGCCGCCGCCGATGCACAGAGTAGCCAGGCCCTTCTTGGCGTCGTCGCGCTTCTGCATCTCGTGCAGCAGGGTGACGATGATACGGGCGCCGGAAGCGCCGACGGGGTGACCCAGAGCGATAGCGCCGCCGTTGACGTTGACCTTGCTCATATCAAAGTGCAGCTCGCGAGCCACAGCGATGGACTGAGCGGCAAAGGCCTCGTTGGCCTCGATCAGGTCCATATCCTCGATCTTCAGGCCGGCCTTCTCCATAGCCTGACGGGAAGCGGGCACGGGGCCCACGCCCATGATCTTGGGATCCACGCCGCCCTGGCCCCAGGAGACCAGCTTGGCCATGGGCTTCAGACCGTACTTCTCCACGGCCTCGCCGGAAGCCAGCACGATGGCGGCAGCGCCGTCGTTGATGCCGGAGGCGTTGGCAGCGGTAACGCGCTGGACGTGCTTCTTGGTGTCGGCCTCATGGACCTGGGTGACCTCAAAGGTGTGGACGATCTCGTCCTCCACGCCCTCGGGACCCACGGGGAAGGCGCCGCGCAGCTTGGAGATACCCTCGGCGGTCACACCGGCGCGGGGGAACTCGTCCACCTTGAACTCCACCATTTCCTTCTTCTTGATCATGATGGGCACGATCTCGTCGTCGAAGCGGCCGGACTTCTGAGCGGCCTCAGCCTTATTCTGAGAGGAAGCGGCGAACTCGTCCAGCTCCTCACGGGTGATGCCCCACACGTCGCAGATGTTCTCAGCGGTGGTGCCCATGTGATAGTTGTTATAAGCGTCCCACAGGCCGTCCTTGATCATGGTGTCCACGACCTTCTTGTCGCCCATGCGGGCGCCCCAGCGCTCATCAGGCAGAGCAAAGGGAGCAGCGGACATGTTCTCGGTGCCGCCGGCCAGGACCACATCGGCGTCGCCGGCCAGGATGCTGCGGGCGCCCTCAATGACGCTCTTCATGCCGGAGCCACACACCATGCCCACGGTGTAAGCGGGAACCTGGAAGGGGATGCCGGCCTTCACAGCGGCCTGACGGGCAGGGTTCTGACCCAGACCAGCGGTGAGGATGCAGCCGAACATGACCTCGTCCACCTGCTCGGGCTTCACGCCGGCGCGGTTGAGGGCTTCCTTCATGACCACGGCGCCCATCTCGGCAGCGGGCACGTCCTTCAGGCTTCCGCCAAAGGAACCGATGGCGGTGCGGCAGCAGTTGACAACATAGACTTCTTTCATCGCTCTGTTACCTCCAAAAATGTGTTGTGGCGTCATAAGGCGCCCTTCGTTCCGCTCTTGACTGCATTATATCGAAGGAATCTGGAAAAATCAATACAATTTTTTGTGCTTTCTGGCCTCCTTTCTGTCTGAGAGTGACAAAATTGCGCCATTTTAACCGGAGTTGAGAACTTTTCCTTCGGTAATTCGTTAAATTTTTGACAAAATAATTTTTTGCCCTTTTTTCGCTCTCTCCGAAAAAAATTCCCGGCCCTCTCCCGCACTGGAAGAGGACCGGGAACAATCCGGTTTTATTGGACCTCATGGAGGATGGGGAACACCGTCTCCCCCCATCCGGCGTACTGGGTCAGCCAGGCCAGGGTGTTTTCTGCGTTGGGGGTAAGGGTGATGCGCAGATCGGTACTGTAGCTCTCCATGGCGTCGGAGACACTGTTTCTCGAGGGCACCTCAAAGACAAAGACCAGGTCGGTGACGTAGGTATTTTCCTGGCGCTGCTGGTCGTCAAAGAGGTAGCGCACCCCGATGGTGCCCGCGTCAAAGTCGGCGCGCACAGCCTGCCAAAGCTCCTTGAGCTGGGCGTTGGAGGCTCCCTCCAGGTAGAAGGGCTCGTTGGTGTCCGTCTCGGTCTGCCCGCTCTGGGTGCCGGCCCGGTCCAGGTAGGCCTCCACCAGACGATACTGCTCAAAGCGGTCAAAGTCGTACATATCCTCCACCGCGTCCCGATCCTGGGCGATCTGGTTGAGGGCCCAGGTCACGGTACCCTCTGTGGTCAGATCCTCCGCGCGGAGGGGGATATCATCGTAGCTGCGGCGCACAGTACGACCGTCCGTCAGGGCATACTCTACATCCAGTCGGGTGTACTCCTCCCCGGCCTGATAGCGGGAGCTGCTGGTGTCCACCGTGTCCCGGTGGTCCACGATGGCCTGATGCAGGGCGACGATCTGAGCGATCTGCTCCCGGTCGGTTAGGTTTACTCGGGTGCTGTTTCCACTGTCGTAGGGGTAGTTGATACGGTAGTCCACCACCGTGATGGAGGCCACCTCATCCACCTGGGGCACCCAGGCGGTAATGCCCATTACATCCGTGAAGCAGGCCACGCACAACACCGCCATGACCACAAAGCTGGCTGCCGCACCCTTCCAGTATTTCAGCACCCGGAAGGACTTGCACAGCAGCATCCGGGCCACAAAGTAGCCCACCACGGCCCATACCACCACGCACACCGCCAGGGAAAGCCGGTTTCTCCATCCAAAGAAGGCAATGGTGTAGACGCCGAAGCACAGTCCGGAGCAGAAGGCCACGCCATACAGAAAGACGGGCCGCACCAGGCGCACGGAGACCACGTCCCCCGCGCTCTCCACCTGCCGCTGCCGGTACACCAGCAGGGCCAGCACTGCCAGCACCACACCGGCGGCGGCGTAGGCGGCTACGGTACCGGGGCTCAGCAGGTACCACTCCCCCGTGGTCGCGGTCATTCCATTCACCGTCTCCTGTACCGGATCCCATTCCACTGCCTCGGTAAGGGGCCAGATGGGGGTGAGGATCTGGGTCAAGGCGTTTCCCCGTCCGTTGTGCATAGAAAACCCGAAGAAGAAGTCGCTCAAAACTCCGTTGATCAGCATATTGAGGACATAGGCCAGCATGTTTAAAATCCCGTAGAAGGCAGGCAGGGCCAAAATATGGCCGGTAAACATGGCGCAGAAGGCAGCAAAGGAGAAGAAGAACAGGCATACTCCGCTCTGTACCAGCAGCCAGATGCCCAGGCTGGCCAGGGAGGTTCCCCAGCATTTCTGAGCCACCAAGGGCAGCTCAACGGCCAAGGTGATGCCCGCCACCACCAGGTTGGGCAGCAGGGCAAAAGACAGTCCCGCCAGATACTGGGTGCCGAACAGGGTCTCCCGGCGCAGAGGCAGGGCGTGCATCATGCAGGCGGAGCGGTTGTTGTACAGGTAACCGAACACCGCCATGGCGCACAGCACCCCGTAGCCGCAGGCCACAAACACCCCAAATTGCAGGGTATTGGGGATATCCCGGGCATTCTCCACCAGGCGGTTGGCCAGCTCCACCGAGGACACGGAGGCACCTCTCATAGAGAAGTAGTTATTCAGCAGGTTAAAGGGCACCAGGTACAGCCACATCAGGCCGTAGGCCGCCCACAGAGGCCAGAACCGCAGCATGGTCTTGCGGTAGAGGGTGGAATTAAAGAATGATGTCCCGGACCGC
>CAJLCG010000072.1 GCA_905205085.1 uncultured Oscillospiraceae bacterium
CCGACCGCCTGGGCATCCCCGCCGACTTCTACAAGGAAAAGGACATCCACGTCCACTTCCCCGAGGGTGCCGTGCCCAAGGATGGACCCTCTGCTGGTATTGCTATCATCACCGCCATGGTGTCCGCCCTCACCGGAGCGCCCGTGCGCCGGGGTATCGCCATGACCGGCGAGGTCACCCTGCGGGGCCGGGTGCTGCCCATCGGCGGTCTGCGGGAAAAGACCATGGCCGCCCTGCGCAACGGCATCCAGACGGTGATCATCCCCGCTGACAATGAGAAGGACCTGGACGAGATCGACCAGACTGTGCGCAACGCTCTGAACTTTGTGCTGGTAGACCAGGCTGAGCAGGTGCTGGCTCAGGCCATTGTGGCCCCCGGAGCCGCACTGGAGCGAGACAAGGCGCTGGACTCCAAGCTCTCAGACACGCAGGGGCGGGGTCACGCTCAACTGCGGCAGTAAGGAGGCACGATATGGCCATCAATCTGCAAAAGGCGGAGTTTATTCTCTCCGCCGTGGCACCGAAGTTTTTCCTGCGGGACGGGCTGCCCCAGGTGGCCTTCTCCGGCCGCTCCAACGTGGGCAAGTCGTCGGTCATCAACCGCCTGCTCAACCGGAAGAATTTCGCCCGGGTGGGCGCCGCGCCCGGCAAGACCACCCAAATTAACTATTTCAAAATTGACAACGCCTTTTACCTGGTGGACCTGCCCGGCTACGGATATGCCAAGGTGTCCAAAGCCGAGCGGGACCGCTGGGGCAAGCTGATGGAGAGCTACTTCGCCGACCCGGAGCTGATGACCCTGGGCGTGATGATCGTGGATGCCCGGCACAAGCCCACGGCGGACGACTGCACCATGGCCCAGTGGTACCGGGAGGCGGGCTGCCCCTTTGTGGTGGTGGCCAACAAGCTGGACAAGCTGAAAAAGAGCCAGGTGGAGCCCAACCTCCAGGTGATCCGGGAGACTCTGGAGCTGGGGGAGGGGGATGTGGTCATCCCGTTCTCCGCGGAGAAGGGCACCGGACGGCAGGAGCTGGTCTCCGCCATCCTGGCCAGCGTGGAGGGCCGCAAGGCCCCGGGCGCTTGTCAAGGGGAGCAAAACTTGGTATAATTCCAATATTGATTCCTCATTATTGGATTCTTGGTTCCCTGGGGGAAAGAAAGGTTAAACCATGGGTGCGTTGACAGAATTTTTAAACCATATGGACTGGCAGGGAATGCTCCTGTTTTTAATGAGCGCCGTGGCCTGTCTCATCTGCCTGACCATCCATGAATTGGCCCACGGCCTGATGGCCCGGCAGCTGGGGGACCCCACCGCCAAAGTAAACGGGCGGCTCACCCTGAACCCTCTGGCCCACATCGACTGGGTGGGCCTGTTCCTGCTGCTGACCGTAGGGGTGGGCTGGGCCAAGCCTGTGCCGGTGGATATGCGGAATTTCCGCAACCCAAAGGCGGGGATGGCGGCCACCGCTCTGGCGGGCCCCATCGCCAATTTCCTGTTGGCTCTGGTGTGTATCTGCCTGGGTGGCTTTGTGCTGCGGGATGGCATGGGACGGGTCTGGTCGGCCTATGTGCTGCTGTTTTTATGCCAGCTGGCCGTGCTCAATGTGGGGTTGGGGGTCTTTAACCTGATCCCCATCCCGCCGCTGGACGGCTCCCGGGTGGTGAGCGCCTTTTTGCCTGACCGGGCTTACCTGTGGCTCATGAGGCGGGAGCGGTTTCTCATTGTGGCAGTGGTGCTGCTGGCCTGGTCCGGACTGCTGGGCGGGCCTCTGGAGGCAGCCATTGCCTGGGTCATAGAGGCCCTATGCCATGTGACCGGGTTCCCCTTTGCCATCATGGAATTCTACTTCTTCTAAGGGAGGGGCGGGATTGGACAGTCCCATCTATCATTTGCAAGGAGTGGTCAAGGACCGCTCCGAGGATCTGCAGGACTTTGTGGGGCCTTTGGACCTGATTTTGCACCTGCTGAGCAAAAACAAAATGGAGATCAAGGACATCCAGATCTCCCTAATCCTGGACCAATATCTGGCCTGGATGAACCAGCGCAAGCAGCTGGATCTGGAGGTGGCCAGTGAGTTTGTCACCATGGCCTCCCATCTGGTGTACATCAAGACCCGGATGCTTCTGTCCATCCACGACGAGGAGGCCATGAGCGAGATGGAACAGCTCATTGCCACCCTGGAGGCCCATCAGCGCAACGAGAACTATCTGAAAATCAAAGAGATCGTCCCCCTGCTGGACCAGCAGTTCAGCTATGGCCGGGACTTTATCACTAAGACCCCGGAGGCCATCCAGCCCGACCGGGCCTACCGCTATATCCACCCCAAGGAGGATTTGCGGAAAGCCATGGGGGATGTACTGGCCCGCTCGGACAACAAGCTGCCCCCGCCGGTGGCTGCCTTTCAGGGCATTGTGGGCCGGGAGCCCTATCCGGTGGCCGAGAAGGCTGCCGAGATCATCCAGCGGCTGGTCCACCTGGGAGTCACCCGGTTCCGGGCCCTGTTCCGGGGCAACCGGAGCCGCTCGGAGGTAGTAGCCACCTTCATTGCCGTACTGGAGCTGTGTAAGGCCCACCGCCTGCGCCTGGCGGGCACCGAGGAGGACTGTACCGTCACCTGCATTCAGGGAGAGGGGGCCCAGCCTCTGGAGATCACCGCCGACGCACCGGAGGAGTAAAGGGGGAAGCCCATGGAAGTAAAGGAATTGGAGGCCGCCCTGGAGGGCATCCTGTTTGCAGCGGGAGAGCCGGTAGGCGTGGAGCGGCTGTGTCTCAGCCTGGAGACCGACCGGCCCACTCTGGACGCGGTGGCCCGCCAGCTGATGGACCGCTACCGCTATGAGCGCCGGGGCATCCGTATCGTGCGGATGGACGCCAGCTATCAGATGTGCTCCGCCCCGGAGTATGCCCCCTATATCCGCAAGACGCTGGAGGGGCGCAAGCCGCCCCGCCTGTCCCAGCCCGCCCTGGAGGTGCTGGCCATCATCGCCTACTACCAGCCGGTGACCCGGGCCTATGTGGACCAGATCCGGGGCGTGGACAGCGCCTACACCGTGGGTCTGCTGCTGGAGCGGGAGCTCATTGAAGAGAGCGGCCGCCTGGCGGTGCCCGGACGGCCCATTTTGTACCGCACCACGAAAAATTTCCTGCGCTCCTTCGGCATGTCCTCTCTGGAGGAGCTGCCCCCCTT
This sequence comes from uncultured Oscillospiraceae bacterium, assembly GCA_905205085.1. Lineage (GTDB taxonomy): Bacteria > Bacillota > Clostridia > Oscillospirales > Oscillospiraceae > Lawsonibacter. Next base: position 3,189 of record CAJLCG010000072.1, read on the forward strand.
GCCCGACGGCTCTCAGGAGGGCGGCCAGATGACCTTGGAGCTGGAACAGGCGGTGGAGCGCCTGCGGGCTGAGGAGGCCGGGGAAGCGGCCCCGGAGGAGGAAAAATGATCGGCTGGATCATTGCCGGGGTGATCGTGGTCCTGGTGTGGCTCATCGGCTGCATCCGGCTGGGCGTGGGGGCCTCCCGCACCCAGGAGGAGGGAAACCGGCTGTGGCTGCGGCTGGGACCAGCCAGCATCACCTTGTATCCACGGGCCCCAAAGCCCTCCAAGGAGAAGCCGGCCAAAGCAAAAAAGGCCAAGCCGCCCAAGGAGAAAAAGCCCAAGAAAGAGAAAAAGCCGCGCAAGCCCCTTACCCGGGAGCAGGTCGTGGCCCTGGTGCGGCAGCTCATCCCCTTGGGTCTGGAGGCGGCAGGGAGCTTTCGGCGCAAGCTGCGCATCGATGTGCTGGAAATGGACCTGATCATAGGGGAACCCGACCCGGCGGATGCGGCCATGAGCTACGGCAAGGCCAGTGCGGCCCTGGGCGCCCTGTGGGGACCGCTCAACGAGGCCTTTCAGGTGAAGGACGGCCGGGCTCGGGTGGACGTGGACTTTCAGCAGGAGCACTGGGCCCTGTGGGGCCGGCTTCAGATGACCATAACGGTGGGACAGCTGATATGGCTGGGGCTGCGCTGCGGCGTGAAAGCCCTGAATATTTGGCGGGAAATCCGCACAGACACAAATGACGCAGAGAAAGGCGGTCGCAACGATGGAAAAGCAGCATCCTCTTAATGATCTTATGAGTGTGGCGGCGGACAAGCTCCGCGCCTTGGCCGACTCCAACACCGTGGTGGGTCAGCCCATTCAGGCGGGGGACGTGACCCTCATTCCCGTATCCCGCCTGTCCTTCGGCATCGCCAGCGGCGGCACCGAGTACTCCACCAAAAAGCAGGCGGTGGGAGGCGACAACGCCTTCGGCGGCGGCACCGGAGCCAGCGGCAAGGTGGACCCAGTGGCCTTTCTCATCGTGCGGGGGGACAGCGTCAAGCTGCTGCCTGTGATGCCCCCGCCCGCTACCACCCTGGACCGGGTGATTGAGACGGTGCCCGAGGTAGTGGACAAGGTCACCGACTTTATTGACAAGCAGCAGGCCAAGTCCGCCGCCAAGACGGAGACCGACCTGGCCGACTGAATCGCGCTTTTTTCAGCGCCGCTGCAAGAAACGGAGAAAACCGGCCATCCTAACCCCAGAGATCCGAAAGGAGGAGATGGGGTTGAGAAGAGGAACGGGTGTGCTGTTGGCAGCGGCGCTGTGTTTTGCCCTGCTGCCCCGGGCGGAGGCGGCGGAGGTAACGGTCTCGGCCCAGAGCGCAGTGCTCATGGAGGCGGAGAGCGGCCGGGTGCTGTATGCCAAGGACGCAGACACTCAGCGGCTCATCGCCAGTACCACCAAGCTGATGACGGCACTGGTGGCACTGGAGTCGGGGCACAGTCTGGAGGAGGACGTGACCATCCCGGCTGAGGCGGCCGGGGTGGAGGGGTCGTCCCTCTACCTGAAGGCGGGAGAGACTGTAAAGCTGAAAACCTTGCTGTACGGCATGCTGCTTCATTCGGGCAACGATGCGGCCACGGCGGTGGCCCTGCATTGTGCCGGCAGCCTGGAGGCCTTTGCCGGGCAGATGAATGAGAAGGCCCAGGAGCTGGGCATGACCCACAGCCACTTCACCAACCCCACCGGCCTGGACGGGGACGAGCACTACTCCTCGGCCTACGACATGGCCCTGCTGGCCCGGGCCTGCCTGGCAGTGCCGGAGCTGGCGGAGATGACCGCTGCCCGCTCTGTCAATATGGAGGGGCGGACCTTTGTCAACCACAATAAACTCCTCTGGCGCTATGAGGGGTGCGTGGGGATGAAGACGGGTTATACCCAGGCGGCGGGGCGCACCCTGGTGTCGGCGGCGGAGCGGGATGGCATGACCCTCATTGCCGTTACGCTGAACGCCCCCAGCGACTGGGCCGACCACGCCGCCATGCTGGACTACGGATTTGAAAACTACCACATGGAAGAAGCAGTGACGGCAGGGCAGAGCCTGTGCAGCCTGCCGGTCTCAGGTAGTCTGGTGCCCTTTGTGTCCCTGGAGGCGGAGGAGACCCTGCGCTGGCCGGTAGGACCAGGGGAGAGCCTGGAGACCCGCACAGAACTGGGCGGCCTCACCAGCCTGGAGGCCCCAGTGCAGGCGGACGTGTCCATGGGCCGGGTAGAGGTGCTGCTGAACGGGGAAGTGGTGGGAGAGAGTGATCTCTCCTGTGCCGCCCAGGTCTATCGGGACCGGCAGGAGCACACCGGATGGCTGGATTGGCTGTTTGGATAAACTTACGAGAAAGGGGCGGTCTCCTTGGAGGAGCGGCTGCAAAAATTGATTTCCCAGTGTGGATTGGCCTCCCGCCGCACGGCGGAGGAGTGGATCATGGCAGGACGGGTGACGGTAAACGGGCTTCCCGCCCAGCTGGGGGACCGGGCCGACCTGGACCGGGACCGGGTAGAGGTAGACGGCCGTCCCCTGCGGGGTGGCAGCCCCCGTACATACCTGATGCTCAACAAGCCTCGGGGCTATGTGACTACCCTGTCCGATGAAAAGGGCCGCAAGACGGTGGCCGCCCTGGTGTCAGGGTGCGGAAAGCGGGTGTGGCCGGTGGGGCGGCTGGACCTGGACTCGGAGGGGTTGCTGCTCATGACCGACGATGGGGAGCTGACGAACGGTCTGCTCCATCCCAGCCGCCAGGTAGAGAAGGAGTACCTGGTTTGGGTGACGGGGGACGTGGAGTATGCGCTGCCCATTCTGTCCGGACCTATGGAGCTGGACGGGGAGCCGCTGGCTCCGGCCAAAGTGGCCCGGGGCCGGGAGAGCAACGGGGTAACCCAGTTGTCCATCACCATCTGCCAGGGAAAAAACCGCCAGGTACGGCGGATGTGTGCTCAGGCGGGGTTGGAGGTCAAGCGGCTCAAGCGCATCCGGGAGGGACAGGTGCAGCTGGACCGGAAGCTCAAGCCGGGACAGTGGCGGCCCCTGACCGCCCAGGAGCTGACCGCCCTGCGGAAGCACTTGTAATATCTTGGAAAAATGCAGGCAAATTTTTGCAAGATTCCAGCGCGGACTTGCAAAAATGGCTTGCATTTTTTTCTGGGAACCGTTATGATAGAGGATGGGAATTTTGCCGTTTCCCGGCATCCTTTCCCGGTAAACTCCCTGGCAGACCGCCAAGAGCGGGGCGGGCAGAGCAGGGAGATAGACAGATGGTTTCTTCCTTGCAGGAAGGGGCCAACATTGTCAGGAGATGAAGGATTTATGAATCGGGATATTCTGGCCGTAATCCAGGAAAATATGAATACCTTCTCCAAGGGGCAAAAACGCATTGCCAATTATATCTTGGAGTCCTACGATAAGGCGGCCTTTATGACCGCCAGCCGTCTGGGCAAGCGGGTCAATGTAAGCGAGTCCACCGTGGTCCGCTTCGCCGCGGAGCTTGGCTATGACGGCTACCCCAGCATGCAGAAATCCCTGCAAAAGATGATTCGTAACCGGCTCACGTCGGTACAGCGCATCGAGGTGGCTAACGACCGCATCGGGGATCAGAACGTGCTGGACATGGTGCTCCAGTCGGACATTGAGAAGATCCGCCTCACCCTGGAGGACATCGACCGGGACAGCTTTGACAAGGCCACCGACGCCATCGTGGCTGCCCGGCGCATCTACATCATCGGCGTGCGCTCCTCCGCGGCCATCGCCACCTTCCTGAGCTTCTATTTTAACCTGCTGTTTGACAACGTGGCCATGATCACCGCCAACACCCCCAGCGAGGTCTTTGAGAGCCTGCTGCGGGTAGGGGAGGGGGATGTGGTCATCGGCATCAGCTTCCCACGGTACTCCAGCCGGGCGGTGCAGGCCATGAACTTTGCCCGGGATCGGGGTGCCACCACCATCGCCATCACCGACAGCGACGCCTCGCCCCTGGCCGTCAGCTCCAAATATACCCTGAAGGCCCGCAGCGATATGGCCTCCTTCGTGGACTCCCTGGTGGCTCCCCTCAGCTTGGTCAACGCCCTGCTGGTAGAGGTCAGCCGGAAGAAAAATGAGGATCTGTCCAAGACCTTCCAGACCTTGGAGCAGATCTGGGAGGAGTACGGGGTCTATCAGAAGGCCCAGGACGACCAGGTATGACAGATGTATTGGTAATTGGCGGCGGAGCCGCCGGGATGATGGCGGCCCTTGCCGCCGCGGACCAGGGCGCCCAGGTGTGCCTGCTGGAGCGCAACCAGAAGGTGGGGCGCAAGCTGTACATCACCGGCAAGGGACGGTGCAACGTAACCAACCACTGCCCTGTGGAGCAGGTGCTTGCCAGCACCCCCCGCAACAGCCGTTTTCTCTACGGGGCCATGACCCGCACGCCCCCTCAGTGGGTGGAGAACTTCTTTGAGGAGTTGGGCGTGCCCCTGAAGGTGGAGCGGGGCAACCGGGTGTTTCCCCAGTCTGACCGCTCCGCCGATATTATTGACGCGCTGTTCCGCGCTCTCCAGCGCCGCAGGGTGCCCATCCTCCAGGACCGTATCCTGGAGCTGAATCCCCAGGAGGACGGCACCTTTACAGTGGTAGGGGAGGGAAGCGAATATTCCGCCCGGACGGTGGTGCTGGCCACCGGAGGGGCGTCCTACCCCGCAACCGGCTCCACCGGAGACGGCTACGCCATGGCTGAGGCTCTGGGGCACACCATCGTCCCAGCCAAGCCCTCTCTGGTGCCTTTGGAGGCGGAGGAATCTTTTTGCGCCCAGATGCAGGGACTGGCCCTGAAAAATGTGGTGCTCAAGGTAAAAAACAAGAAGAAAAAAGTAATCTTCCAGGAGCAGGGGGAGCTGCTGTTCACCCACTTCGGTATGTCGGGTCCCCTGGTGCTCAGTGCCAGCGCCCACATGCGGGATTTTGAGAAGGACCAGTATACCTGCGTCATCGACCTCAAGCCCGCCCTGGACGAGGAGAAGCTGGACCAGCGCCTTTTGCGGGAGCTGGGGGAAAACGCCAACCGGGACATGCACAACCTGTTGGGGGCTCTGGCGCCTCGGCTGTTGGTGCCGGTGCTGCTGGAGCTCACCCAGATCCCACCGGACCGGAAGGCCCATGATGTGACCCGGCAGGAGCGCCGGCGGCTGCTGGAGACTCTGAAAGGGCTTACCATCCATGTGAAGGGGCCCCGGCCCATTGCCGAGGCCATCGTCACCACCGGCGGAGTGAAAGTGGGTGAGGTGGACCCCAAGACCATGGAGTCCAAGAAGGTCCCCGGGCTGTATCTGGCCGGAGAGCTGCTGGACGTGGACGCCTACACTGGGGGCTTCAACCTCCAGATTGCCTGGGCCACCGGCCGCTGCGCGGGAGAGAGCGCGGCCCGGGCTGCTCAGGGAGCCGGAGAAGAAAACGCATAGGGAGAGAGAACTATGGAAAATCGCAGTATTGCCATCGACGGCCCCGCCGGGGCAGGGAAGAGCACCCTGGCCCGGGCGTTGGCCAAAGAGATCGGCTATCTGTATGTGGATACCGGAGCCATTTACCGCACAGTAGCCCTGCGGTGCAAGCAGGCGGGGGCCGACCCCTCCGACCCGGAGCAGGTCGCTCCGCTGCTGGAGGGCCTGGACCTTCGAATGGCTTACGGGGAAGATGGTGTACAGCATATGTACTTGTCAGGTGAGGACGTGTCCGAGGCCATCCGGCACCATGAGATTTCTGGCATGGCTTCCCAGGTGGCCGCCCTGCCTCAGGTTCGTGCCTTCCTGCTGGACTTCCAGCGCCGCCAGGCCCAGGAGCACGACGTGGTCATGGACGGGCGGGACATTGGCACGGTGGTGCTGCCCCACGCCGGGGTGAAGATCTTCCTCACCGCTGATCCCGAGGCCCGTGCCCGCCGCCGTTGCCTGGAGCTGGAAATGCGGGGGGAGAAGGCGGAATTTTTTGAGATCCTCCACGATATCCAGCAGCGGGATTATCAGGATGCCCACCGGGAGGTGGCTCCCCTGCGGCAGGCCGAGGACGCGGTGCAGCTGGATACCACTCATCTGGATCTGAAGGGCAGTCTGGAGGCCTTGATCAATCTGGTAAGGGAGAGAATTGCCCTGTGAGTATCGAAACCATGTACCGGCTGCTGTACAGCATCGTAAAGCCTGTATTCAGCCTGTTTCATCCGGTGCGGGCCATCGGCCGGGAGAACATCCCGGAGGGAGCCGTGGTACTGTGCGCCAACCACACCGCTTTGACGGACCCGTTATTTGTCTGCTTTGCCGCACGGCTGCACTTCATCATCCGACCTATGGCCAAGATCGAGCTGTCCCGGGTGCCCCTGATCGGCTGGCTGCTGGGTAAGGCGGGGGTCATCTATGTAGACCGGGGTCACGCCGATGTGAAGGCGGTAAAGTCCGCCCTGTCCTGCCTGAAGGGAGAGGGTAAGCTGCTCATCTTCCCGGAAGGGACCCGAGTCCATGAGGGGGAGGACGTGGCGGCCAAGGGGGGCGCGGCTCTGTTTGCCACCCGTACTGCAAGTCCCATCCTGCCGGTGTACGTTACCCGGAAGAAGCCCTGGTTCCGGCCTACCACGGTGGTCTTCGGACAGCCCTTCCATCCCCAGATTGCGGGACGGAAAGCCACCGCGGAGGAGCTGGACCAGATTACCCATACGGTGATGGACCAGATCCATGCGCTGGGGGAGGGGTTGGAATGAAGATCCGTCTGGCCAAGTCCGCCGGCTTCTGCTACGGTGTGAAACGGGCGGTGGAGCTGGCAGAGTCGGCCGCCCAGTCCGGAGAGCCCTGCGTGATGCTGGGCTATATCATCCACAACAGCGACGTGGTAGACCGCCTGGCCCGCCAGGGCGTGACTGTGGTGGAGCGGCCTGAGGACGTACCGGAGGGCTGCGGGGTCATCATCCGCTCCCACGGGGAGAGTCGGGAGACCTACGAGTGTCTGGAAAAGCGGGGAGCCCGTATTCTGGACGCAACCTGTCCCAACGTCAAGCGTATCCACCAGATCGTCTCCCAGGCAGAGGAGCAGGGGAGGCAGCCGGTGATCATCGGTACCCCTCATCATCCGGAGGTGACAGCCATCGCTGGCTGGTGCCGCCATCCGGTGGTGCTCTCGGGCGCCCAGGAGCTGGAAGAGTGGCTCCAGGAGGACGAAAACAGGAAGAATCTTCCTCTGACTTTTGTCTCTCAAACCACCTCCACCAGAAAAATCTGGGATGGGTGCGTGAAAAAAGCAAAAAAAGAGTGTACAAACGCGGAATTTTTTGATACAATATGCGGAGCGACATCGAAACGCCAGGAGGAAGCCCATCAGTTCGCCGCGCAGTGCGACAAAATGGTGGTCATCGGCGACGGTAAAAGCTCCAACACCAAACGCTTGGCGGAGATTTGCCGGGAATCCTGTCCGGACGTGCAGCTTATTGAGCGCGCAGCGGACCTGGATATGAGCCGGCTGGCCCAGGCAGAAGTTGTCGGCATCACGGCGGGTGCTTCGACTCCCGCGTGGATAATAAAGGAGGTCTGTGACAAAATGAGCGATGAAATCATGGAGATCGAAAAATCCTTTGCGGAGCTGCTGGAGGAGTCGATCAAAACTTTGAATACGGGGGATAAGGTAACTGGTACTGTGGTTGCGATCACACCCACTGAGATCCAGGTGGATCTGGGCACCAAGCACGCCGGCTATATTCCCGTATCCGAGCTGACCGACGATCCCACCGCCAAGGTGGAGGACCTGGTCAAGGTCGGCGACGAGATCGAGACCTTTGTGGTCCGCGTCAACGACCAGGAGGGTGTTGTCACCCTGTCCAAGAAGCGCCTGGACGTGGTCAAGGGCTGGGAGGAGATCGAGACCGCCCGTGAGAACGAGACCGTGCTGGAGGGCGTGGTCACTGAGGATAACAAGGGCGGCGTGGTCGTGTCCGTGAAGGGCATCCGCGTGTTCGTTCCTGCTTCTCAGACCGGTCTGCCCCGTGAGACTCCCATGAGCACCCTGCTCAAGCAGAAGGTGCGCCTGGTGATCACCGAGGTCAACCGTGCCCGCCGCCGCGTGGTGGGCTCCATCAGCCGCGTGCTGCGCGCTGAGCGTGCTGCCGCTGCCGAGAAGGTTTGGGCTGAGATCGAGGACGGCAAGCGTTATACCGGCACCGTGAAGTCCCTGACTTCTTACGGCGCCTTCGTGGACATCGGCGGCGTGGACGGCATGGTCCACATCTCTGAGCTGTCCTGGTCCCGCATTAAGCACCCCTCTGAGGTGGTGAAGGTGGGCGACACCGTGGACGTGTACGTCATCTCCGCTGACCCCGAGAAGAAGAAGATCTCTCTGGGCATGAAGGATCACAGCCAGGATCCCTGGACTGTGTTCACCAGCACCTATCAGGTGGGCGACGTGGCCAACGTGCGCATCGTGAAGCTGATGACCTTCGGCGCCTTCGCCGAGATCGTTCCCGGTGTGGACGGCCTGATCCACATCTCCCAGATCGCCGATCACCGCATCGAGAAGCCCGGCGACGTGCTGGCTGAGGGCGATAAGGTGGACGTGAAGATCACCGATGTGGACATGGACAACAAGAAGGTTTCCCTGTCCATCCGCGCTCTGCTGGAGGCTGCTCCCGCTGAGGAGGAGCCCGAGGTGGAGGAGTAATCCTCATACACGCAAGCGCCGCATCCGAACCATCGGATGCGGCGCT
>CAJLCG010000073.1 GCA_905205085.1 uncultured Oscillospiraceae bacterium
GAAGGAGTCCCCTTGGCGCATCTTTGGTTCCTTTCTGTGCGAGCAGAAAGGAACATTCGTCTCTCAACAAGGAAACCTGCCCCGCAGGACGGAACGAACAAAAAAACCACCTTACCAGTTTCCCGGTAAGATGGTTTTAAAATTTATTGTCCTAAAAGGCCCAGATCATACTTCCACTTCAGCACCCGAGTCACAGACTGATCAATCTGCTCCTCGTCGATCTCGCCGCTCTTCACGGCCTGAATTACCTCAGGGATCTGAGTCTGGAAGTCGGTGGTAACGATCATATCATTGCCGGCCTTTACCGCCATCACAGCGGGGGACTGGTCGCCGGCGTAAGCGGCTACTGCATCCATGGCCAGGTCATCGGTCATAATCACGCCCTGGAAGCCCAGAGTCTCCCGCAGCTCCTTGTGGACGGCAGGGGAGAGGGAGGCGGGAAGCTGATCGTCCACACAGGTCATCACATTGTGGCTGACCAGTACCGCGTCGGCTCCGGCCTGGATACCGGCGGTAAAGGGAAGATAATCGCTGGTCTGGAAGGTTTCGTAGGGCCGCTCGTCAATGGCTACGCCGGTGTGGGTATCCACATTGTTCCCGTAGCCGGGGAAGTGCTTGAGGACAGAGCCGATGCCCTGGGCGTCCATGGTCTTGACCACGTTGGACACGTATTCCGCCGTAGCCTGGGCGTCCTGGCCGAAGGCACGGTCATAGATAAAGTCGTTGGAATCGGTGGACACATCGGCCACCGGAGCCAGGTTCACGTTGACACCCAGATCCAGCAGCGTCACGCTCTTCTGCCGGGCATCCTGAATGATGGCATCCATACCGCCCTGGGCAAAGAGGTCCTGGGGGGAGAGACCGGAGTGAGGGAAAAGATTGGGGTTGGAGCTGGCCCGGACCACCGTGCCGCCCTCCTCGTCGGTGCCGATGAGCAGAGGTACGCCGGCAGCGCTCTGATAGGAGCTGATGTCGTTGCGGACCTGCTCGGCGGTCTTGTTTTTAAAATCCCGACCGAAGAGAATGTATCCGCCCAGCTTGTACTCAGACACCGCCTCTGCCGCACCGGTATCGGGGCAGCGGACAAAGAACATCTGGCCCACCTTTTCCTCCACCGTCATGGCGGAGAGCAGCTCCTCAATGATCTGGTCCTGATTTTCCGTGGAGCTGGAATGGGTGCCGGGGTCTGTCTGTGAGGGGGGGTCCTCCGGGTCCTGGGATGCGTCCGGTGTGCCAGAAGAGCTACCCTGGCTGGAGCTGTCGGAGGACTGGACGCTGGAATCCTGGGGCGTGCTTTGAGAGCCAGTGGATTGGGAACCTGTGCCCGGGGTGGGGGCGCAGCCGGTCAAAAGCACGCACAGAAAAACGATCAGTGCTTTTTTCATAGCTTCCTCCTGAAAAAACAGCGCGGAGGCAAACGCGTCCGGTAACCGGGGCGGTTTTCTCCACACTTTCTTACAGTCTTTTTACTGATATCTTACGTACTATACCACTAAGTTGTGATTTTGTCAATTTTTTTGGGCGATTTAAGTGGGTCTTAAAGAAATAATCCCAACCTTTGACCGCAATTAGAAGGAAAAAGTACTGATAAGAACAAAGCGGAAAGCCCTGCCCATGTTCCGGGAAGGGAAGAACAACAAAAAAGGTGGGAGCGACGTAACATGTCGCTCCCACCACAGTTTTTTATGACGGGCGCAGAGGCAAAACGAAGTTTTGCACAAAGCTTTTTTGCCTTCTTTTTTCTCGAAAAAAGAAGGTTAGGCCTCGGGTTCGGCTTCCTCGCGGCGGGTGACAGCCAGGCTCAGATCGTCCAGCTGCTTGTCGTCCGCCCCGCAAAACCAGTTTTGCGGGGACCCCAGAGATTATAAATGCTCAGGCGAAGTAAATTCGCCCTGCGCCAAGGTTTTGGCCAAAGGCCAAAACGCTTGTACGCGCCCAAAGGCGCGCCCCATCTGCGATGGGGCCCCTTCGTGGCCGACAGAGAAATTTATTCCTCTTCGGAAGCTTCCTCGCGGCGGGTGACAGCCAGGCTCAGGTCATCCAGCTGCTTGTCGTCCACGAAGTCGGGGCAGTTGGTCATGGGCTCGCTGGCGTTCTGCACCTTGGGGAAGGCGATGACGTCGCGGATGGACTCAGCGCCGGCCATCAGCATGCACAGACGGTCCAGGCCGTAGGCCAGGCCGCCGTGGGGGGGCGCACCAAACTTAAAGGCGTTAATCAGGTGGCCGAAGCGCTCCTGGGCGTCCTCGTCGCTGAAGCCCAGGGCACGGAACATGGCCTGCTGGGTCTCAGGCACGGAGATACGGATGGAGCCGCCGCCCAGCTCGGTGCCGTTGAGCACGATGTCGTAGGCCTTGGCGCGGCAGTTCTTCTTATCGGTCTCCAGCTTGTCCAGGTCCTCGTCCATGGGGGCGGTAAACGGGTGGTGCATGGCCACATAGCGGCCCTCTTCCTCGCTGTACTCGAACATGGGGAACTCGGTGACCCACAGGAACTTAAAGTCCTTGGGGTCCAGCAGACCCAGCTGCTTGGCGCACTCGCAGCGCAGAGCGCCCAGAGCGGCAAAGACGACCTCGTCCTTCACATCGCCCACGATGAGAATCAGGTCCCCGTCCTTGGCGCCGGCGCGCTCCAGAATGGCCTTATTCTCCTCCTCGGTGAGGAACTTCTGGTAGGAGGAGGTCACCTGGCCGTCGTGCATACGGGTCCAGGCCAGGCCCTTGGCCTTGTAGGTCTTCACGAACTCGCCCAGCTTGTCGATCTTCTTGCGGGGGAAGTCGGCGGCGTGGCCGTTCACGTTAATGAGGCGCACAGAGCCGCCGCCCTGGACCGCGCCGGAGAACACGCCGAAGCCGCAGTCCTTCACGATGTCGCTGATGTCCTTCAGCTCAAAGCCGAAGCGCAGGTCGGGCTTGTCGGAGCCAAAGCGGTCCATAGCCTCACGCCAGGGCATACGCAGGAAGGGGGTCTGCACGTCCACGTCCAGGACCTCCTTGAAGACCCGCTTCAGGAAACCCTCCTGGATGCCCATCACGTCGTCCTCGTTGACAAAGGACATCTCCAGGTCGATCTGGGTGAACTCGGGCTGACGGTCCGCGCGTAAATCCTCGTCACGGAAGCAGCGGGCAATCTGCATATAGCGGTCAAAGCCGGACAGCATCAGCAGCTGCTTGTACTGCTGGGGGGACTGGGGCAGAGCATAGAACTTGCCGGGGTGGACGCGGGAGGGCACCAGATAGTCACGGGCGCCCTCGGGGGTGGACTTGGTGAGCATGGGGGTCTCGATCTCCAGGAAGCCCTGCTCGTCAAAGTAGTCCCGGCAGATCTTGGTCACCTTGTGGCGGGTGGCGATGGCGTGCTGCATGTCGGGACGGCGCAGGTCCAGATAGCGGTACTTCAGGCGCAGCATGTCGTTGGCCTTGGAGTTCTCCACGATCTCAAAGGGAGGAGTCTCAGCCTTGGCCAGCAGGCGCAGCTCGGAGACATAGATCTCAATGTCGCCGGTGGGGATCTTGTTGGTCTTGCTCTCGCGCTCCCGCACCAGGCCGGTGGCGGCAATGACGTACTCAGAGCGCAGGGTGGAGGCCTTCTCGAAGATGGCCTTGTCGGTGCTATCGTCAAAAGACAGCTGGACCAGACCGGTGCGGTCACGCAGGTCCACAAAAATCAGGCCGCCCAGGTCGCGCTGACGCTGGACCCAGCCGCACACGGACACGGTCTTGCCCGCGTCGCTCAGGCGCAGCTCGCCGCAGTAGTTGGTGCGGTGGAAATTCTGCAAGTTATCCATGATAAATCAACTCCATTTTGTATTATTAAATTAGAAAATAGCAAACTGTTTTGAAAAAACAGGAAAAACACTAGGAATGATCTGATACGCCCCGCTGTTGGATGAAGTCAGCCAAGGTCTCGTTCAGCTCCCTGGGGGAGACGGAAAAGGCCAGAATGCGGCTGTGTCCGGGGAAGGAGATCAGCACCTGTCCAGTGTGGTAGGCATTTATTGTTACCAGCTGGTCTCCCAGGGCAAAGGCGACCTGAGCGGTCTTAGGGTCAGAGGAATAAGAGGAGGCCGGGGGCAGGAGATTTCGCAGGCTGGCGCGGCAGGTGGTGTCCTCCAGCAGCTCCAGCAGGGCTTCATAGTCCTCCTGGCCGGGAGTCAGACCATCCATAGACCAGGTCTGTTGACTGAGATTTCCAGCGGTGATACCGCTCTCGATGGCAATACCCGACGCGCTGGTGATCTGGGTCCGGTCCATGCCTGTGGCCTCCCAGAAGCTCACTGGCCGGGTGTACCACAGGATACCCCCTACCAGCAGGGCCACAAGGAGAATCAGGATCCGTTTGATGATTTTTTTCATCGGCTGTCCTCCGGAACTATGCCTCATTTTGTGTCAGGCAGTCCTCCAAAAAGGCGGTCAGGGCCGCGTGGTGGGCCCGGCTGTCTTCCTCCATGCGGTAGAGATTGCAGTCGCTCTTATCAGTGGGGACATTGACCAGCATATTTTCTCCGTTGAGCATCAGCGCGCAACGCTCAGAACCAGTGATTTGGAAATAGATGCGGAGCAGAGGATACTCTTGATCGGCAAGGCCATTCGCAAAGCCCACCCAGTGATACGTGGGTTGGGACAGCATGTCCAGAAGCTGCTGGGTCTGCTCTGGGGATAGGGTGACAGAGGTGCTGTCCGGCGATCCATATTCCAGATAGGCAGAGCAGTAAGTGACCTCAGAAAGAGGGGAGGGGAGGAGCGAAGAAAATTCTCTGGGGCGGTCCAGCCACCGGAACCCCAGAACGGCGGCCAGCGCTATGGCGGCGAGGACCAAAAGGGCAATCAGCAGCTGCTTTGCTTGCGCTTTCATGGCGGAGCCTCCTTTTCACGCTTTCTTGAAAGAAAGCCATACTTTTTTCGAGAAAAAAGTAGGCAAAAAAGCTTTCTGCGAAGCTTCGCTTCGCCTCTGCGATAGGGGGGAGGTTACTCTCACTCAGGAGCGGGATGCAGATGTGACGTCGGTGGCATTGGGGCAGTCCTGTAAGAACTGAACCACTTGCGTTTGGAAGTCGCGGCCTGCCAGGGGGAAGTAGCTGCGGGTATCCGAGCCGCCCTCAGTTACCACCTGGGAACCATAAAGCGTGATGGAGGAGATAGTCTCCCCCTGGTAGAAGGAGATGGTGGCGGTGTAGGCCTCCAGGGTAATGGACTGGGTGGAGGAGGCCTGACCCAGCCGCACCAAGTCGGTCGGGTTGCGGAGGTAACGGGTGGAAGTCAGCAGCTCCACCAGCTGCTGATATTCCTGGGAATCGGTCGCCAGTTCAACCTGACGGGTGCTCAGACCGGAACCCGGGTCACTGGGGACCAGAGTGGCAGAGCAGTGGGTGACAGAATCGGCTTTGGAAAAGCTGGGTAAGGTGTCTGAAAGGCTGCGCGGCCACAGGTACCAAACCAGCAGCACGCACAGAACGCAAAGGGCAAGCAGGATGGGGGTTTTCTTCCTCATAATGACTCACCTCTCCGTTTTCCGCTTTCTTGAAAGAAAGCCATACTTTTTTCGAGAAAAAAGTATGCAAAAAAGCTTCCTGCGAAGCTTCGCTTCGCCTCCACGATAGGGGGGAGATTACTCTCCCTTGTCCAGAATGGGCTTACCCTGGTTCAGCTTGTCCAGGCCCGCCTGGATGTGGGCAACCGCCTCGGCGGGGGCCAGCTTTACCTGCTCGCCGGAGGCCAGATCCTTCACGGCGCACACGCCGGAAGAGATCTCGTCCTCGCCCAGGAACACGGCGTAGGGGATGGACAGCTTGTCGGCATAGGAGATCTTCTGCTTGAACTTCTTCTGCTCCGCGTGGATCTGAGTGCGGATACCGGCCTGACGCAGGGTGGTGGCCAGGGCGATAGCGGGGGAGAGGTCGTCAGTCATGGGCAGGATCAGCACGTCGGCGGGAGCGGTGTTCAGGGCGTCGTTCAGGTAGCCCTGGTCCTCCAAAACGAAGAAGAGACGGGTCAAACCGATGGAAATGCCAACTCCGGGGAGTTGTTTATCGGTATAATATTCCGCTAAGTTATCATAACGGCCGCCGGAACAGATGGAACCGATCTCCGGGTGGTCCAGCATGGTGGTCTCGTAGACGGTGCCGGTGTAGTAGTCCAGACCGCGGGCGATGGTCAGGTCCACGGCAAAGTGGCTCTGAGGCACGCCGAAGGCGGCCAGATACTTGACCACGGTGTTCAGCTCATCCAGGCCCTGGTCAAAGACCTCATTGCGGCCACGATAGCCCTCCAGGGCGGAGAGCACCGCCTCGTTGGAGCCGGTGATGGCGATGAAGGTGAGGATCTCGCCGGCCTGCTCCTCGGTCAGGCCAATCTCCTCGTCCATGAGCAGAGTCTTTACCTTCTCCGCGCCGATCTTGTCCAGCTTGTCCACAGTGCGCATGATGTCGCCGGACTTCTCGGTGAGGCCCAGCATGGCATAGAAGCCGTTCAAAATCTTCCGGTTGTTCACCCGGATCTGGAACCGCTTCAGACCCAGACAGGTAAAGGCCTGGTAGATGATGGCGGGAATCTCCGCCTCGTTGGAGATGTCCAGCTTGCCGTCGCCGATCCCGTCAATGTCAGCCTGGTAGAACTCGCGGAAGCGGCCCCGCTGGGCGCGCTCGCCCCGGTATACCTTGCCGATCTGGAAGCGGCGGAAGGGGAAGGTCAGCTTGCCGTAATTGAGGGCCACGTACTTGGCCAGAGGCACGGTGAGGTCAAAGCGCAGGGACAGGTCGGTGTCGCCCTTCATGAAGCGGTAAATCTGCTTCTCGGTCTCGCCGCCGCCCTTGGCCAGCAGCACCTCGCTGGCCTCAATGAGGGGGGTGTCCAGGGGAGTGAAGCCGTAGAGGGAATAGGTCTCCCGCAGGATTTCTACCATGCGGTCAAACTGGGCCTGCCGGGCGGGGAGAAGCTCCATGAAGCCGGACAGGGTGCGGGGTTGTATTTTACTCATCAGTATCCAAATCCTTTCTGTGGAGTATTTTTTGCGAAGATTCCGCCCTGCGGGGCGGGGACGGTGTTACTTTGCCCGCGGCGGCAAAGTAACCAAAACGCCGTTGGGGGACGGCTTCGGTGAGCACCTACCTGCGGTGGTGCTCACAGGCGCCTTTCCCCCAAACCCCCTATTTACGGGGGACGCCCTCCTGGGAAATTGGCACTTGCGTCCGGCGGCTCCGAACACAAGACTTTGCGCCCTTCTTGCCTCGGGGACACAGGCCCCTACTAAGCGGAAATTTGAAAGTGTCCGCGCTGTACGGACACCGCCTACACTGGCATAGCCGTGGCAGCTGGTCCGCCCGATCACCGCCGCACCGAACAGGGAAACCGCCCCGCAGGGCGGAACCCCAGAGGCAAAGCGAAGCTTTGCAGAAAGCTTTTTTGTCTACTTTTTTCTCCGAAAAAAGTAGACGCTCTCGTCCCGGGATTGGGACGAGAGCGCCTAAGAATACGCTTCGTGGTGCCACCCAATTTCAGAACAGGGCGACCCCGTTCCCTTTGGCCCCTGTGTTGCGGCAGGGGGGACCGCACCCGTCTCCGGGCCCGCTGGTAGCGCCGTCTTCCTCCGGGCCATCTCCCTAAAACCCTTTCAGCCGTGGGGTTTCTCTCTGTCGGGCGGTAACCGGACTACTCATGCGCCGTCGTGGCGGTTATGGTGCTATGATACCCAAAATAGGGGAAAAAGTCAATCTTTCTGCCTTACAGGGCGAAAGGAACCCGGTTGGGGTTCATGACGATACGCCAATCCAGGTCACCCCGGGCCAGGCCGTGGATGAGCAGCTCAGCGGTGGCCACGTTGGTGGCCATAGGCACGGAGTGCTGATCGCACAGGCGAGCGATATACATCACGTCCTCATCCATGGAGTTGTCCTGAGGGGAGTTGAAGAAGAGGACCATATCGATCTCATTATAGATAATACGCTGGCCGATCTGCTCAATGCCGCCATGCTCGTGGGACAAAAACAGGTTGACCGGCAGGCCAGTGGCCTCCGCCACCATCCGTCCGGTGGCGTTGGTGGCGCAGACGGTGTGCTTTGACAAGATACCGCAGTAGGCGGTGCAGAACTGGACCATCAGCTCCTGCTTGCGGTTATGGCACATAATTGCAATATTCATGGTGGCGGTTACCTCCTTGTAATCGTGATAAAGAGAAAAGTCAGCGAATGCGCATAATGGGCACGCGAAGGCCCTGGATTCGTTTTGCGATATTCAAACAGGCGTTGGCGGCGCCCTGTCGTCCGCCCAAAATCAGGGGACGGCCCTGGTTGGCCGAGAGAATCACTCTGGGGTCCTCGGGAACCACGCCGATCAGGGGCAAGCCCGCGGCGTCCATGGCGTCGTCGATGGTGGTGCGCAGCTGGCGCAGCAGTTTGGGCTGGATGCGGTTCATGACCAGGTGGATCTGATCCAGGCGGTCCAGCTCGGCCACGGTGCGCTGAGCGTCCCGCAGGGAGGAGGCGTCATTGGTAGACACCACCAGAGCCCGGTCGGCCCCACAGGTGGCCAGATGAAAACCTTGGCCCAGGCCGGCGGGGGAGTCGATCATAATGTAATCATACCGCTTCCGGGCCTCATCCAGCAGCTCCTGAACCTGCCACTGGGTCAGCTGAGGGGTAAAGGACATGGGGGCGGTCAGCAGAGACAGGCCGGGCAGGTCGGGATGGCTCACTGCCGCCTTTTCCAGGGAGCAGCGGCCAAGGACAACGTCGGAAAAGTCCATTAGGGCCCGGTCACTGAGCCCCAACGAGATGTCCAGATTGCGCAGGCCAATGTCCATGTCAATACACAGCACGCTCTTACCCAGCCGGGCCAGGCAGGAGCTTACGCCGCCGGTGATGGAGGTTTTTCCCGTTCCTCCCTTGCCGGAGGTAACTACGATTACGCTTCCCATGAAATTCCTCCTATACACCAATTCCAGTCTATCACAAATCCAAGGTACGTCAATGATTTTTTTGAAAAAAATATGGTCAAATTAAAATAATTTTCATCGAAAAACAAAAAAGAGCACAAAAAAGCAAATCCATCCAAAATTAAAGAGGATTCTTTTGGATTTTAGCCCATCTTCTGGGGTATCCCTTCAGGGTGGGAGCCACCTTGCGGATGGGAATGAGACGGTGGGTCACTCCCGCCCCGGGGACAGGGTAGTCCATCACCGGCTCCACCCGGCCGCCTAACATTTTGATGCAGTGGGCGGCCTGGTCCAGCTCCTCCTGGCTGTCCACCGACTTCATGGCCAGAAAGACGCCGCCCACCTTTACAAAGGGGAGGCACAGCTCGCACAGAAGGCGCAGTTCGGCCACAGCCCGGGCGGTGACGATGTCAAAGCCATCCCGCCAGCCCTTTACCAGGGCCTGCTCCTCGGCCCGGGCGTGGACAGCCTGGATGCCCTCCAGCCCCAGCTGGGCGCACACCTCGTTGAGCCAGTCCACCCGCTTGTTCAGGCTGTCCAGCAGCGTGACCTGGAGGGAGGGGACCAGGATCTTCAGGGGCAGGCCGGGCAGACCGGCGCCGGTACCCACGTCCAGCAGAGTCTTGCCTTCAAAGTCACCCCAGTTGAGCAGAGCGGCGCTGTCCAGCATGTGCAGCCGGGCTACTCCGTCCTCCTCCCGAATGGCGGTGAGGTTCATCACCTGATTTTTTTCCAGCATGAGCCGGCCGTATTCCGCCAGCTGCTCGGGAGCCGTCTCCGGAACCCGACCGGCAAGGCCCAGCTCCGCCAGGCCGGAAGATATGATGTCCTTCACAGCGTCAACCTCCAAAGTTGCTCAGCAGTCCGGCGATGCCGATGGGCAGGGTGGCCAGAGCCAGCGCCCAGCACACCACCGCCAGAAGGATGGCGGGCACCTTGCCCGGCCGGCCGCTGGAGTGGTGGCTCACCAGACTCAGGATGCCCAGACCGATGAGTCCGGGCACCGTCAGCAGGGGGCCCAGGTTGCCCAAGGTAGTGCCGGTAAAAAAGTAGTATGTGGTGAGAGCCACGATGATGACCATGTAGCTCAGGCCGATCCAGGCCAGGGTCCGCTTCACCGGCGAGGCAGGGGTGTAGCCCAGGTCCTCATCGGGGCGTTTTTCGTCTGACATGTTAACCTCCAAACCGCAGCGGAACAGCCTCCAAAAATGGGAAGCTCAAAACCCTTGGGGCACAAGGGTTTTGAGCAGATTCTGCTCTGGAGCCGTTTTTCAGGGGAAAAATGACCCGGAGAAGGGGAGGGGAGGCCGCTATCCGCTGGAGAGCGGTGTAATTTATTAAGAAAATAATACAAAAAGGATATAGCGCTTTACAGGCGGGTGCCGACCCGGCGGCCGCTGGAGGTCAAGTGCTGACGCAGCGTTCTCATCATCCACTGCCACAGCAGGGCGCCGCCGATGGTCACCGGATAGACGACCAGCAGGCGAAGCACCAGTTCGGTCCCCACCGACGCGAGATTCAGGCGAATCACTTGGTCGTTGAAGATGACAATGGCCAAACAGTGGTACAGGTAGATGAGGTAGCTGGCCCGGTCCACTGCCGCCCAAAAGCGGGAGAGGGGAGTGCGGTCCCGGGAGGCCAGCACAAACAGCAGCAGGATGGCGCTGAGGATGTACAGGGTGTGGACCAGCTCCAGGTAGGGGATGCTCTGCCGTCCGGAGAAGCCCAGCCAGCTGGCGCCCGCGTCCCAGGCGGCAAAGACCACCGCCAGCACGGCGATCAGCGGGGCGTTGTGCTCCAGCAGGGCCAGGAACTTGGGGTAGGCCTGGCCTGCGCAGCAGCCTGCCAGGTAGTACACCAGGTAGGACAGGAACACCCGGTCGCCATAGGGGAACTCCACGCCGGGGAGGATGGTGCTCAGGATGGGCTGGAGGTACAGGGAACTCAGCCAGGTCAGCCCCAGTGCAAAGGGGAGCAGGATGGCCGGATCAAACCGCCGAGCCAGCCACAGAAAGAGCGGGGTGAGCACCACAAACTGCATCAGGGCCACTACAAAGTAGAAGTGGCTGGACAGGTCGCCCCGCACCAGATAGCCCCCAAAGTCCGCCAGGGAGAAGGGGAAGTAGTGGTGGGTCCAGAAGTAGAGGTAGTAGATGGCCACCGCCAGGATGTAGGGGAGAAGAATGGTCCGCACCCGGCCCAGCCAGTATTTAATGAGGCTGCGGTGCCGGTCTGCAAACAGAGTGAGCTTCAGACCGCTGAGGAAGAAGAAGCCTGGGACAGAGACAAAGGCCAGCCGCTGCACGCACAGCACCAGGGCAAATTGCCAGCTGTTGTGGTCCAGCACGGAGACCGGTTGGCTCAGACAGTGGATGAGCACCACCAGGATGCAGAAGAGCAGGTTCAGCAGGGAGAGCTCTTTTTTTCTGGTTCCCTGAGACATACACACAAGCTCCTTGTTCTATCATTGGCCGCTGCCCGGTCGGAAGAGAGTGGGCCCTTCGGGACCAGGCAGCGGGGGAGGGGAGAGGAGGAGCCGATGCAAAAAGCAGGGGCTCCTCCAAACTCTTTGCTTATTTCTTGGGGACCAGCAGCTGAGTGCCGCCCATGTAGGGCTGGAGCACAGCGGGAATCTTCACGGTGCCGTCGGCCTGGAGGTTGTTCTCCAGGAAGGCGATGAGCATGCGGGGGGGAGCCACCACGGTGTTGTTCAGGGTGTGGGGCAGGTAGGTACCCTTCTCGCCCTTGACGCGCATCTTCAGGCGGCGGGCCTGAGCGTCACCCAGGTTGGAGCAGGAGCAGACCTCGAAGTACTTCTGCTGGCGGGGGGACCAGGCCTCGATGTCGCAGGACTTCACCTTCAGGTCGGCCAGGTCGCCGGAGCAGCACTCCAGCTGCCGCACGGGGATGTCCATGGAGCGGAACAGCTCCACGGAGTAGCGCCAC
>CAJLCG010000074.1 GCA_905205085.1 uncultured Oscillospiraceae bacterium
CTATGCCATGACCGGCTGGCGTATCGGCTACGTGGCCGCTCCCGCTGCCATCTCCAAGGTGATCGGCAACTACCTGGGCCACTGCACCGGTTCCCCCAGCTCCATCTCCCAGGCTGCCGCCGCTGAGGCTCTCTCTGCCTCTCAGGAGACCGTGGAGAAGATGCGCGAGGCCTTTGAGGAGCGCCGCAACTACATGGTGGAGCGCATGAACCAGATCGAGGGCGTCAGCTGCATTAAGCCCGAGGGTGCCTTCTATGTCATGATGAACATCAGCAAGGTCTTCGGCAAGGAGCTCTTCGGCCACGTCATCAAGGACGCCGACGACTTCGGCAGCATGTTCCTCAAGTACGGCAAGGTGGCCGTGGTGCCCGGCACCAGCTTCGGCGCGCCCGAGTTCATCCGCTGGTCCTACGCTACCTCCATGGAGAACATCAAGGCCGGCCTGGACCGTCTGGAGTGCTTCCTCTCCGGCAAAGAGGTCTGATCTACTTTTCTTGAAAGAAAAGTAGACAAAAGAACTTTGGCGCAAAGCTCCGCTTTGCTTCCGCGCCCGTTATAAAAGTATCACGTGGGAGTGACGTTCTTCGTTGCTCCCACGTTTTTTATTGTCACGGAATGAGCGAGCCGCATAGGATAAGCGGAAAGGGGAGAGGACCATGCCGCTCATTCCATACGACCGTGCTGCGGCGGTGCGCTATGCCCACCGCTGGGCCTTCAGCCGAAATCCACGATTTTATAATTTTGATGAATTAGGGGGCGACTGCACCAACTTTGCCTCCCAGTGTCTCTACGCCGGGACAGGGATCATGAATTATACTCCTGATTTGGGGTGGTATTACATTGGCCCCAACAACAAGGCTCCCGCCTGGACGGGAGTTCCTTACTTCTATAATTTTCTCACCCGAAAAAAAGAGAACCAGGGGCCGGTAGGGGTGTCTGCCTCTATAAAGGACCTTCTGCCCGGGGATTTTGTCCAGCTCCGCTTTGCCGGGGATGAGTTTGGGCACACTCCTGTTGTGGTGGAGGTAGGTTCCCCGGCCACGCTGGAGAACGTCTTGGTGGCCGCCCACAGTCAGGATTCCGACTTCCGGCCCCTCAGCACCTATAACGTCCAGGAGATCCGGTTTATCCACATTTTGGGCAGCCGAAAATAATTAGCATTATTGATTAAAAAACCATTGGCGGCAAGAGCAAAATAGGATACAATACAGGTAAGCCCCAAACAAGCTAACACAAAGGAGAATTGCACATGGGTATTCTGGAACTCAAGCCCGGTTTTTATTTTACCGGCGCCCTGGATCATGACCTGCGGGTGTTCGATATCATCATGTACACCGAGTACGGCACCACCTACAATTCCTACGTGCTGAAAACTGCCAACCATACCGTTTTATTTGAGACGGCCAAGGCCAAATGCCTGGACAGCTGGCTGGAGAAGGTGGGCTCCATCACCCCCATTGACCAGGTGGACTACCTGGTGGTCAGCCACACCGAGCCCGACCACAGCGGCAGCGTGGAGCGCCTGCTGGAGCTGAACCCCCGGCTGAAAATCGTGGCCACCGGCTGCGCCATCAACTTCCTCAAGGAGATCGTCAACCGGGACTTCTACTCTATCGCCATCAAGGACGGCCAGACCCTGGAGCTGGACGACAAGACCCTGGAGTTCATGGTAGTACCCAACCTCCACTGGCCCGACACCATGTATACCTATATCCGGGAGAACAAGGTGCTGGTCACCTGTGACTCCTTCGGCTCCCACTACGCCTGCGACGGCATTCTGGCCAGCGCCGTTACCGACCAGGAGGGCTACTGGAAGGCCACCAAGTATTACTACGACTGCATCATCGGCCCCTTCAAGAGCTTTATGCTGGACGCTTTGAAGCGGGTGCGCCCTCTGGAGCTGGAGATGATCTGCCCCGGCCACGGCCCGGTGCTGGACACCGGCATTCCCCACATGCTGGATACCTACGAGCAGTGGTCCACCGTCATCAATCCTAACCCCCGGCCCACTGTCATCATTCCCTATGTCAGCGCCTACGGCTACACCGGCCAGCTGGCTCAGGCCATCGCCCAGGGTATCACGGACAAGGGCGGCATCGATGTGCGCCTTTATGACATGGTGGAGGCAGACGCCGCCCAGGTGGCCCAGGAGCTTCTCTACGCCGACGGCTTCCTGCTGGGCACCCCCACCATCGTGGGCGAGGCCCTCAAGCCCATCTGGGATCTGACCACCGGTATGTTCGCCGGCACCCACGGGGGCAAGGTGGCCTCCGCCTTCGGCAGCTACGGCTGGAGCGGCGAGGGCGTGCCCCACATCATGGAGCGCCTCAAGCAGCTCAAGCTCAAGACCCTGGAGGGCTTCCGGGTGCGCTTCAAGCCCAGCGAGGACCAGCTCAAACAGGCCCGGGAATATGGCATGGAATTTGCCCAGGCTGTGCTGGACAACCTCCATCCCATCCAGCGCGCTCCCAAGGGGAAGGTGCGCTGCGACGTGTGCGGTGCGGTGTTTGACGCCGATGCGGAGGCCTGTCCCGTCTGTAAGGTTGGCCCCGAGCACTTTGTCCCCCTCACCGGGGAGGAGAAGGCCCCCAAGGAGGAGCTGGTGCGGTGCAAGGTATGCGGCGCGGTGTTCGAGTCGGACAAGGAGCGCTGCCCCGTGTGCGGCGTCGGCCCCGAGTACTACGTCCCGGTGAAGAAGGAAGAGAAGAAGGCCTCCGGTACCCGCAAGCTGGTCAAGTGCCTGGTGTGCGGTGAGATCTTCGACTCCTCTCTGGATACCTGCCCGGTGTGCGGCGTGGGCCGGGACAAGTTTGTGGAGGTGGAGGTCGAAGAGACCGCCTTCCGCAACGACACCCAGAACACCTACGTCATCCTGGGCAACGGCTGTGCCGGTGTCAGTGCCGCCCAGGCCATCCGGGAGCGGGACAAGACGGGCCGCATCCTGCTCATCTCCAACGAGGGCCCGGCCTACCAGCGTCCCATGCTCACCAAGGCCATGCTCTCCGGCCTCACCGCCGACCAGATGGCCCTGCACCCCGCCGGGTGGTATGAGGGCCAGAACATCGTACAGATCCTGGAGCGCCAGGTGGTGGCGGTGGACACTCAGAACAAGCAGGTGGAGCTGGACGGCGGCTTTAAGCTGCCCTACACCAAGCTCATCTTCGCCCTGGGCAGCGAGTGCTTCATCCCGCCCATCCCTGGCCACGACAAGCAGGGCGTGGTGGCCATCCGCCGTCTCAGCGACGTGGAGAAAATTCAGGCCATGGGCAATACCCTTAAGCAGGCCGTGGTCATCGGCGGCGGCGTGCTGGGTCTGGAGGCCGCCTGGGAGCTGCGCAAGGCGGGCATTGAGGTCACCGTCCTGGAGCTGGCCCCCAAGCTGATGGGCCGCCAGCTGGATGATCAGGCCGCGGCGCTCCTGCTGGACGCCTGCGGGAAATCTCAGGTCCGGGTGGAGACCGGCGTGCAGATCCAGTCCATCCAGGGCGGCGAGGCTGTCACCGGCGTGGAGCTGGGCAGCGGCGAGGTCATCCCCGCCCAGCTGGTGGTGGTGTCTGCCGGTGTGCGGGCCAACACCGCCATTGCCCAGAGCGCGGGCATCGAGATCGACCGGGCCATTCTGGTCAACGAGCGTATGGAGACCAACCTGCCCGGCGTGTACGCCTGCGGCGACTGCGCCCAGTACCAGGGCATCAACTACGCCCTGTGGCCTGAGGCCCAGGAGCAGGGCAAGACAGCGGGCGCCTGCGCCGCCGGAGAGCTGGCGGAATACAAACCCATCGCGCCCGTGCTGGCCTTCCACGGCATGGGTACCGAGCTGTTCTCCCTGGGCGATCCCGGCAAGCAGCCCGGCGTGGAGTACAAGACGGTGGAAGTCCGGGACGAGGCCCGGAACACCCTGGAGCGGTACTACTTCACCGCCGGCAAGCTGTGCGGCGTGATTCTGGCGGGTGATCTCTCCAAGATGGGGGACATGATGGCCGCCATCGAAGAGAAGCGCTCCTTCGCTGATTTCTTCGCCTAAAACGTTTCTTTTTTCCCGGCTGAGGGCTTCCTCAGCCGGGAATTTTTTCTTTTTCCATTGACATAGACTCGGATGGGCTGATAAGATAGGGCGTACACAAAAATCAGCCCCTTCAGTGCCCAGCCTAGCGGTTGGGGTAAAAGGAAATCGGGTGCAAATCCCGAGCGATCCGGTCACTGTAAGCGGGGAGTCCGCCGCAAGATGCCATTGCCTGGCCAAAAAGGCCAGGTGAGAAGGCGCGGCGGGCGCCGATCCGCAAGCCAGGAAGCCTGCTGAGGGAGCCATGGTGGGTATCTTCCGCAGAAAGTAGCCCCATCTGGATTTTTGGGCGGTTTGTTGCGCCCATTTTTCCGATGCCTGCTTTCTCCAGAAAGCAGGCATTTCTGTTTTCCGGGGACAGGACATCTCAATGCGCAAGATACAAAAAGAAAGGAGATTGTATGAATACCTGGAAACGCCCTCTATCTGTCCTGCTGGCCCTGTCGCTGGCTCTCACGATGTCCGCATGTGGCGGACAACCTGTGTCGGATACATCCGGTTCCCAAAGCACATCCTCTTCTGTCTCGGAGAACTCCGACGGCTACTATCCCGTCACCATCACCAATTACAACTACGCCGGGGAGGAGGTAAGCTACACCTACAATGAGGCTCCCCAGCGGGTGCTGGCCGTCTATCAGGGCTGTATCGAGACCATGATCGCCCTGGGACTGGAGGACCACGTCATCGCCAGCTACGGCCTGGACAACGAGGTGAAAGAGGAGTGGCAGGATGGATTTGCTCAAATGCACTATGACGACTCCGTCTTTGCCCCCGACAAAGAGACCGTCACCCTGCTGGAGCCCGATTTTATCTTCTCCTGGGGTTCCTACTTCGGGGACAAGAAGCTGGGAGATGTGGATGCCTGGAATGAGAAGGGGGTGGGGACCTACATGAACTCCAACACCGTCCCCGGCGGTACCCGCACCCTGGAAAACGAGTACACCGACATTCTGAACATCGGCAAGATCTTCCACGTGGAGGACAAGGCCCAGGCCCTGGTGGACGAGATGAAGGCCCAGGTGTCCAACACCCTGTCCGCAGTACAGGGACAATCTCCGGTGACGGTGGCGGTGGTGGAGCCCATCAGCGGCAGCATCACCAACTACGGAGCCAAGTCCCTGGCAGGGGACATGGTGACCGCCCTGGGCGGAGAGCTGGCCATGCCGGAAGCTGACTCCATCAGCAAGGAAGACCTGGTGGCCGCCGACCCGGAGGTCATCTTTGTGGTGTACATGGCCTACTCCGGCGATGACCCGGAGAGTGTTATGGCAGAGCAGCTCTCCCTCATTCAGGATGACCCCGCCCTTCAGAGTTTGCAGGCCGTGAAGAACGGCAAGGTCCATCTCATCATGCTGGGGGACATGTACGCCAGCGGCCCCCGCACTCTGGACGGCCTGAAGACCCTGGCTCATGGCATGTACCCGGAGCTGAGCCTGTGAGCAGAAGGGGAAGGGCCTCTCTGGCCCTGGTGATTTTGGCCGCTGCACTGGTTTTGTCTCTTGGATTGGCAGTGAGCGTAGGTTCCATGGCCATCCCCATGGGGGATGTATACCAGGTGGTGGCCTATGAGCTTCTTGGCCTGGGGGACGGAAGCACCTGGGGCAGCGGCGGGGTCCACGATGTGGTGTGGCTCATCCGCCTGCCCCGGCTAGTGCTGGCGGCGGCCACCGGGGCCGGGCTTGGCCTGTGCGGGGCCGTGATGCAGGCCATGGTCCAGAACACCATGGCCGACCCCTACATCCTGGGCGTGTCCTCCGGGGCCTATCTGGGGGCCGCCCTGGCCCTGACGGCTGGGGCGGGCACCGCCCTGGGCGGAAACGCCATGGGTCTGGCCGGGGCGGTGGGAGCCTTTCTGGCTGCTGCGGCGGTCCTGCTGCTGGCTCGACTGGGGGGCCGCTCCACCCCGGTCAAGCTGCTGCTGTCCGGCGTGGCTCTTAGCGCGGTATGCTCCGCCTTGGGCAACTTCTGTATCGTGCTGGAGAACGATGACCATGCCGCCGCCGCCCTGGTCCAGTGGACCATGGGAGGCATGGGGGCGGCCAACTGGCCGGGCAACGCCATTGCCTGCGGTGTGGTGATATCCGGCGGGCTGTTCTTCTGGAGCCAGTACCGCACCCTCAACCTGATGCTGCTGGGGGACGAGTGCGCCGGGACCCTGGGGGTAGAGCTGTCGGCAAAGCGCCTCATTTACCTACTGGTGGTGGCCGCCATGGTGGGCGTGCTGGTCTACCAGGCGGGGATGGTGGGCTTTGTGGGCCTGATCATTCCCCACGGGGTGCGGCTGCTCTTTGGCAGCGACCACCGCACCCTGCTGCCTCTGGCCGCTCTGACGGGGGCTGTCTTTCTGGTGTGGATGGATGTGCTGTGCCGGGTGGTGCTGCCGGGGAATGAAATTCCCATGGGCATCCTCACCGCCTTGGTGGGCGCGCCGGTGTTTCTGGCTCTGCTGGCCCGGCGGCGGTACGGATTTGGAGGTGAGGTATGATGGACCTGCTGGCCCAAGACCTGCAAGTCACCCTGGAGGGGAACCACATTCTCAAGGGGGTGACCCTGGAGGCCGGGGCGGGGAAGCTGGTGGGGGTCATCGGCCCCAACGGCAGCGGTAAAAGTACCCTGTTAAAATGCCTCTACCGCCAGCTGGCCCCCCAGGTGGGCGCGGTGTACCTTAATGGCCGGGATTTATCCAGGGAGACCCGCCGGGAGAGCGCCAAACAAATCGGGGTCGTGGCCCAGCATAACGACAAGGGTTTTGACTTTATGGTTCTTGACATGGTGTTATTGGGCCGCTCTCCACATAAGAAACCATTGGAACGGGATACCCAGCAGGACTACGCCATCGCCCAAGAGGCCCTGCGGGAGGTGGGACTGGAGGAGCTGGCCCACCGCTCCATGGCCACCCTCTCTGGCGGGGAGCGGCAGCGGGTCATTCTGGCCCGTGCCCTGGCTCAGCAGACCCCTGTCCTCATTCTGGACGAGCCCACCAACCACCTGGACGTGCAATATCAGCTCCAGCTCATGGAGCTGGTGAAGGGACTGAGCCGGACAGTGGTGGCCGCCCTCCACGACCTGAATCTGGCTGCCATGTACTGCCAGAAGCTCTGCCTGCTGGAGGGGGGACGGGTGGTGGCCCAGGGGACCCCGGAGGAGGTGCTCACCCCGGAACGCATCCGGGCTGTGTACGGCGTGGGGGCGGAGGTGGTGTCCGCTTCTGACGGACATATCCGAGTGCTGTTTTACCCCCGGTGAAGGGAAATTTCCCCTTGCCAGAACCGCCCCGTTGGGGTATGGTTAGGGCAGGAAATGGCAAGGAGGAGATTGGTATGACGCTGCTGGTCACCGGCGGAGCCGGATTCATCGGGAGCAACTTCATCTTCTATTGGATCAAAAACCACCCGGAGGACCGGGTGGTCTGCCTGGACAAGCTGACCTACGCGGGAAACCGGGCCACCCTGGCCCCGGTGTTGGAACACCCCAGCTTCCGCTTTGTGCGGGGGGATATCTGTGACCGGGAGGCGGTGGACCGACTCTTTAGGGAGGAGCATCCCCAGGCGGTCATGAACTTTGCTGCCGAGAGCCATGTGGACCGCTCTATCCAGGACCCGGGCGTCTTTTTAGAGACAAATGTTCTGGGCACCCAGGTGCTGCTGGACGCCTGCCGCGCCCACGGTGGGGTGCGCTTTCATCAGGTGTCCACCGACGAGGTCTACGGCGATCTGCCTCTGGACCGCCCCGATCTGCTCTTTACCGAGAACAGTCCCCTGCTGCCCAGCAGCCCATACAGCGCCTCCAAGGCGGGGGCCGACCTGCTGACCCTGGCCTACGGCCGCACCTACGGCCTGCCCGTGACGGTGAGCCGCTGCTCCAACAACTACGGCCCCTACCAGTTTCCGGAAAAGCTCATCCCCCGGATGATCGTCCGGGCCCTGGCGGGCAAGACTCTGCCTGTGTACGGCGGAGGAGAGAATGTGCGGGACTGGATCCACGTGGACGACCACTGCGCCGCTCTGGATGCTATTCTCCAAACGGGAAGAGCGGGGGAGGTCTACAACATCGGGGGGCGCAGCGAGCGCACCAACCTGGAGATCGTGGGCCTCATCTGTCGACGGCTGGAGGTGCCCCCGGAGCAGGTGGTCCATGTGGCCGACCGGAAGGGCCACGACAAGCGCTACGCCATCGACAGCGGCAAACTGTCGCAGCAGCTGGGCTGGCAGCCCCATGTGCCCTTTGAGGCGGGGATGGAGGAGACCATCAACTGGTATCTGGACCACCGCACCTGGTGGGAGCCCCTGGCTGGAGAGGTCTGACGGGCGCTGGAAAAATTTCCACGCTCCGGCTTGACAAGGAACCTGTTTTGTGCTAAGTTATAGAAAATTTAATCTACTAAACCGTTGAAGCGGAGGTAACGGCAGGTATGCCTTTCCAGAGAGTCCGGGGTGCTGAGAGCCGGGCATGAAACAGCCTGTCAAATGGACCGCTGAGGGTGCAGTCAAATGCGGGGAGACCCGCAGAGTATTCTGCAACGCGTGGGCATGCGTCAGTTGCCGGGGATATGGTTGTATCCCGCAAGGGCATAGGGTTCTCCCTATGAAACAAGGTGGCACCGCGGATAAGCTTTTTTATTCGTCCTTGACAGAAGGATTTTTCTGTCAAGGACGATTTTTTCTTCTCTGGCAGATAGTCCAACCTGGAAGAAACACTCCCAAAGGGACGGTTTTGTGCCGGAATGAGAAAGGAAGAGAAGCTATGACAAATTCGAAGGGCCGCTTCGGCATCCATGGGGGCCAGTATATCCCCGAAATCCTGATGAACGCGGTCAATGAACTGGAAGAGGCCTACGAGCACTACAAAAACGACCCGGAGTTTAACCGGGAACTGACGCAGCTACTCAACGACTACGCCGGACGGCCCTCCCGGCTGTACTACGCGGAAAAAATGACCCGGGACCTGGGGGGCGCCAAGATCTATCTCAAGCGGGAGGACCTAAACCACACCGGAGCCCATAAGATCAACAACGTGCTGGGTCAGGCTCTGCTGGCCAAGAAGATGGGCAAAAAGCGCCTCATCGCCGAGACAGGAGCGGGCCAGCATGGGGTTGCCACCGCCACCGCCGCCGCCCTGATGGGCATGGAGTGCGTGGTGTTTATGGGGAAGGAGGACACGGTCCGCCAGGCCCTGAACGTGTACCGTATGCGCCTGCTGGGAGCCACCGTGGTGCCCGTTACCTCCGGCACCGCCACCCTGAAGGACGCGGTATCTGAGGCCATGGGGGAGTGGACCCACCGTATTTCCGACACCCACTACTGCCTGGGCTCGGTGATGGGGCCCCACCCGTTCCCCACCATCGTGCGGGACTTCCAGGCCGTCATCTCCAAGGAGATCAAGGAGCAGATCCTGGCCAAGGAGGGCCGTCTGCCTGACGCCGTCATCGCCTGTGTGGGAGGCGGCTCCAACGCTATCGGCAGCTTTTATCACTTTATTGACGACAAACAGGTGGGGCTCATCGGCTGTGAGGCCGCAGGCCGGGGTATCGACACCTTCGAGACAGCGGCTACCGTCAACACCGGCCGCTTGGGCATCTTCCACGGCATGAAGTCCTACTTCTGCCAGGACGAGTACGGCCAGATCGCCCCCGTCTACTCCATCTCCGCTGGGCTGGACTACCCCGGCGTGGGCCCTGAGCACGCATGGCTCCACGACATCGGCCGGGCACAGTACGTCCCCGTCACCGACGATGAGGCGGTCAACGCCTTCGAGTACCTGGCCCGCACGGAGGGCATCATTCCGGCTATCGAGTCGTCCCACGCGGTGGCCTACGCCATAAAGCTGGCCCCCACGCTGCCCAAGGACAAAATTCTGGTGGTCACCGTCTCGGGCCGGGGCGACAAGGACTGCGCCGCCATTGCCCGTTACAGAGGGGAGGATATCCATGAGTAACATCAAAACTGCCTTTGACCATGGCAAAGCATTGATTGCCTTTTTGACTTGCGGCGACCCCGATCTGGAGACTACCGCCGCTGCCGTCCGCGCTGCCGCCGCCAACGGGGCAGATCTTATTGAGCTGGGCATCCCTTTCTCCGACCCTACCGCCGAGGGGCCCGTCATTCAGGAGGCCAACCTGCGGGCCCTGAAGGGGGGCTTCACCACCGACAAGATCTTCCATCTGGTGGAAGAGCTGCGGAAAGACGTGACCATCCCGCTGGTGTTTATGACCTACGCCAACGTGGTCTTCTCCTATGGGATAGACCGCTTCCTGGAGCGGGCTGCCCAGGTGGGGGTGGACGGGCTCATCCTGCCCGACGTACCCTACGAGGAGAAGGAGGAGTTTGCCGCCCCCTGCCGCACCCACGGTCTGGACTTTATCTCCCTCATCGCACCCACCTCCCAGCAGCGCACCGCCGCCATTGCTAGGGAGGCGGAGGGATTTCTTTGCCTTGCCGCTCAAATGGATGCGGCCCAGCCCCAGACCGACCTGATCTCCGGTCTGCGCGCCATAGTCCAAGGGGTACATGAAAACACCCAGGTGCCCTGCGTGGCAGATTGTGAGCTCGCCGCGCCGGAGCAGGCTGGGCAGATGGCCGGGATCGCCGATGGGGTACCGGTGGGTTCGGCTCTTGTCAAGCTGCTGGAGCAGTACGGTACCCAGGCCCCGGAGCACATCGGCGCCTATGTGAAATCCATGAAAGAAGCCCTTTCAGGATCTGGTTCTTCCGTTGCACCCGGCAACGGAGAATGGTAGAATAGGAGAGAAGACCGGCTAGAATCGCCGTCTCAATTTCAAAACGAGAGGATGAGCTGTACCCATGGACCGTTTGAAGGATAAAGTAGTTATTTTGTCGGGAGGTAACTCCGGCATCGGCGCCTGTGCGGCTAAGCTGTTTGCCGCGGAGGGAGCCAAGGTGGTCATTTCCGCCCGGCGCGTCGAGGCGCTGGAGGCGGTGGCCCAGGAGATCCGCCAGGCGGGGGGAGAGGTGCTGGCCATCCCCTGTGATATCTCCAAGCCGGAGCAGTGTGCCGCCGTGGTAGCCAAGACGGTGGAGACCTTCGGTACGGTGGACGTGCTGGTAAACAACGCCGGTGTGTTGGACAGCGGCCTGGACGCCATTGAGAAGATCAGCGACGAGACCATCGACCGCCTGGTGGACACCAACACCAAGGGCACCCTCTACCTCACCCGGGAGGCCGCCAAGGTACTCATGGCCAAGAAGCGCGGCTCCATCGTCAACGTGGCCAGCGTGGCGGGCTACTGCGGAAACGGCGGTGCGGCCTATGTGGCCAGCAAGGCAGCCATCATTGGACTGACCAAGAACATCGCCATGCGGGGCGCTGCCGTCAACGTACGGTGCAACGCGGTGTGCCCCGGCACAG
Organism: uncultured Oscillospiraceae bacterium; assembly: GCA_905205085.1. Classification (GTDB taxonomy): domain Bacteria; phylum Bacillota; class Clostridia; order Oscillospirales; family Oscillospiraceae; genus Lawsonibacter. The sequence continues at coordinate 11,429 of CAJLCG010000074.1, forward strand.
TGGTCACTCCCATGACGGCCGGTCTCAACCCCGCCAACCTGGACCCCGACATGATGGGGGCCATGGCCAAGCACGCCGACCTCACCCTGCCTGTGTGCCAGCCGGACGACGTGGCCAACCTGCTGCTGTTTTTGGCCAGCGATGAGTCCAAGGCAGTGACCGGACAGGTGCTGGTCATCGATTACGGCGCCAATCTGTAACCTCCCGTTTCTTTCTGCGGACCTGCCCCAGGGGCAGGTCCGTCTTTTGTTGGGCATAAAAAGGCGGGGCGGTAACATACTGGTATGTTCCCG
>CAJLCG010000075.1 GCA_905205085.1 uncultured Oscillospiraceae bacterium
CCAGCCGCAGGGCGCTCTGGGCGTAGGCAAAGCTGTCGTAGGCGGTGAGGATGATGACAAAAGCGTTATTGCCCGCCTCCCGCAGACGGCGCAGCATCTCGATGCCGTCCATCTTGGGCATTTTCAAATCGGTGATGATAAGGGTGGGGGCGTAGCGCTGGGCGGCCTCCAGGCCCTCCTCCCCGTTGGAGGCCTCCCCCACCACCACGCAGTCCAGGGCAGCCCAGTCCACCGCAAGCACGATACCCTTGCGGATCATTTCCTCGTCCTCCACCACCAGTACCTTCATCATAGTGTTTCTTCCTCCCTTCGCAGCGGCAGGATGGCGGAGATCACCGCCCCCTGGCCCGACGGACCGCAGGACAAGTACAGACCGGACTCCTCGCCGTAGTACTTGCGCAAAATGGTATCCACGTTATAAAGGCCCAGATGGCCCCGGGACAGTTCCCGGTCCCGGTGGGCATAAGCCCCCGCCATCTCCGGCGGCAGCCCCTTGCCGTTGTCCTCTACGGTGAGCTCCAGCATGGCGTCAGAGCGCTCCCGGGCCCGCACGGTGATGAGGCCGTCCTTTTTCTCCTCCAGGCCATGGAGGATGGCGTTTTCCACGATAGGCTGCAAAATCATCTTGGGCACCAGACAGTCCTCCAGTTCTTCGGGAATATCTGCATGGAACCGAAATCCTCCGGACATGCGGATGGTCTGAATCTCAATGTACCGCTCTACGATCTGCACCTCCCGGCGCAGGGGAACAAACTCGTCGGGCGAAATACAAAAGCGCAAAATATCCGCCAGACTGGTGGACATGAGGGCCACCTGGGGCACCTGATTGATCTTGCTGATCCACTTCATAGTGTCCAGGGTGTTGCAGAGAAAATGGGGATTGAGCTGGGCCTGGAGCATGCGGATCTGGGCCTGGTTGAGTTCCCGCTGGTTTTCCACTAGCTCTTCCTGGTTGCGCTTGAGCGCCTGCACCATGCCATTAAAGCGCCGAGCCAGCTCACCCAGCTCATCGTCCCGGTCGGGAGGCACCTGAACATTCAGGTTGTTCTGCACCACCTCGTCCATGGCGGTGCGCAGACGCTGGATGGGCCGGAACATCTGGCGGCTTAGTTTCAGACTCATCAGCACCGAGATACCCACGCAGAACAGGGCACTGAAGGCGCTGACCGTGTACAGCAGGCCCATGGTGGTGCGGTTCAGGGCCTGAGGGGTACGCAGCACCAGATAGAGCCCGGTGGGCTGGTGATACTCCACTTGGTAGGAAAATTCATCTCCACTTCCGCTGAGGGGCTGTCCCGCCAGCAGTCGCTGGCGCAGTACCGGCGCCAACGAACTGGCCAGGTTGGGCTGGGCGCAGTACACCGGCCGCCAGTAGTGGCTGAGCAAGATCAGGTCGTTCTGATTTCCGTAGGCCCCCTCCAACAGCTGGCGCAGGCCGCTTTGATACAGGCTGACCACCAGATAACCTATGGTCTGCCCATCCCGGTCCTCCAGACACACCGCCCCCTGAAGCAGAGGCTGATTGGTCTGGGTCACGTCCTGACAGGCAATCAGTTCCAACGCTGTCTGCTCCCGGGCCTGTTGGAGCACCCCCCAGTTGGTGGGCAGCTGCTTCTGGTCGGGGGCGTTGTGGGTGGAGTAGCGCCACATCCCCTGTGCGTCGTAAAGATCAAAGCGGGCATAGCTGCGGCTCCCCTGGGTGGCGCTGAACAGGCGGCTGTACACCTGGGTGTCCTTGGTCTCCTGCTCCTGCAGCACCTGAGCAAAGATCACGTCTTGCTGAATCTGGTTTGCCGCTTTGGAAATCCCCTCGTAAGTGGTGTCCAGGATGTGGGCGACTCCCGTGAGATAGCCCGCCGCCTGGGCCTGGGCCGCGTCGGTCATTCGCAGACGAAAGATTTGCAGCAGCATGGCCGAACACAGCAGCAAGGGCACCAGAGATACCGCTAAAAAGGCTACGAACAGCCGGCGGCGAAAGGAATGGGGCATGGACTTTCTCATGGCTCCTCCTCCCCGCCCAGATAGAAGGCCCAGCTCATCAGCAGGGATTCCCGCTCCCGGCTGGCCCACTCCACGTCATAGTCCACCAGCTTGACTTGAGACAAGGGGACCAGCGTCTCCCCCGTCTCCACATCCTCCCGCACCGGGCGGCGGTAAAACTGCCGGGCCAGCAGCTGCTGTACGTCCAGACTGACGGTAAAATCCAAAAACTTCTCTGCATTCTCCCGGTGGGGCGCCCCGGCCACCAGGGCAGAGCCGTCTGGAACGGAGCTGGTCCCGTCAGCAGGATAGACCATTCCCAGGTCCTCCCCTGCCGCGATCCACTGCAGGGCAGTCTCCTCCAGGGTGATTCCCACCCAATCGCTGCCCTGGGCCACTGCGCTGAGCACGTCCCCCGAGCTGTCCAGCTGCCGGTCCTCCAGGCTGGCCGCCAGCTGGGGCAGGCACTCCTCCGGGGACTGTCCCATGGCGTCCAAAAAAGTCACCAGACTGGTAAAGCTGGAGCCGGACACGCTTGGGTCAGCAAAGGCGATCTTGCCCTGAAAGCGATCGGACAGCAGGTCCGACCAGCTGGTGAGCCAGGCAGGGTCCACCAGCTTGGTATTATAAATGAGCACCACGGGCAAGGAAGAAAACGGAGTCCACAGGTCCTTCTCCGAGCGGTACCGCTCCGGAATCTGCGCCTTTTCCGAGCAGGCGTAGGACTCCAGGCAGTCTGAATAGGACTCCAGGCTCTCCACGCCGCCGCCGAACATCACATCGGCCCGGGGGGCCTCCCGCTCCTGTCGGATCTGATCCAACAGCTGACTGCTGCCGCCGGTGACCACATCCACCCAGATTCCTGTGCGCTCCTCAAACTCCTTGACGATGGGCCACCACACCTCCTCCTTGTGGGAGGTATAGATCACCAGGCGCTCCTCCTGCGGCGGCATATAGGAGGCGTCCGCCGGCGCCTGGCTCCCGGCACATCCTGTAAGCAGGCACAGCAGCGCAAACAGTCCAGCGCCAGTCCGTCTTCCGTTCACTTGCAGGCCCCCTCCTTTTAGAATTTCACCTAATTATAGCATGTTTTTCCAAGGTCTTTCATTAAATTTCTACAAGGTTCTCAGTCCTTCATAAAAAAACGCAGTTTTGTCCCCTGTTCATTTGGAGACGATCCACGTACAATAAAAGTACCATAGAACGTGGCAGTACGCCAAAACTTTTTGTGATATTTGACAAAGGAGGAAGAATCATGAAACGAGCACTGTCCCTGCTTCTGGCCGCATCCCTCAGTCTGAGCCTGGTGGCCTGCGGCAAAACCAGCGATTCCGGCGGCTCCGGTTCCGGCTCCAAGGCTCCCACGGAACTCTCCGAAACCCAGAAGATCATCCAGGAGGCCCAGGGCATGACCCTGGAGGAGCTGGCCAAAAAGGCCATCGAGGAGTCCAACGGCAAGACCTTCTACGGCGTGGGTAACTCCAGCCGCGGCAAGAGCGCCCTGCCCCTGTTCATTGAGTACCTGCAGACCATCGATCCCAACTACACTATGGAGTTTGATTGGCAGCAGCCCAAGAACAACAAAATCTTCGATCAGCTGACCTCCGATTCTCTGAAGGACACCGGCACCTTTGCCATGACCCTCATCCAGGACGGCAACCAGATCGAGTCCAAGATGGTCCAGACCGGCATCCTGGACACTTTCATCCCCAAGGAGTGGGCCGAGGCCAACAACACCACTGCCGAGGAGTATAAGGGCTTCCTGCCCCTGCAGACTCTGAACAAGATCTTCATGTACAACAACACCGGCTCCAAGACCTACGACAACTGCTGGGACTTCGTAGCCGAGGGCGAGCACGGCCTGTACATGGACATCGACTCTGAGATCGTGGGCAAGAACTTCCTGTACATGCTCACCCGGGACGACTACGCCACCTGGCTGAAGGAAGCCTTTGACGCCCTCTCCGCCGACGAACAGGCCTACTTCCAGCCCACCATCGACGCCATGGCCTCTGAGGCTGAGAGCCTGAACCTGGGCGAGAACGGCAAGTATGCTCTGGCTTGGATCAAGCTCTGGGTGGGCAGCTACAACGCCCAGACCGATGACGGCCCCATCTGCACCACGCTGGTAGACAAGTCCGCCACCGACCAGTTTGGTCTGCTGGTGTACTCCAAGCTGAGAAGCGTGGAGGAGTCCGCCTCCGTCTCCAAGAACAACATCACCGTGGCCGCTTACAATGACGGCTACACCGGCATCGGCGGCTACGGCTACTGCCACTACCTGTTCGTCACCGACAACAGCCCCCTGCCCTGGACTGCCTGCGCCTTCATCGCCTACATGACCTGCACCGAGGACGGCTTCTCCGCCTGGGGCAAGGACATCGGCGGTTACTCCTCCAACCCCACCGTGGCTGCGGAGAACGAGGCCACCTACCACCATCAGACTGGCGGCATGGCCGAGGACGGCACCACCGTGGAGTTCGCGGCCCTCAACGACGCGGGTTACGACTGGTGGACCAAGGACGGCAAGCTGGTGCTGGAGGATCCCGAGTACTGCGCTTCCGTCTCCTTCACCGTGGGCAGCTGGATCGAGATGCTGGATAAGTACAGCGCCGGCTGATTGTTCTCCCGGAACCATTCGCCTGTCCGGGCCCTGCTTCCCCAAACGGTAATGTAAAAGCAGATCAAGGCGCCCTTGGACGCGCGTGACATCCGCCGCATCCAAGGGCGCTTTCCATCCCGGCAGAAAGGAGCCTTTTATGGATCAGATCACCGCTGCCCGGACCAACCGGTCCGCTGTGCGCCTAAATAAAATCAAGACCTTTTTCTCCAAGCCCCACAATGTGATTCTGCTGCTGATGGGCATCGTGCTCACCTTCAGCACGGTGGCCCCCATCATCGCCATTGTGGAGGACACCTTCAAGATCCACCCCGGCACCATCGACGCCTATCTCACCGGAAAGGCCTCGGGGTATACGGTGGTCAACTACATTGACCTGTTCACCAGCGACAAGGCCATGATCAACCTGTGGACCCCCCTGCTCAACACCGTGTGGCTGGCGGTAGGGACCTGTGTGGTATCCATTGTATTCGGCGGTCTGTTCGCCTTTTTGGTCACCCGCACCAATCTGGCCTGGCGCAAATACCTCAGTTCCATCTTCATCTTCCCCTACATCATGCCCCAGTGGACCCTGGCGGTGGTCTGGCAGAACATGTTCAACTCCAACGCCATCACCGGCACCTCCAACGGCCTGCTGGCCGCCACTTTGGGCATCAACATGCCCCTGTGGTGGTGTAAGGGACTCTTCCCCAGCCTGGTGGTGCTGGGCCTGCACTACGCCCCCTTCGCCTACATTCTGATCGGCGGCATCTTCCGCAACATGGACGCCAACCTGGAGGAGGCGGCCACCATCCTGGACACCCCCAAGTGGCGCATCATGTGCCGCATCACTCTCCCCATGGTCAAGCCCGCCATTCTCTCCACCATCCTGCTGGTCTTCGGCAGTGCCATGGGCTCCTACCCGGTACCCCATTATCTGGGTCTCACCACCCTGGCCACCAAGTATATTTCCCTTAACTCCAAGTATACCGGCGAAGCCAGCATCCTGGCCATCATTATGATGGTCTTCGGCGTGGCCATCATGCTGCTCAACCAGCTCAGCCTCCAGAGCCGCAAAAACTATACCACCGTCACCGGTAAGTCCGGTCAGATCTCCAAGATCAACCTGGGCCGGGTGGGGAAATACGTCATCGCCCTGATTCTGGTGGTTGTCACCTTCTTCACCAGCATCTTCCCCATCGTCTCCTTCGCCTTTGAGACCTTCCTGCCCAACCCCGGCGACTACTCCTTCCTCTACACCGGCGATCCCGACAACCTTACCACCAAGTGGTGGGTCACCGACGAGAACATCACCGAAAACGGCATGTACGGCCAGAAGGGTATTCTCCACAACGAGACCATCTGGAACGCCTTCAAGGGCACCATCTGGGTCAGCGTGTGCTGCGCCCTGCTGGCGGGCACCATCGGTACCCTCATCGGTTACGCTGTGTCCAAAAACCGACGAAGTAAATGGGCTAACTATGTAAACTCAGTAGCCTTTCTCCCCTATCTCATGCCCTCCATCGCGGTGGGCGTGGCCTTCTTCATTCTGTTCTCCAACGAACACATCAACCTCTTTAATACCTACACCATTCTGATCATCGTCGGCACCATCAAGTACATCCCCTTTGCCAGCCGCAGCTCCCTCAACTCCATGCTTCAGCTCTCCGGAGAGATCGAGGAGGCGGCCATCATTCAGAATATCCCCTGGATCAAGCGGATGACCCGTATCATCATCCCCATTCAGAAATCGTCCATCATCAGCGGCTATCTGCTGCCCTTTATGACCTGTCTGCGTGAGCTGTCCCTGTTCATGCTGCTGTGTGTGCAGGGGTTCATCCTTTCCACCACTCTGGACTACTTCGACGAGATGGGTCTGTACGCCTTCTCCAGCGGCATCAACCTCATCTTGATCATCACCATCCTGGTGTGCAACACCATCGTCAACAAGGTCACCGGGGCCAGCCTGGACAAGGGAATAGGAGGTTAAACCATGCCTGAGATTAAATTAGAACACGTGACCAAGCGCTGGGGCAAGTTCTACGCCGTAGACGACCTGGACCTGGTCATTGAGAACAACTCCTTCGTCACCCTGCTGGGCCCCTCCGGCTGCGGCAAGACCACCACCCTGCGTATGATCGCCGGTCTGGAGACCCCCACCAGCGGCCGCATCACCATCGGCGACCAGGTGGTCTTTGACAGTGACCTGGGCATCAACGTCCCCGCCAACAAGCGCAAGGTGGGCTTTCTCTTCCAGAACTACGCCCTGTGGCCCAACATGACGGTGTACGACAACATCGCCTTTGGTCTGTCCAACGTGAAGGAGGAGCTCCCCACCATAGACTTTGAGGCCAAGAACGCCGCCCGCCTGGCGGAGATTCTGGAGAATCCCGGCGAGGTGGTCAAGATTCTGGAGGACTGCCGGGACAAGAAGGGCAAGATCGATGAGAAGAAAGCTTATATCAAGCTGATCGACGCCTTTACTCTGTCCATCTACACCGCCAAGAAGCTCTACGGCTACCACCTGGAGCAGGGCAAGGACGTGTCCGGCGAGATCGCCTCGCTCCGCGCCAAGGTGGACTCCGCCCGGAAGTCCCAGACCCTCAACGAAAACTTTGAGGTGATGCAGGGCGGTCAGGTGGTCACCCAGACCCGGAAGCTCTCCAAGGAGGAGATCGACCTGGCCGTGCGCCGGGTCTCCCGCATCGTGAAGATCGGCATGTTCATGGACCGCTACCCGGCGGAGCTGTCCGGCGGCCAGCAGCAGCGTGTGGCCATCGCCCGCACCCTGGCTCCCAAGCCCACCGTGCTCTTTATGGACGAGCCTCTCTCCAACCTGGACGCCAAGCTGCGCCTTGAAATGCGCTACGAGCTGCAGCGCCTGCACGTGGAGACCGGTTCCACCTTCGTCTACGTCACCCACGACCAGATGGAGGCCATGACCCTGGCCACCCAGATCTGCCTCATCAACAACGGCGTGCTCCAGCAGTACGACGCTCCCCTCACCGTCTACAACCGGCCCAACAACCTGTTTGTCGCCGACTTTGTGGGCAACCCCTCCATCAACTTTGTGGAGGCCAAGGGGGCCCAGCGGCCCGACGGCGCGGTAGAGCTGACCGTATTTGCCGGACGGAAGGCTATCTTCCGACCCAAGGAGAATCTGGACCTGAACCAATGGTTCCTGGACCGGGACGCCCGGCAGGCCGCCCAGGAGGCCGCCCACAAGGAAAAAGCCGCCCAGAAGTCCTATGTAGAAAAGGGCAACAAGGACGAAACCTTCCGCTACCACATCTCCACCGTGGTGGAGTACGACGACTCCCTGCGGGAGGAGCCGGTGCTCACCAACCAGGACCTGGTGCTAGGCATCCGGCCGGAGTTTCTGGACATCGTGGACGACAGCTGCCTGGAGGGCGAGATCTACGGCGCCATGCCCACCGGCATGGAATCCACCATCAAGGTACGCATCGACGATTTCCTGCTCACCGGCGTTATCTTCGGCAGCTCCCTCTTCACCATCGGCGCCAAGGCGCCCCTGTCCATCTCGGGCAAGAACATCATGCTCTTTGACCGCAAGAGCGGCCAGTGCATTGCGGTAGGCAGCCTGGAATTTGAGGCATAAGCCTCAGAGAACAAAGAAGGGACGGAAGCAGTGCTTCCGTCCCTTCTTCTATTTACTCCGGCAATATGAGATATTTTACTGAAATGGATGTTTCTTCGGAACGTCAGATCTAGTTCATCAGAAAAGAAAAATTGACGAACCAAACAAAAGTATAGTAGTATTGTGTGTGACACAGAAGACGGGATTTTCTCCCCCTGTGAATGACACAGACATCAAACATATTAGGAGGTCTCTCCATGAAACGAACGGTACTTCGCCCTTTGGCGGCGATTCTCTTGGTCTGCTCCCTCACTGCCTGCGCGCCTGCTGCATCCAATAGCTCGCAAAGCAACACCTCCACCTCCAATTCTTCCTCCTCCCAATCCCAGGCTGTCACCTTCACCGATGACCTGGGCCGCACCGTCACGGTAGAGCGCCCCCAGCGGGTGGCCGCTCTCATCGGCAGCTTTGCCGATATCTGGTGCCTGGCGGGTGGACAGTCCACCCTGGTGGCCACTGCCAACGACGCCTGGACCTCCTTTGATCTGGGTCTGGATGAGTCCGTTCTGGACCTGGGCGCCATTAAGGAGCCCAACTTTGAGGTTCTCCTTTCCGCCCAGCCCGACTTCGTCCTGGCCAGCTGCAACACCACAGCAAACGTGGACATGAAGGATTCCCTGGAGAAGGCAAACATTCCGGTGGCCTACTTTGACATTCAGAATTTCACCGACTATCTGCGCATGCTGGAGATCTGCACTCAGCTCACCGGCTGCCCGGAGCGGTACGTCCAGTATGGCGAGGAGATTGGCAAGGAAATTGATCAGGCAGTGGCCCGGCAGGACGGCTCTCAGCCCAAAATCCTCTGCATGCGCGCTACCGGCTCCAGCTGCAAGGTGAAGGGCAGCACCGATTTCCTGCTGGGTGAAATGCTGGCCGACCTGGGCTGTATCAATGTGGCCGACCAGGATAACGCCCTGCTGGAGGACCTGAGCCTGGAAGCCATTATGGCCGCCGACCCGGACTACATCTTTGTGGTCCTCCAGGGCTCCGACCCTACCGACGCTCAGGAGACTCTGGAGCGCACCTTACTGTCTAACCCCGCTTGGGGAAGCCTGCGTGCCGTACAGGAGGGACGGTTCTACACCCTGGAGCACGCCCTGTACAATCTGAAACCCAACGCACGCTGGGGGGAAGCCTATGAAAAACTGGCAGACATTCTCTATCCGCAGTAATTCCCATACCAGAAAGGTCTTTGGCTTTCTGATCCTGCTCACGGTGCTGGCCGCTCTGGCCAGCATCTGCTTTGGTCCGGTGTTTGTCTCCCCCTCTGTGATTCCTGAGATCCTGCTGGGGCGCATTACCGGCACGGTAGAAGCCCACATCGTCCTCTACTCCCGCCTGCCCCGCACCGCCGGGTGCCTGCTGGCGGGGATGGCCCTGGCGGTGTCCGGTGCCGTGATCCAGAGCGTACTGCATAACCCTCTGGCTGCCCCCAACATCATCGGCGTTAACTCCGGGGCAGGCCTCATGGTGGTGCTGGTGGGGGCGGTGGCCCCCTACGCCCTGTGGCTGACTCCTCTGGCCGCCTTTCTGGGGGCGCTGTTGGGGGTACTGGTGGTGCTGTTTATCGCGGAGCGCACCGGAGCCAGCCGCATCACCCTGGTGCTGGCCGGTGTAGCGGTGTCCAACATTTTCAGTGCGGGCATCGATGCAGTCATCACCTTCTTCCCCGACGCGGTGCTGGGCTACTCTGATTTTCGTATCGGAGGCCTGAATAACCTCTCCTTCGAGCGACTCACCCCCGCGTTTTGGGTTATTCTGGTATCCATGATTCTGCTGCTGTCTCTGAGCAGCGAGCTGGACATTCTGGCCCTAGGCTCTGATACGGCCAGGAGCCTGGGCCTGCCGGTCAAGCAGCTGCGCCTGGTTTCCCTTGCCCTGGCCGCCGCACTGGCGGGGGCTGCCGGCAGCTTTTGCGGCCTTTTGGGCTTCGTGGGGCTTATTGTTCCCCACATCATGCGCCGCTGCATCGGGGAGGATAGCCTCCCGCTGCTGCTCTCCTGTGCTCTGGGAGGCGCATCCCTGCTCACCCTCTGCGATCTGGCCGCCCGGCTGCTCTTTGCCCCCTTTGAGGTTCCGGTAGGCATTGTGCTCTCTCTGGCGGGAGGGCCCTTCTTCATTTGGCTGCTTCTGCGGCAGAGAGGAGGCCGCATCCATGATTGAGCTTCATCATGTCAGCGCCGGTTATGGCCCAAAACTGGTGGTGGAGGACATCTCTCTGGACCTGCGCCCCGGCCAGGTACTCACTTTGCTGGGTCCCAACGGCAGCGGGAAGAGCACCCTGCTGCGCACCATTGCCGGGCTCCATCCCCTGGCCGGCGGTCAAATCACCGTGGACGGCGTGCCGGCCAAAGATCTTACCCGCCGCCAGGCGGCCCAGAAGATCACCTATATGCCTCAGTCCCGCACCGTCCCCAACATTACCGCCCGGAAAATGGTGCTCCACGGCCGTTTCCCCTACCTTTCCTACCCCCGACGCTACCGCAAGGAGGACTATGATGCCGCCCGGCGGGCCATGGAGCGCTCCGACGCCTGGGAACTGGCTGATAGTCCGGTACAGAGTCTCAGCGGCGGCCAGCGTCAGAAGGTTTATCTGGCCATGGCCATGGCCCAGGAGACCCAGACCATCCTCATGGATGAGCCCACCACCTATCTGGACATTCAGCACCAGCTGAACCTTATGACTGTGGCCCAGCAGATGGCCCAGCAGGGCACTGCAGTGGTTTTAGTCCTTCATGACCTGTGTCTGGCTCTGCGGTTCTCCCACCGCTGCGTTCTCTTGCAGGAGGGGCGGATGGTGCAGCAGGGAACCCCGGAGGAGGTTTTCCAGTCCGGCGCCCTGGACCAGGTATTTCAAGCCCGCATCTGCCGGGTGGACACCCCAGACGGCTGGCGCTACTACTACGACTGACAGGAGGCCCTCACATGGCCTACTTCCCTTTTTTTATCGACCTTGACCAGAAGCCTGGGCTGGTGGTGGGAGGCGGCCCGGTAGCCGCCCGGAAAATCCGCACCTTACTTCCCTACGGCCCCCGTCTGACGGTGTGTGCTCCCTCGGTTCTCCCGGAGCTGGAGGCCCTGCCCGGTCTGACGGTACGGAAGGAACCCTTTTCTCCTGAACTGTTGGAGGGGGCGTTCTTTGTCATTGCCGCCACCGATGACCGGGAGCTGAACCGCCGTATTGCCGGATTGTGCCGGGCGCGGAATCTTCCCGTCAACGTGGCCGATCCGGGAACGGAAAGCACCTTTCTCTTCCCCTCGGTGGTACGGCGGGGCCCCATGACCATCGGAATCTCCACCGGCGGCACGAGCCCTACTGCCGCCCATGTTCTGAAAGAGCAGATCGAGGGACTGCTCCCCGGCAATCTGGAGGAGATTCTCCTCTGGATGGACGGGATGCGGGAGGAGCTCAAGGGCAGCCCTCTGCCCCAGCCCCAGCGTTCCGATTG
>CAJLCG010000076.1 GCA_905205085.1 uncultured Oscillospiraceae bacterium
TCCCGGCGGCCCTGTAAATGTTATTCTTGTGTTCCCGGTTCCACATAGGTCTGCAGTTCTTCCCAGGTGGGGGCTTTTTCGGCAATATCCACCCAGGTGGGCAGGTTGCGCTCCAACTGCTCCCAGGTGATAAACCAGAAGCGGTATCGGATGAGCAGGTGGGCTGGGATGATGTCGGAGATAATCTTGTCGATCTCCTCAAAGGCGGGGGGGATGCCGGGAATATCGGGGAAGTAGACCTCCACCGTGCCCGGCTCCTTGGTCTCCTCCACCCGGGCAATCACGCCGCAGCCTGCAATGGTGTCGTTGATGGCCTCCAAGGTAAAGCTGTCTCCGCTGATGCGCAGCAGGGCGGCCAGCGCCTCCCGCATGGCCTTGGTGGTGGCAGCGGGGGGACGGCGGCGCAGCAGACTGGCGATGCGCTCCAGGCCCCAGTCCTGGGCGGTGGCCAGATTGGCCTCCCGCTGGAGCTCGTCCAGTACGCTCTCTACCCCGTCCAGGGCGAGACCTTCGGACTCCAGCTCGCCGCCCAGATAGCGGCTTTCCACATCGTAGACCCCCAGGGGGCGCAGCAGCTGCCGGAGATACTGGGCGTAACTCATGGCATCGCCTCCACCGTCAGGGTGCCCAGGGTGGGCAGCTGATCCAGCTCCACCTCCTGGTCTGCGGCAGGGGAGAGAATCACATAGTTCTCTACATTTTCACACCCGTAGATCACGCTGCCCAGCTGGGCCCGCAGCACGTCGTTGCCCAGCCGCTCTCCGGAGAACCACCGGCGCACCGCCTCTTCCACCGCCTGCTGCACCGCCCGCTGATCGGTGCCCTCTCTGGCTCGTACCTGGATGGAGACGTTGATGGTGAGGGCCTTGGGGGAGAGCACCTGTACGTCTACGGCAATTTCACGCCGGGACTGGAAGTACTCCTGAAGCTGTGCCAGCAGCTCCTCGTCAGGCTGGCCGCTGAGGGTGGCTACGACAATGTCTACCGTGCCAATGCCCCGGTTGCGGGGCAGAACGGATACTGCCGTTACCTCGTCAAAGGACAGGGCGCCCTGCTCATAAAAGGCGATGTTGGCGCCGTTGGGCAGACGCCAGTAGGTGTCCAGGACCCGGGCTCGCAGATCTTCATCCTCCTCGGGGTCGCTGCCGCCGGTAAAGGGCAGAGGGTTGGTGCAGGAGGACACCCCCACCGGGGCCACCGCCATGGCGGTGATGGCCCGGGCGGACACGTTACCTGCGGCTCCGGACAGCAGGGCCAGGGCGGGGATGTCCACCGTGGTTTCACCGGGGGCAATTACCCCGTCGGCCGTGGTCTCAAAGCGGATCATATCTGCCGTCAGACACACTGTGCCCTGGGGGATGGTGCGGGGAATATCAGAGCTCTGGGCAGTAAAGCGGATCACGCCCTGGGCGGGTGTGGCCTGCTTGCGGGTGAGCCCCCGCAGCTGGGCGTGGAGATCCAGATAGTCGCTCTCCGCGGTCTGGGGAAAGGCCTGGCGGGTGACCCACTGGGCCTGAATATATAGGGCGTAGACCTGGGCGGCTACGGCGTACATCCGCACGGCCAGGTCGCACCCGGGCTCGGGAGCCAGACCGGTCTGTTCCTCCAGACAGGTCAGCATCTCCCCAAAAATTTCGTCAATCGTCTTGATAACAATCCCTCCTTACCCGGTGATGTCCAGGGAGAGCGACAGGGGTTCTCCCTGCCACTCCAAATAGACCTGCAAATGGGCCCGGTTTCCGTCCAGCGGGGTCCACTGGACATCGGTGACCGCCAGCCCCTCCTCCGCCTCCAGGGCTTGAACCGCATACTGCCGGGCCAGAGCGGCGCGGGCGGAGGGCTTTCCCTCCCGGCACAGCTGGTAAAGGCGGCTGCCCATCTCGGGCAGGAAGGGGAACTGGCCCCGCCGGGCGGTGAGGCGGAACAAAACCCGCTGCAGCAGCGCCTGGGCCCCGTCCAGCAGCTGAAAATCACCCTGGGCTCCGGGGAGGTAATCTCCCTGACTGAGTTTTCGCTCCAAGTTACAGCCCCCCTCCCATCAGTGACGATACAATCTCCCAGACAATGTCGGCAATGAAATCCTCCAGGGTCTGTTCTCCGATCCAGACCTGGCCATTGAGTCGGATCCCGTCCTCACACAGGTCGATCTGCCCGGTCCCGCCGCTCAAGCGTACCGAGCCCGGCTCCAGTTCCTCTTCCGGCTGCCGCACACCCACCAGGCAGGGGGACTCCTGATGGTCTCCCGCCTTGAGCACCAGCACTTTTTCGCCCACTGCGGGGCGCCAGCGGTAGCCGCCGGGGGCGTAGATCGCCACCCAGCGCCGCTCTCCGCTCAGGTATACTCCGGCGGGGTCGCCCCCCAGGGTGACCACGCCCACGTCGCCGGGCGCTTCCGCGTTTCGGCTGTCCAGTTTTCGATTGGATGTCCACATATCCTTCACCTCACACCAACACGTCCGGAGGCACCAGCTCCAGCCGGGTCCAGCCTCCGCTCTCGTCCACGCCCACCTGGGCCTGTTCCACCCGGTACAGTCCGCTCCGACCCCAGTCAGAGCGGCTCAGCTGCACCAGGTCCCCCGGCTTTCCATAGAACAAAATGGGGATGGTCACCTCCAGAACCAGCTGCTGGACAGCAGACTGGTCCAGCTGGAACTGGCCGGAGTAGCGCATGGCCTGGTACTGGCTTTTGCCTGGCATGGTGAGTACCTGCCGGCGGCTGCCGCCCATGGCCTGAAAATCTTCGTTGTTCACCGTCTGGGTCAGCTGCTGATACCGGTCCCGCACCACCACTTGGGACAGCACGCCGTAGCGCCTGTCCCGGCGCACCAGCTGTTTGACCGGGGTGGCGTCGTCCAGCCGCAGGGTGGTATTGTCCTCCCACGGGGTGAGCACCAGCCGTCCCTCCCGGTCGAAGCGGGGGGGACGGCTGTGGTAATAGCGGACAAAGTCGTAGAGGACCGACCACTCGCTGCTGCCCACAGCCACGGAAAATTGGGAGACCGGGGCCATATCGGCCCGCTGGGCTACCGTAATGCCATAGGGGGCCACATGGTCCCGGAGAATATCATCCAGGGTAGCCACCTGGTAGTCCTGTCCCAGGGCCTCATTGTCCAGCAGCCGGGCCGCCATTCCCCGTCCGGACACATCAATCCAAGCCCCCTGGGAGGTGAGGGCGGTCTCGCACTCGTCGATCACGCCGGTAAAGACCACCTGGTCTTCCTCCATGGCCCGGAAGGTACACCACTGCTGGGGGTCCACCGTGTTGGTTCCCTCCCAGAGACAGCGGATCTGAAAGCTGTCACAGGGGACCCCGGAGGTATATTGAAACACCCAGGACAGGGGAGCGGGCAGTACGGTGGTCTCCCCCTGGGCAGAAATCACATATCCGGTCACGACACCCTCACCTCATCTCCGATGTGAATGAGATTGGGGTTTTTGATCTGGGGATTCAAGGCGATAAGATCACTCAGCGCCATGCCATAGCGGGAAGCAATGGCCCAGAGGGTGTCGCCCTTTACCACCTGGTAGTAGACGGGAATGGTCTGGGTGGCTTGGGTGGTCTGGGCAGTGCCGGAGCTTTGGGCGCTCTGAGAGGACCAGGTGCGCACCTCGCCGCTGTAATAGTTGGCCTCCTCCCAGAACTCAAAGGAGTAGCGCACATAGTCCCGCAGGGGCTCCTGCTCCAGCCGCAGGGAGACGAAGTAGGCGTTGGCCGCCTGCCACAGGGGATGAATGAGCTGCCCCGGCCCGCCGGAGTAGAACACATTGGCCAGCTGGCCAAACTGGGAATAGGCGTCCTCGCCGATAAATTCCCCCTCTCCCTTCATGACCCGCCGGGTCCGTCCCAGATCCTGCAGGTAATAAAGGCCGAAGGGGATCTTGTTGATGGCCATGATCCGTTCATAGTCGATGGAATACACTCTGGGGTTGTGGGGCCAGACGTACTCCTTATAGCGCATGGGGGTTAAAAGCAATGCCCCGTCCCTCCTTCCTCAGTACAGGGAAAAGCCCCGGTCATACCGGCGGCTGTCCCGTTGAAAGGCCCGGTCCACCGCCCGGGCCTGATCCTCCTCCCGCGCGGCGGCCGCGGCGGCGGCCAGGGGGGAATCTCCCAGAGAGGCGGGGTCGTACTGGGTCCCTGTATCCGGCAGCCTTCCGGAGGTGCGGGCAGCCAGACTGCCGCCTCCCTGGCTGCGGCTGAGGGCATCCAGGGAGGCCTGGGTGCGGTCAAACTGCCGCAGCTGTTCCAGGAGAGCCGGTTCATCCTGCCGGGCCTGGGCGGTTTCCTCTCCCGCCCAGAGGGAACCCTGGGCGAGCCGGGCCCGGTCCGGGCTCTGGGTCTGTGCCGTCCCGGTCTGTCCGCCCTGGACGAGCTGGGAGCGGGCCCAGCGCTGTCTCTGCTGCACATCGCTTAAGCCCTGCCCGGCAGAGAATTGGTCCAGGAGCTGCTCCAAGTGGTTATCCTCATGGCGCTGTCCGGCCTGGAGCTGGTCTAAAAGCTCCTGGTTTAGCTGCTGCTGAAGGGCGTCCTGCCCGCTGGTGTGCTGTGCGGTGCGGATGGCGTCCTCACTGGCCTGGCCCGCAGACTGGACCGGGGGAGAGGGCAGGATCAGATCGGTAAGATCTGGCTGCCACAGCTGCTCCTCCCCGTCCTCCAGGGCATCCTCCACCTGTTCCAGCAGATGGTCTAAATCATTGGTCATGTTGCCTCCCCCTTTCCAAGGGCCGCAAAGCGGGCGGGGTCAAAGTTGGGGTTGATTGCCCCCTCTACTGACTCCACTGGCCGGCCGCAGCCGGGACACAGGCCCTGCTGGGCCTGTATCCGGCAGCTGGGGCACAGCCGTTCCAGTTCTTCCTCCCGGTCCAGCACCATGTGGGTCAGACACCACAGGTAGTCCCGGTCCCGCATCTGTCGGGCCCGCGCCTCGGTGGGTAGAGCCCCAAAGGCCCGCAGCACCCGCCAGCGCAGCCGGTCCGCGCCGTCGGCGGCTACTTTTTTTTTACCTCATCTGCCTGCTCCTGGTTGAGGGTCAGGGGCGGGTTCTCCTCCCGGTTAAACCGGCTCCAGGTTCGGGCCAGGTTGGAGATCTCCTCCACCCGAAGCCCGGAGAGCACGGCCTCCCCGCTGGAGAATACGCGTTCCCCCTCCTGGGTCTCCAAAGCCCGGGCCAGCAGGCAGGCGTTGGCGCACAGCGCCCGCTCCCACTCCTCCTGGCAAAGCTTGTCGGCCTCCCGCCGGGCTTGGAGAATCTCCAGGGCGGACAGCAGCCGCAGGCGCATGCCGTTGTCCAGCTCCATATAGTCCCGGCCGGCCAAAATGGAAGGACTCATCTCACGCCTCCATTTCCAGGCGCTTGGAGGCCACAATGGTCACCTTCTCCAGCACCATGTCGCCCAGGGTGCCGTTCTCCTGAATGGAGGACCAGTGGCAGCCGGAGTAGACGATCTTCCGGTCGGGCTTGCAGATGACCAGGGAGAAGTCGGCCAGAGAGTAAAAGTCGATGCCGTCCTGCACCGCCTCATCGGTGGCGTACAGACGGCTGAGCTCCAGTACATGGGTGGTCTGGCCGGGGATGGTAGCCACGGGCTCCTCCTCGCCAAAGGCCTCCACCGCCCGGCTGGTCTTGTCGGAGCGGGCGGAGTAGCTCTGCACCACCGCCACCTTGACACCGTCTACCTCCAGGTAGATGTCGCTGCTGGTGGGAAATCCTGTGATACTCAATGTAATCCCTCCTTAAATCACGATGTGGGCGGTCAGCCAGATCTGGTTGAGGCCGTGGGCCACCGTAAAGGTAAACTCCACCACGCACACGGTGGGGTCCTCGGAGTGGGCGGAGACGGTGACCTGATCATAGCCGGTGATGATCTCCCGGCTCATCTTGTTCTCCAGCTCCAGCACCACCTGGGTGCGGATGGCGCCCCGGCTCTGGGCGGTGTTCTTGGCCCGGCGGAACTTGCTGCGCAGGCTGTCCCGCAGGGTGGGGATCACGTCATCCACAATAAGGATGGTGGACAGCTCCCGCCAGGTGGTGTCCTCCACCTCACCGCTGGAGGTGCGGGTGGTGATGCCCCGCACCACGCTTACCTGTCCGTTGACGCTCTCCACAGGGGTGACGCCGCCCCGCACCAGCAGGTCGATGTCGTTGTCGCTGTACTGCTGGCTCAGGCCCTTCAGACCCAGCAGCTCCGCACCGCCCAAAGGGATGGCGGGGTCAGACTGGGAGGCGATAGCGCCGGCCACAGCGGCCGCGGTGCTCAGACCGTCCACCGCGGCGTCCTCGCCGTCTACGGAGCTGGGGGCCACCAGCACCACGCGCTCACAGTTAAGGCCCTTGGCCCGCTCCACCAGGGCGCTCACCTCCTCGCCGGCGGCGCCGCCCACCACGGCAATGCGCTCCCGGCGGGCGGCGCTGGCGGACAGTACCCTGTCCCGCAGGGCCTGCTGTACCGCCAGCTGGGTGCTGTCGCACAGCATGACCCGGATATTCTCCACGCTGCCCAGGGTCTCAAAGGCGGTCTCATAGCCCTCCTCGTTGGCCACAGGGACGGCTACCACGGCGGCCGCGCCGTTGAGCAGGGCCACGCGGATGAGCTCCGCCATGTCCTGCTTGCCCTCCTGACTGCCGAAGGCGGACACGGCCGCCTCATAGCTGGTCACCGTGATGGGTACCCCGGCGGCAGCCACCGAGTTGATGGCCGCCAGGCCTACGATCTGATGTCCTCCGCTGCCCCGTACCAGGGTGGAGGCGTCGTAGGAGGAGTAGACGCCGGGGCGCTCGTGAGTGGTCAAATTCATAAGGTTCTCTCCCCTCTGATTTCAAAGTCCAGGAATTCGCCCTGCTCCTGGGTGCTGCTGAACACCAGCAGGGCGGTGCACACCAGCTGGGCCGGGCGCTTGAGCAGCCTGGCCTGCTGGTCATAGTCGGTCTCTCCGCAGGAAAAGGCACCCGGCGCCAGCCCCTTGGGGCCGGGGGGAAGACAGGCCTGAGCCAGGGCGGCCCAGGTCTGCTCCAGCGCGGTGGGATCAGTGCCGGGGGCGGCATACAGGTCCAAACCAAAGGTCAGGGTGACCGCCTTGCCGTACCGCTCCTCCCACTGCTGGGTGTCTGGGTTGAGCCGCTGCCCCAGATAGCTGGAAAAGCCCGCCGGAGAGCTTTCACACCCCCGCAGGGAGACAGAGATCACCGGAGTTTCCACCTGGGGCCGGTCTCCGGCGGGCCAGGCGGTGCGGGCGGGCAGCCCCTGCTCCTGGAGGTACTGACACAGTACCTCTACCGCCTGCTCCATGTGGGTGCTCATACTCCCGCCTCCTCTCCCTTGTCTCTGGGCCGCAGTACCGCCCAAATGTGAGATACACTGCTTCCTACGTACACTGGGTGGGCGGAGGTGACGGTGTAACCCTCCCCCTCAAACTCCACCCAGTCGCAATTGGCTGTTAAGGGGCGGTTGGGGTCGCCCAGGTATAAAAACCGGTCCTCCCGCTGCCAGCCCAGGGGGGAGGGCAGGCTCTGGGCCTGACCCTTTTCCCGGATAGGCTGGAGGAAGGCCCGGGCGTCCACTTCCGTGTCCCCCTGGTGGAGGACCACCCGCTGGCCGTACTTGGCCAGCAGGGCGGCCCAGGCCGTGTCCATCATCCCGTCACCCCCTGAAAATAAAAGCCTCCGTCGATGAGATAGGGGGCCATCAGCCGCTGAATCTGCTCGGTGAGCCCGCCGGTGTCCCCACTGTTCTCCGTCTGGATGGATACATCCCCGGCGGTGAAGGAGGTCACGCCGCTGCCGCCGCCGGCAGCATGCAGCCCGTCCAGTGCCATCCAGGCCGCGCACACCACAAAGGCGTCGGTACAGTCCTGGGGGGTGAGACCGGGGCGCAGCTGGGCGGCCAGAGTCCGCTCCGCTGCGGCGCACAGGGGCTCCAGAATTGCCCGCTGTTCTTCCGAGGCGCCCATGGCGATGGCTAAGGCAATGATCTGCTCGGTCATGCCTGCACCTTCAGCACGTGGGAGGCCTCCTGGAAGATCTTCGCAAAGCCGCTGATGGTGGTGATGGCCGCCCGCTCCAGCTGGCGGTCAATGAGCTTGTCGTACTCCACCATCACGTCGCTGCCCTGAATGAGCTCCAGAGCGTAGCGCTTGTCCAGGCCCACGGCTGTCTTCTCAGGCAGCACGCTGGTGCGCAGCAGGTTGGCGCCCAGGGGGGTGGACAGCTTGCCGGTGCCCTGGAAGTTGAGGCCGGTGAGGGGGTTCTGGAACTCGGGGAGTTTCAGCAGCTTGACCATCACGTCGGGGCTCACCAGAAGGGTGTTCATCTCGTAGGGCTCAAACTTGGCCCAGAAGTCCACCAGGTCGTCGTAGGTCAGGGTGTCGGAGGCGGCGGTGGTGAACACATCGGCGGCGTTGTCGTTGCCGTCGCCGTTGATGAGCACGTCTACGCCGTCAGCCAGCAGCATCTGGGCAATGTGGGCGCCGATCTGGCGCAGGGTGACGGAGAACAGATCCAGCTTGCGGTAGCGCACTGACTCGTAGGAGGCCACCAGCATGCGGCCCCGCTTGTGCAGCTTAATGAGGTTGGTCTGCACCTTGATGGTGGTGCTGGGGATGGCGGCGCCCTCGTCTACCGCACGCAGTTCCTTCTCCTCGCCGCCGGCCTGGGCGGCGATGGAGCGGTAGTCCATGCCGTCAAAATTGGTGGTGGCGGCGGTGATGGAGGGGATGAGGTTGCTCTCGTCCATGCCCTGGCGGACCGAGCGGGCGATGTACTCGGGGAAGAGGACAGCGGCATCGGCGGTGCGGAAGAACTTCTCCACCGCGTCGCAGCCTGCGCCCTTTACCTTGATATCAAAGCGCTTGAGCTGGCGCTGAAAGGCGTCCAGACCCTCCAGGCTGGTACCCTTGTACTGCTCGGAGGGGTCCAGGCGCTCCAGCACCTGGGTAAAGGTGCTGCCCGCCTCCTGATACATGCCCTTCTCCAGCTTCAAAGTGTCATAACGATTGGCCATATTCGTCCACGCTCCTTTCACAAATTACAGGCACACCACAGCGGTGTGGGCGGCGTCATCCACCGAGGCCACCAGGGCGGTCACGCCGGTGGAGGCGGCCTTTACCTTGCCGGTGCCGTCAGCGGCCAGAATGACCTGGCCCAGGCTCACCGAGCCGGAGATGGGCAGAGTCATGAAGCCCTTTACCTGGACTCCGGCAAAGCCCTTACGGTTGGACAGGGCCAGACCACAGAATGCGTCGTTGTCGCTGCACGCGCCCACCTGGCCGTCGTCGGTGATCTTCACCACCTGGCCGGGGACCACGTCCTCCTTGGCCAGAAAAGTGGCGGTCACGGCGCCGATCTCTTCAAACGAAACCTGATTCATGCTTGTTCCTCCTTAAAAAGTAAATTGAGAATGGAAACCGCACCTTGTCGGTACGTCACTAAATAAGAAAAGCTCCGTCCTCCTGGGACAGAGACTGGGACTTCTGTGCGTAGGGCAGCTGCAGAGGGTAGTTCTTGGCCGCCTTCTGGCCGTAGAGCCGCTGGAGCTGGCGTAACTCGGGCTCCTCCAGGTGCTGGGCCATGCGCTGCAAGACCTTCATGTCGGCCTGGGGGTCGGCCAGGGCGGCCAGCCGCACCACATCCTCCCGCAGCTCCTTGAGAGCACGCACGCCCAGTTCGGCCTGGGCTTTCAGCGTTTCAATCTCGCCAGCAAAGCGGGGGTAGTCGGCCAGCAGCTCCTTGAGGGTCTCATAGTGCTTGCCGCCCATGGCCTTTACCACGCCCGCCTGGGGCTGGGCGGGGACGGCTACAAAGGAGAACTCATAGGCGTCGGCGGGCTCCTCCAGGCTGAGATAGCACAGCTTTCCGTCATAGACCTGGCCGGGCTGATGGCCGCAGCCAGCCCCGGCCTCCTCTCCGCAGATGGAGCACACACGGCGCTTCACCGCGCAGCCCACGCTCACTTCCTTTTTGATGCCGCCGTCAATTTCGGCGATGAGTCCCCGGTTGTCGTCGGTGCGCACCATATAGGCCCGGGCCTTCAGCCAGCAGTAGGGGTCCCCCGCCTGGGTGACCCGCTCCGGCTCAGAGATGACCTGGGTGGAAAAGATTCGTGCGGATTGATTGCGGGCCGACCAGTTGTGGTCAAAGATGCCGCTCTTGCCCAAAAACAGGGGGGCCAGAGCCTCCAGTGTATGGGCGGGGAACCGCTCAAAATCCCGGTCCACCTCGTTGTCGCACAGCCGCACGGAGAAGACGTATACCTCCTGGGCGGTGAGGGGCTTTTTGCTCCAGGTGTTGATGAGCTCCAGCTCCTCGGGGCTCACCCCCTCGGCCTGCTGCAAGGCCAGGGCGGTTTTGGTAATGTTCAACTTGCTTCCCTCCCAATCTCTTCTGCCTGGGCGTGGAGCAGCTGGGCCCGGGCCTCTTCCACGATGTCCTGGAGGTTGATATCCTCCCACTCAATGCTCACCTGGTCGTCATAGCCGCCCAGGCGCAGCCACAGCCGGCAGATGCGCCGGAGCATGGGCTCCAGACTGCGGCGGATGGCGGTAATTTCACTGGTGAGCAGGTCGGCCTGCTGGGCGCTCATGCGCTCGGTGGACGACCAGGACAGCCCCAGCAGGAAGGGGGGAATGCCCGTCTTGGCCACCAGCTGCTCCAGAATCTGGCGTACCGGCACCTCGCTGTCCAAAATCTGGTTGTCTGCGCCAATGACCTTGATGTCTACATCCCCCACCGCCACAAAGTCCCGCACCGCCCCCTGGCGGGAGGACTGCATGGCCTGGGACCACTGGCTGGCTACCTGTTCGCCCCGCTCCTGGGCGGAGAGAGGGCTGTTCTCGTCGGGCTTACACACCACAGCAAAGCGCAGGTTGCCTACCCGCTCCCAGTTCTGCCCCAGAGCCTGGTAGATTTTCAGCAGGATTCCGGTGAGAAACGGCATGGAGCGCAGCATGGATACCCCGTAGGGGTGCTCCGCCTCAGGCTGGAAGGGGGTGAAGAGCAGCAGCTGCTGCCAGGGCAGCTCTTTGGGCTGGCCCCCGTCCTCCCGCACACACAGGCGGAAGTCCAGGGGGGAGTCCCCCTCCCGAATCTCCACCAGGGCGGGGTCCGCGCACAGCAGGGCGGCAATGGTCTTGCCCTGGGGGTCCAGCACCATCTCGCCCACGCCCTGGCCGCAGGTGAGCATACAGTCCAGATACTGGTCTAAAAAGGACTGGATGCCCTGCTGTCCCCGGCCGGTGTCCACCGTAGCCAGAAAGCGGTTTAGACCCTGCTGGGCCCGGGTGTCGCCGCAGCGCACCTGTACCCCGCCGCACAGCCGCACCATTTTCCAGATGGCGGCGTCAATAATAGGCACTGCCTCCCGGATAGAACGGTAGAGGGTAATCTCCCCGCTACGCAAAGGCACATACTGGTCCAGTACCCCGAAGGGGTGGCGCTCCCAGTCCCTCAGCTGGACCTGAGGGGGTTTCCCCGCTGGTTTTTTCTTCTCAAACCATTTCAAGTATCTTCCTCCTTTTCAAGCCAATTCCGGTTGTATTTCAGGAACCTGTCCCATAAACTGGAGTAGGCTAAAATCCGGTTCGCTCCACGCTTCCGGCGAAAAAGCCGCCGGAAGAACCGGCGGCAATGGTAGCGGCAAAATA
>CAJLCG010000077.1 GCA_905205085.1 uncultured Oscillospiraceae bacterium
GCGGGCATTAAGCCCGCGCCGTTTTGTTAATCAGAATCAAATTACACCGGCCAGCACCAGAGCAAACACCACAAAGGTAGCCAGCAGAGCCAGAGAGAACAGCACAAAGCCCGCGCTGATCTTCTTGGCCTGGGTGCTCTGGGAGGGAGGCACCACACCGGCACCCCGCAGGGCAGCCACCACAGGGGGATAAATGAGCAGGGTGGCAGCCATATTCATGCCGCCCTTCGCCAGGTTGAAGGGCAGGAACAGGGTGGGCAACATAGCCGCCACATCCGCCCGGGAGAAACCAGTCATGTACAGGGGGGTGATGAGGTAGTTCCACAGCAGCATCACCGCGGTCAGAGCGACTACGCCGCAGGCCAGGCCCAGCACAGCGCCCTTCTTGGTGTGCATCTTCTTATAGATGTAAGAGGCGGTGCAGCAGAAGGCACAGGTGGCCAGGGCATTCATGATAAAGCCAATGGGACCAGTGGTGCTGATGGTGATCATCTCGATGAAGGCCACCAGAATGGAGATAATCGCAGCGGCCATGGGGCCAAAGGTGAAGCCGCCGATGCAGATAATCACATCTTTGAAGTCAAAGTCCAGGAACATGACGCTGGGCATCAGCTTGGAGGCCAGCATCACGATATAGGCGATACCGGTGAGCATGGCCATGCTCACCATCACTTTGGTATTCATTTTGGCACGGGCAGGGGTACCAGTCATAGAAGGTGCGGACATAAAAAAACACTCCTTTTTGTTTGATACATCTGAAAGAGCATGTCTTCCAGGTGTAAAACAATCAAGGAGGTGCGCTTTTCCCGCGCCAGAACGACGCGAGTTATTGTTTTGACACACATCTTCTTCCATCCGGACTATACCGTTGGTCCCGGAGTTTCACCGGGTCAGCGGATCTGCAAGCAGATCCGGTCGCGGACTATACCGCCAGTGGGGAATTTCACCCCGCCCTGAAGACATATCATTCAGTTGTCCATATCCTATTATACACGGCGCAAAGAAAATTGCAACCCCTCGTTTTTTGGTAAATTAGAACAAATATTCGATATTCCGTTGACTTTCCATAGCCGCTATATTACAATGACTCTGAATTCCCGTGGGGAAGGAGGGCCTGCCATGGATAAGACCACCACCTGCTGTTTTACCGGCCACCGCCCGGACAAGCTGCCCTGGGGCGAGGATGAGACCGATCCCCGCTGCCTGTCCTTAAAGCAGCGGCTGGCCGCCGCGCTGGAGGACATCTACCGGGATGGCGTCCGTCATTTCATCTGCGGCATGGCCCGGGGGGCCGACCTGTACTTTGCCGAGGCGGTGCTGGCGCTGCGCGCCCGACTGCCCGGGGTCACGTTGGAGTGCGCCTGCCCCTGTGAGACCCAGGCCCACAGCTGGCCTGCGGAAGAGCAGGCGCGCTACCAGGACATTCTGGACCGGTGCGACTACGAGACGATGGTGCAGCAGCGCTACGACCGCTTCTGCATGATGCGCCGCAACCGCTACATGGTGGACCACGCCTCCCATATCCTCACCGTTTATAACGGCGTGCCCCAGGGGGGCACGGCTCAGACATTACAATACGCCATCCGGAAGGGCCTGCTGGTCCATCCGATACCACTGGAGGAAAAAACATGAACACACTCATGCACATCTGCTGTGCCCCCTGCGCCAACCGCCCCATCGCCCAGCTGCGGGAGGAGGGACACTCGGTCACCGGCTTCTGGTTTAACCCCAACATCCACCCCTACACCGAGTACCAGGCCCGGAAGGCCACTCTGGAGAGCTACGCCAAGGAGATCGGGATGAAGCTGATCATCGGCGGGCGGTACGACCTGCGCACCTTTATTACCAACGTGGCGGGCAACATTGACGGCCGCTGCGCCTACTGCTACCGGGTGCGGATGGAGGAGACCGCCAAGTACGCCGCTGAGCACGGCTTTGACTCCTTCACCACCTCCCTGCTCATCTCCCCCTACCAGAAACATGACGCCATCGCCGCCATTGCCCGGGAGATGGGACAGCAGTACGGGGTGGAGTTCCTCTACCGGGACTTCCGTCCCCTCTTCCGTGAGGGTCAGGAATTCGCCCGGGAACACGGCTTCTACATGCAGAAGTACTGCGGCTGTATCTTCAGCGAGGAGGAGCGGTATATGGCCGCCAAGTGGAAGAAGGAGGCCAAACGCCGGGAGCAGGAGGCCGCCGCCCAGGTTTAACCTGTCTTTTTTGAATATAAAAAAGCCAGTCCCGATTGGGACTGGCTTTTTCGTTTGGCTGGGAAACTTTCTGAACTTAGCCGAAGATGGGCAGGATGTTCAGGAAGCCGGTAATGATCAGGCCGTTGAAGAAGTCGATGAACAGGGAGCCGACCAGAGGCACTACGAAGAAGGCCTGAGGAGCGGGACCATAGCGCTTAGTAACAGCCTGCATGTTGGCCATGGCGTTGGGGGTAGCGCCCATGCCGAAGCCACAGAAGGCGGCGGTCATGACGGCGGCCTCGTAGTCGCGACCCATGATGTTGTACACCACGAAGCGGGCGTAGAAGTACATCAGGATGGTCTGAGCAGCCAGCATGGCGATCATGGCAACGGCGACGCTGGCCAGCTGCCACAGAGCCACGGACATCAGAGCGATGGCCAGGAAGATGGACAGAGAAACATTGCCCCACAGATCCAGAGCGCGGGAAGGCATCACGATGTGCTTGGCATCGCAGAAGTTACGGATGACAGCAGCGATCAGCATGGCGCCGATGTAAGTGGGGAAGGTGAAGCTGAAGTGGAAGTTGCCGATGTTGATCTCGATGCCGTTCAGAGCGGCGGTGAGCAGGGTGCCCAGGCCAGCGGCAACGATCAGCAGGATAGCAGCGTTGGTGAAGGAGTCCACGTCCACGCGCTCAGCCTTCTCGCGGTCAGCAGCGCTCATGTCGTCCAGCTCCACACCAGTTCCGCTCTCGGTGGACTTCAGGTTGTACTTGTTGATGATGCTGCGGGCAGTGGGGCCACCCATCAGGGAGCCGGCCACCAGGCCATAGGTAGCAGCAGCGATGGCGATGACGTTGGCGCTCTCAATGCCCATGCCCTCCATCAGAGGACCATAGGAGCCGGCAGTGCCGTGGCCGCCAACCATGGGGATGGAGCCGGTGCACAGGCCCAGACGCAGATCCCAGCCAAAGACACCGGCCAGGACGGAGCTGAGCACGTTCTGCAGGCACACCATGACGATAGCCACCAGCAGGAAGGTGACAACCTTCTTGCCGCCCTTCTTCAGCAGGCGGAAGCAGGCGGTGTAACCGACGCTGGTGAAGAACAGAGTCATGAAGAAGTCCTTGACGTTGGAGTCAAAGGTAAACTCCACCACGCCGGCCATACGCAGAGCCAGATGGGCCAGAGCGAAGATCAGGCCGCCCACCACGGGGGCAGGGATACAACACTTTTTCAGGAATTCAATGCGGTTGGTCAGGAATCGTCCCAGGACAAACAGCATCATAGCGATGGCTGCAGTCTGGTACATATTCAGGGCAATTTGCTGCATGTTTTCCTCTCTCCTTTTCTATGTATTACTTGGTTTCCCAGTTCCTACATGAAGGGATTTTACACAGCTTCCTTCAAATTGCTTCAAAATCCTACGCGTTAAAATTTTTTTCCCCAAATTTCACAATTTCTCGTTTTTGATTTTGGGGTATCTGCCCACTTATTCCTGATATTATCCTTTTTCTTCCTGTTGTTTTGTGTTGACTCCCCCTTTGACGAATAAAATGGAAGATTCTCGCAAAAACAGGTCAAGATATGCAAACCTATAGGTCAATGGCTTAGTCTTCCTCTGCCAATACCAGCATACCGTCCAAAAAGCATTTCAGGTTTGCCTTGCCCTTGCTGCCCTTTCCCTGGATAAAGGCCATCTCCGCACGCACCTCCTGGAAGGGGAACAGCCGGGAGGCATACTGGGTAAAGACCTCGTTGCCATAGTCGTCCAGTCCCAGGCTGGCCAAATGGTTGAGTCCACGCTCTACCGCCCGGCGGGCCCGCTGCTCCATGGACTTGGGGCTGTCGCTGAGCTTGGCACACAGAGCTCCCACGCCCACCTGGCACACCTGCTGATGCCGGTCCAGCAGGTACATGCACATGTCCATAATGTCCTTGGCCCCCTTCTCGCCCGCCATACCCAGCTGACTCAGGGCATACTGGATGCGCTTGCGCTGCACGTCAGACCGGGACTGGCGCTCCACGGTGGGGGCCTGCTTGAGGGTAAATACACTTTGGATGGTATGCAGATCTCGCTCATTTTCCATCTGCTGGCGGATATTCCGGATCACCTGGCGTACCTCAATCAGGTTAATGGGCTTGCTGATGAAGAAGTCCACCCCCGCCAGATAGGCCTTGGCCACCATCTCTTTGCTGCTGACCTGGGAGATCATAATAAATTTGGCCGGGCATCCCCGCTCTTTCAGCTCACGGACGACCTGGATGCCGTCCTTCCCGGGCATCAGCAGGTCCACCAGCACCAAATCGGGAGCCAGTGCCAGAATCTTATCCAGATCCAGGCCGCTTCCGCTGTCGCCGCATACCGTCCCCAGGTCGTTGCTCTCTACAATATCCTCTAAAATACTGATGACTGAGATATCGTCTTCCACAATATAGATTCTCATGCTTCTCCTCTCCTCAGTGCATCCATGGGAATGGTCACCTGGAAGCAGGCTCCCTCTCCCTCGCTGCTGCTCACCTCGATGGTTCCATCCAGCTCTTCTACCAAAAACCGTACCGCCGGCAGACCGACGCCCCGGTTGATGTTTCCGGTCTGCGGGTCAAATTTGGTGGAATACCCCACCTGGAACAGGTTCTGCATGGCCCGCTTGGAGATGCCCGGTCCGGTGTCCCGCACCGTCAGCACCAGCTGCTCCCGGACCACACGCTCCTCCACCAGGATCATTCCTGCACCTTTTCCGCTTTGAATGGCCTCGGCGGCGTTCATCACCAGATTTTTCAGCACCGACATCAGCCGGTAATGCTCCGCTGTGGCAAAATCCGATTCGCACCGGCACTCCAGCAGCACATCGTTCTGCCGCTCTCCCAGGATGTGCCGCATGGTATCCTGCAGGATGTGCAGCAAATCAGACATGCGCATGGTCTCGTCATTGTAGGCGTCGGCTACCTCTCCCTCAATGCCCCGGATAATGCTTAGGTTGTCCTTTTTTACCTCGTGTACATCCCGGGCAATGGACAGGGCCAGCTGACGCAGGGGCTCGGGATAGTCCCCCGCACACAGCTGCTCATAGAGCTGATAGGCCCGGGTCATGATCCCTTCAATATTCTCCGCGTCCTTTTTTAAGAAGTACAGCTCGTTTTTCAGATTGGCTGTGAGGAGAAATAGCCGCTGATAGCGCCGCTCATGCTCCTCCTCCATCAGCAGACGCTGGTAGCGCCGCATTCCCCATAGGATACAGGCCGCCAGCAGGGAGCGGGCCAGTCCTAACAGCACCAAAGTCACAATGGCCTGCACATCTGGCAAAGCCATCCGGGACAGGGTCAGGTCCTCCATGTTGGAGAGCATATCGCAGATCCAGAAGCTGCGCCACAGCGTGGCAAGGGAGGCCTCATACCGGTTTGGCACCTGGAGGCACAGCAGGCAGTCATAGCACAGGTAGAACAGAGCACCCGGGTACTCCTGGAACGCTACAAACAACAGCTCCTCGCCCCTGGCCACACCGATAATACACCGCACCACCAGCACAGTCAGAGCGGTGAGCACCCCGGTATCCGGCTTGCGGCTGTCCTGCATCAGCGTGAGCAGAAGCACGGGATAGAGCACCACAGCCGCCGAGATCCGGAAGTTTTCCGCCCATACGTTGAAAAACAGCTCCGCGCTCAGGGCGGTGCCCAGGGCGGTCAGCAGTTTGCGTTCCCAGCGGCTGGCCCGCCATCGAATGAGTTGTCTCTTTTTTCCCTCCAAGCCTCTGTCCTCCTTCATACGCCGCCCTCGGGGCGACCGGCCTTATTATACCACGTTCTGGCCTTTTTGCCTAGAAACACGCCGCTGTTCCCGCGGCTTTTTTGTATAAAAAAACGTCTGCGCTTTGAGCGCAGACGTTTAAACGAGCAAAACTTAGGCCAGGGCCTTCTTGGCGGTCTCAGTGAGCTGAGCGAAAGCGGCCTTGTCGTTCACAGCCAGCTCGGAGAGCATCTTGCGGTTGATCACGATGCCAGCCTTCTTCAGGCCGTTCATGAAGGTGGAATAGTTCATGCCGTTCATCTTGCAGGCGGCATTGATGCGGGTGATCCACAGCTGACGGAAGTCACGCTTCTTCAGCTTACGGCCGGTGTAGGCGTAGGAGCCGGACTTCATCACGGCCTGGTTGGCCATCTTGAAGTGCTTGGACTTGGAGCCCCAGTAGCCCTTGGCCAGCTTCAGGATCTTATTTCTTCTCTTGCGCGTCATCATCGCGCCCTTAACTCTTGCCATTGTTCGTTCCCTCCCTCTTCTTACTTGTACAGGATCATGCGCTTGATGGCGGCCTCATTGGTCTTGTCGGCATAAGTGGTGCCGCGCAGAGCCCGCTTGAGCTTGGTGGTCTTGCCGTGGCCGTTGAGCAGGTGACGCTTCTTGGTCATGGCGCGCTTGACCTTGCCGGACTTCGTGAGGGAAAAGCGCTTCTTGGCGCCGCTATGAGTCTTGATCTTGATCTTCGGCATAACAGAAAACTCCTTTGCTTCTTACTTTTTGGCGTCCTTGGCAGGCTTGGGGGACAGGAAGATGGACATGTGGCGTCCCTCCAGCTTCGGACTTTTATCCATCACGGCATTCTCGCCGCAGGACTCGGCAAACTTCAGCAGCAGATCCTGGCCGATGTTGGTGTGGGCCATCTCGCGGCCGCGGAACCGCACGGTCACCTTGCAGCGGTTGCCCTCGGACAGGAACTTCTGGGCGTTGCGCAGCTTTACATTGAAGTCGTTGACGTCAATGCTGGGGGACATGCGGATCTCCTTGATCTCCACTACCCGCTGGTTTTTACGGGCTTCCTTTTCGCGCTTGGTCTGCTCGAACCGGTACTTGCCGTAGTCCATCAGCTTGCATACCGGGGGCACAGCGTTGGGAGAGATCTTGACCAAGTCCAGGTTCTGCTCCTCAGCCATGCGCAGCGCCTCCTGAGAGGACATGATGCCAAGCTGCTCGCCGGTCTCAGAGATCAGGCGGACCTCCTTGTCCCGGATTTCTTCGTTGGTTTGATGACCTGTGTTAGCGATGGGAAAGCACCTCCAAACAAAAAAATAAACGCGGCTGCCGGAATGGCGCCCGCGTCACAAAAACCCCCGCCAAGTCTCCCTGGCGAAGAAGTGAAACCTTGTTAACCCTTTGGCTCTGGCCTGGGGTGAGGTACGGGGCACCGTTCCTGCTTTCTTTTGCTCGTATATTTTATCAGCGTCTCCTTCCATTGTCAAGAGTTATTTTATCTTTTTCTTTCCTCTGTCTCCCAGCCCAAAATATTTACATAACCAGGCACTTTTATCCGGCTTCTACAAAAAGTTTTACACACTTTCCACAGCACTTTCCACATTTTATTGTGAATTTCTGTTCTCTGTCTGCAATCTTCTCTTTTTCAGCCTTCCATTTTCTTCTTGATTCCATCCTGTAAGGTTACATAATATCTTTATTTGTCTCTATTATAGAAACAGAAACGCTCCCGCATCACAGAGCTGTGCGGGAGCGTTCTTTGTCTTAGATGGTTCAGCCCAGAGAGATATCCCGGGTGGCGTAGGCGTCTCGTCGTCGCGGGCTACGTATCATTCCCATCCGTGGGACGCGGATGGTCATTCGCTCCGCCGCTCCTCCTCTTCCCGCCGAACCCGCTGGCGCTGGGCTTCGGCGTGAGATAGGACCTACCCCAGAGAGATGTCCCGGGTAGCGTAGGCGTTCAGGTCCAGGCCCGCCACATGGCCGGCCTGATACTCATAAAACCCTTGGCAGCCGATCATGGCGGCGTTGTCCTCCCCATGGAGCCAGCTCCATGGGGACCCCTTCTATTTGAAATGCTCGGGCGGAATGAATCCGCCCTACGCCAAGGTTTTGCCACAGGCAAAACGCTTGTACGGCGCAAGCGCCGCCCCACCTTACGGTGGGGCCCCGGCGACAACGCCGCTTACCCCAAGCTGATGTCCCGGGTAGCGTAGGCGTTCAGGTCCAGCCCGGCCACATGGCCGGCCTTCCACTCATAAAATCCCTGACAGCCGATCATGGCGGCGTTGTCGCCGCAGTACTTCAGTTCCGGCAGGTACAGCTTGTCCCCGCTCTTGGCGCAGGCGGCCTGGAGATCGGCGCGGATGCGGCTGTTGGCCGCCACGCCACCTGCCACCGCCAGACGTCCATAGCCCTTCATCCGGGCGGCCGCCATGGCCCGAGGCACCAGGGAATCGCTCACCGCCCGGCCAAAGCTGGCGGCAAAGTCTTGGAGAGACAGCTCCTCCCCCTTCTGCTGGGCGTTGTGGATCAGGTTCAGGCTGGCCGTCTTCAAGCCGGAGAAGGACATATCCAGCTCATGGCCGGCCACATGGGCCCGGGGCAGCTCATACCGGCTGTCATCGCCCCCCTGTGCAAGCCGGTCCATAGGACCACCGCCGGGGTAGCCGATGCCCAGCACCCGGGCCACCTTGTCAAAGCACTCCCCCGCCGCATCGTCTCGGGTACCGCCCAGCACCTCCATCTCAGTGTAGGACTTCACGTCCACAATAGCGGTGGTGCCGCCGGAGACACACAGACAGACAAAGGGGGGCTCCAGATCCGGGTGGGTCAGGTAGTTGGCCGCAATGTGTCCCCGCACATGGTGCACCGGAATCAGGGGCAGGTCCAGGGCCATAGATGCCCCCTTGGCAAAGTTTACCCCCACCAGAACCGCGCCGATGAGGCCGGGGGCATAGGTCACCGCGATGGCGTCCAGATCGCTCCGGGTCATTCCCGCCTGCTCCAGCGCCTGATCGGCCAGACCGGTCACCGCCTCCACATGCTTGCGGGAGGCGATCTCCGGCACCACGCCGCCGTAGATGGTGTGCATCTCAATCTGCGAGGCCACACAGTTGGACAGCACGGTCCGCCCGTCCCGCACCACGGCGGCAGCGGTCTCATCGCAGGAGGATTCAATGGCTAAGATATTCATAGTAACTCCTTTATGGCAATCCCATGCCGAATTCAGGCCTGGGGTACTCCGTTCTCTTGGAAAAACCGGGTCATGATCACGGCGTCCTCCCGGGGTTTTTCATAGTAGTTCTTCCGCAGCCCCGCCTGGGTGAAGCCGTGCTTTTCATACAGGGCGATGGCCGCCTGGTTGGAGGCCCGCACCTCCAGGGTGAGAAAGGCCAGATTCGCCTCGCCAAACCGGCAGAACACATCCAGCAGGGCGCTGGCCACACCGTGGCGCCGGGCATCGGGCTCCACCGCTACGTTGTCGATGTATCCCTCGTCTACAATGACGTGCAGGCCCGCATAGCCCAGCACGTTGCCCTCCTCATCTTCGGCCACGATAAAGCTGGCCTGGGTGTCAAACAGGGCGTCGGCAAGCATGTTCTCCGTCCAGGGACTGGAGAAGCAGGCCTGCTCCAGCCGGGCGATCTGCTCGATATGACTGCGGTCCATGGGTACGATTTGATAGTACATAGTAAAAACTCCTGGTATGGATGAAATATAAAATTACAAATTGGATTAGAAATCACCTTGCGGCTGGGCGATTTTTTTCTTCCTCAGCCGATGGATTCCATAAACTGCACAGGCCAGCAGGCTGCCCGCCGCCGGGGCGATGGAATACCGAAAAAGAACGGTCCATGTGATAATACCCCAGCCATGCACGCCAAACATTCCCTGAAGGCTCATCAGCGGTATAATCACCGTCAAAACGGGCAGCAGAACAGCACCTGCACTCTTTCTCCGGCACAGCAGCAGCTGCAAAGCAAAGAAGGGCACCCCATGTCCGCCCACGGCCAGCCAGAAAAAGGGCCGCTCCAGAGCGGCAAGGATGGGAATGGTGATCGTTCCGCTCCAAAAACATTGGATATAAATAGAAAGCAGGAGCCCATAGGCCAGCAGACTCACCAGAAAGCTCCTCAGCAGCATACGATCTGTGCGGTTTTTCATAAGACAACCTCCTTGTCACAAGGCTTGCGGCATATCGGCGGTTTCTTTCAGCGCATACTCGTATAGTTTAATCATACACCATTCATCTGGTCCTGTAAAGCGTCCCTGCTGCCTGGGCAAATCACACAATTTTCACGGCTCTATTTCGTTAAAATCACGTTTTTTCATTTTTTACCAAGAAGATGAAACATTTCCCCCTCCAAATTCGTCTACTTTGTTGAAGCGGTTTTTCTCCGCTCCCCTGTTTTCCCTATCCAACCCGGAACGCGCTCTGCGTTCCCCCATCAGAAAGGACATGATCATGCTTCGACGCGCCCTCTCTCTCCTGCTTACCGCCTGTGCCCTGTGCGCCCTGCTGGTCCCCTCCAGCTTGGCCGCCACCATCCAGAGCAATCAGGCTGTCTACCACCTGTCCCAGGACCCGGACGGGACGGAGAGCTTCCAATACTCCTCCACCCTGTCCCACACCCTCACCCTGCTTCCTCCCGGCACGGTGGTACGCAGCGACCTGGGCAATCAGCTGATCGTGGAGCGTTTTACTTACCGCTCCTCCTTTGGCTATTGGGCACTGGAGAGCACCCTGAGCGCCCAGGAGCATCTGACCGTGCGGGATCATAACTACGTCTACCACGTCATCACCCAGGATCCCCACTCCGGCAAGGCCATGGACGCCGGAGTCTGGGTCCGGGCTTCGGGAAGCGGCGGACTGAATTCCACCACCATCACCGGAGAACGGGTGGATGAGTGGGCGGTGGATCTGGTCAACGAGGCCATCGCCATGAACCTGATGCCCTCCCGCCTCAAGGGACAGGACCTGCGGGGGTCCATCAGTCGCCTGCAATTTGCTTCTCTGGCCGTGCGTCTGTACGAGGCCATGGGGGGCCAGGTGATTTCCGCCCCCAGCCACACCCCCTTTACCGACACCTCCGATCCGGAGGCAGGCAAGGCCTGGGCACTGGGACTGACCGCCGGCACCTCTGCCACCACCTTCTCCCCCTCCCAGCCCATCTCCCGGGAGCAAGCGGCCACCATGCTCTCCGCCGTCTACCGCAAGCTGGGCGGCAGCATCGAGGGAGCCTCCGCCTCCTTCGCAGACGACAGTTCCATCTCCTCCTGGGCCAAGAGCAGCGTGTACTTTATGGCCCGCCACGGCATCATCGTGGGTACCGGAGGCAACCGGTTCTCTCCCCAGCGCAGCGCCCAGCGTCAATCCTGCCTCATTATGGCCCTGCGCATGTCCCAGACGCTGCAAACCGCCCGTTGAGCATTGAAAAAATCGCCCCCGCC
>CAJLCG010000078.1 GCA_905205085.1 uncultured Oscillospiraceae bacterium
GGGAGCGTACTTCTCAAAGACGGAGGCCATGATGCCCTCGCCCTTGGTGTCGGTGAGGAACTCGTTGCGGTAGCCGAACAGGCCGCGGGAGGGGACCAGGAACTCCAGCTTGGTGCGGTTGCCCACGGGAGTCATGGACTGGAACTCGCCCTTACGGGAGCCCAGCTTCTCCATCACCGCGCCCACGCAGTCGTTGGGCACGTCGGCCACCAGGCGCTCGATGGGCTCGCACTTCTTGCCGTCGATCTCCTGGTAGAGCACACGGGGGGGAGAAACCTGGAACTCATAGCCTTCCCGGCGCATGGTCTCCATCAGGATGGACAGAGACATCTCGCCGCGGCCGGCCACGTTGAAGGAGTCGGTGGAGTCCTCCATCTCGGTGACCCGCAGGGACACGTCCTTCAGGGTCTCACGGAACAGGCGGTCCCGGAGCTGACGGGAGGTGACAAACTTGCCCTCCTTGCCCGCGAAGGGGGAGTCGTTGACGGAGAAGGTCATCTCAATGGTGGGAGCGGAGATCTTCACGAACTCGATGGGCTCCACGCAGTCGGGGGCGCAGATGGTGTCGCCGATGGTGATGTCGCCGATGCCGCTCATGGCAATGATATTGCCGGCGGTGGCCTCCTGGACGGGCACCTTGGCCAGGCCGTCAAACTGGTACAGAGCGGTGGCCTTGGCCTTCTTGGCGGGGGCGTCGGGATCGTGGTAGTTGCACACCACGATCTCCTGGTTCTGCTTAATGGTGCCCCGCTCGATGCGGCCGATGGCGATGCGGCCTACGAACTCGCTGTAGTCGATGGAGCTCACCAGCATCTGGAAGGGAGCATCCACATCCACGTCGGGAGCGGGGATATACTCCAGAATGGTGTCGAAGAGAGGCTTGAGGTCGCTGCCCGCCTCGTCAGGCTGAACGGAGGCAGTGCCCTGACGGCCGGAGCAGAAGAGCATGGGGCTGTCCAGCTGCTCGTCGGTGGCGTCCAGATCCATCAGCAGCTCCAGCACCTCGTCGATGACCTCGTAGACGCGCTGGTCGGGACGGTCGATCTTGTTGACCACCACGATAACCCGGTGGCCCAGCTCCAGGGCCTTGGAGAGCACGAAGCGGGTCTGGGGCATGGGGCCCTCGGCGGCGTCCACCAGCAGGATAACGCCGTTGACCATCTTCAGGATACGCTCCACCTCGCCGCCGAAGTCGGCGTGGCCCGGGGTGTCCACGATGTTGATCTTCACGTCGCCGTACTGCACGGCGGTGTTCTTGGCGGTAATGGTGATGCCGCGCTCCCGCTCCAGATCGTTGGAGTCCATGACGCGCTCCACCACAGTCTGATTCTCACGGTACACGCCGGACTGCTTGAGCATCTGGTCCACCAGGGTGGTCTTGCCGTGGTCGACGTGAGCAATAATCGCGATATTTCTCAGCTTCTCGTTCTTCATCTACAAACTCCTCCTATATCCAAACGGGCAGCCGCTTCAAAAGCAGCACAATACGCTTTGACGAAACATTATACCGCCAGATGGCGGAAAAAGCAACGGTCTTCGAAAAAATCTCACACAAATTTGACTCAAAACCACCCCGTTCTTCCAGAAAAAAAGACGGTGGGGCGGTGGAAAGAGATGTGGAAAAGTGTGTGGAAAGTGTGTAAAACCGAAAAGATGTTCGACAGCACTTGACAAACTCGAACATATGTTGTATCTTTCAAATAGAACATTCGTTCCTGATTTTTTGAAACCAGGAGCTGAGCGATACAGGGAGGGAACGCCATGCAGACCGTTTATCAGACCATCTCCATCCGTCCCCGGTGGGAGGCTCCCCGGGCGGAGGAAAAGATCATTGACCTGGCCCAGTACCGCCGGAAGCTGGAGCGGGAGCAGCGAACGGAGTGGGAAGAGCCGGACGTGCAGCCCCGAGTCCGGTCCAGCCAGCGGCGCAACCGTTGGGGGCTCTACTGGGATGCGGTGGCCAGTTTGGGTGTGGTGGCCATGGCGGTGACCTTCTGCGTGGAGCTTCTGCTGTAATTCTTACGTAGTTTTTGTAGGAGGGTTCCGCCCTGCGGGGCGAGGGGGCGTTGTTCCTTTCTGAGCGATCAGAAAGGAACCAAAGAATCGCCGGGGGTCTCCTTCGATGAACACCTCGCCGTAGGCGGGTGTTCATAGGCGTCGTCCCCCGGCCCCCCAATTACGGGGGACGCCCTCCTGGAAGATAGGCACTTGCGTCCGGCGGCTCCGAAAACAAGACCTTGCGTCCTTCTTGCCCCGGGGACACAGGCCCCTGCCCGGTGTGAAGTTTAAAAGTGTCTGCGCTGTACGGACATCGCCTACTCTGGCGAAGCCGTGGCAGCTGGTCCGCCGACCACCGCCGCACCCAACAGGTAGGCAGGCACCAGGCGGCGTGCAATAGAAACATCAGCTTGCAAATTTTGATGGAAAAAGGCCCCTGTGGGCCGAGAATAGGACGGAAACAAATCTTGATTTTGCCCGCCGGGGTTTACCAAAAGCCCGAAGTGGCCCGCTCCCGTAAAAATGGGGTCCAGGGGTGGCGACTTGGAACGCCCGCTCCGCGTGGCGTTCCTCGGAGCCACACTCCCTGGTGCCTTTTTGGTTCCTTTTTGGGCAAGCAAAAAGGAACACTCGTTCCCATAAAAACAAAAAACTTATCCACATTTTTATCAAAGTCTGTGGACAAAAAACCGGAACCCAAGCAGATACACCTCTGCCAAGGTTCCGGTTTTTTCATTGCTTATGGAAAGGAAAAGTCAGGCGGAAACACAAATGCCCAGCACCCGCTGTCCCAATGCATCCAGCAGCAGCACATGCTCTCCGGTGCGGCACAGAATGACGCAGCGGCCCACGCCGCCCTCCACTGCCTGGAGGGCCAGCTTCAAGGTCTCGGCCAGGGCGGCGGGCAGCGCACCCTCCGAGAGCAGCTCGGCGGCCTTCTTGCCGTCCATGCGGAGAAGCTCGGCCTGGCGGTTCTCGCCCAGGGCCAGGGAGGGCTCCTCCTCCACAAAGTAGATGAGTTTATCCACATGCATGCTCTGTGCGGTGGACAAAGCCTGCGCCCGGTCCTGCATCAGCACCGCGGTGCCGCCCGCGGCGGTAATGGCCGCGGCATCGGCGGCAATGTCCTGGCCCTGTTCCGGCAGACAGATGACAAAGGTTTTGCCCTTCAAGCTCTCCAGAGCGGGCAGGGTCTCCAGCGCCTTCTGGGCCGGAGCGGCGGGGGTGAGGCGGTGGCGCAGGTCGTACTCCTGCAAAAACGCCTGGACGTACTCCACGTCGGTGGGGGTGTCAATATATTCGGTGCCCCGCTTCTGCCGGGTCTCCCGGCCCTTGCCGGTGAGCAGCAGCACGGTGGGCTTTTCACTCTCCAGCACCGCCTGGCGGATGGCTTCGCCCCGGTTGGGGATGATGGAGCAGCGGGCCTTGCCCTTCTCCACGTTGGGCCGGATCTCGTTGCAGATGTCCAGGGTGTCCTCTTCCCCGCTGTCCTCTTCGGTGAGGTACACCCGGTCACACCAGGCTCCGGCGGCCTCGCCCAGGTCATGGCGGCGATCGTAGGCCTTCTTCCCCGGGCAGCCGAACACGATGGCCAGCTCCCGCTCGGGGTACTCCGCCCGGACAGAGGAAAACAGGGTCTCAAAGCTCAGGCGGTTGTGGGCGTAGTCCACAATGGACAGCACCCGCCCGTCCGCGTTGGCGTACACCTCCATGCGGCCGGGCACCCGGGCCCGCACCAGCCCGTCGTACACCGCCCACTCGGGGATGTCCAGGGCCTCGCACAGGGCGGCGGCTCCCAGGGCGTTTTCCACGTTAAAGAGACCGGGCATGGTCAGCCGCATCTGGCGGGTGTACCGGGGGGTGCGCAGGGTGAAGAGAATCTGCCCGTCCTCCTTGTGTACGTCGCTGGCGTACACCTGGGCGGCGGGGTCCTTCTGGGAGAAGGTAATGATGGGGGCTCCGGCGGCCTGGGCGGCCTCCAGCACCCGCTGAGCGTGATCACAGTCCAGGTTCACACAGCTGATGTGGGCCTGGGCAAAAATCTTCAGCTTGGAGGCAAAATAGTCCTCAAAATCCGGGTGCTCAATGGGAGAAATGTGGTCGTAGCCGATGTTGAGAAAGCACGCGGCGGCAAACTCGGTGCACAGGGAGCGGTGGTATTTCAGCGCCTGACTGGACACCTCCATGGTCACATACTCCAGCCCCGTCTGGGCGGCGTTGGCGAAGTGGCGCTGCAGGTCCAGGGGCTCCGGGGTGGTGAGGTGGGACTCAAAGCGCTCCACGCCATCGTAGGTGTCAATGGAGGAGACTACGCCGGTCTCCCCTCTCCCCTGGCTCTCCTGATACCGGTCCAGGATGGATTTCATATAGTAGGCGGTGGACGACTTGCCCTTGGTGCCGGTGATGCCGATGACCTTCAGCTTGCCGGAGGGGTGGTCGTAGAACCGGTCGGCCAGTGGGGCCAGCACCCGGCGGGTGTCGGTGATGGCAATGCGGGGCAGGCCGGGGACGGTGTCCTCCTCCTGGCTGACGCAGGCCATGGCGCCCTGGTCCCGGGCCATCTCCAGGAATTTAGTCTGGAAGTGGGCGCCCTTACGGATAAACAGGGTGCCGGGGGCCACCTGCCGGGAGTCGCAGGTGAGGCCGGTGACCGGCTGGTTCCGGTCCAGGCCGTCGGGAATGGGGGCGGCAAGCAGATTCTGCTCCGCGAGCAGGTCCAGGTAGTCGCCCAGGGTATGAACGGGGATGGTCATAGCGGATACCTCCCAAGTGGAATCAGAATACAGCCCGCAGGGGCTTGTGGCATGCTTCAATGGAGCGCTGGGCCAGCACGGCCATGGCGTCGGTGTAGAAGGGGGACAGGTGGTGCTGGTTGGCAAAGACGGACAGCTCGGTGCAGGCCAGCACGGCGCAGTCGCAGCCCTGCTCCACCAGGTCCTTAGTGAAGGCGGTAAACTTCTCCGGG
This sequence comes from uncultured Oscillospiraceae bacterium, assembly GCA_905205085.1. GTDB lineage: Bacteria > Bacillota > Clostridia > Oscillospirales > Oscillospiraceae > Lawsonibacter. The sequence continues at coordinate 4,964 of CAJLCG010000078.1, forward strand.
TCCCCTGCCTTGCCCGCCTTGATGTCGTCGTAAATCAGGGACATCACCTGCTTTTGGGCGGCGGGCCGGGGGGCGGCGGCGTACACGCCCAGGGCGGCAAACTCCTTCTGGTACAGGCCGGTCTGGATGGTGCCGTCGGTGGCTAAAATGCCGGGGCGCTTTTTCCCCTGACTTACCAGAAGCCGAGCGGTCTCCCGAATCATGTGGATGATGGGGATGGAAATCTGCTCCTGCACCCGGTCCAGGAAGTAGTGGGAGGTGTTGCAGGGTACCGCGATGGCGGTGCACCCCGCCCCCTCCAGCATCCGGGCGTCGGAAAGCAGGCGCTCGTAGACTTCGTCCTTCTGTGCCTGAGTGCCCAGGATGGCCGCCGTGCGGTCGGGCATGGCGCAGTCGGAAAAAATCAGCACCGAGAGGTGCTCCTGATCGGTGCGGGCGTTGGTGCGGTCGATGATATATTGATAAAAGGTGTTGGTGGCCTGAGGGCCCATGCCCCCGATGACGCCAAGACGGTCGTTGCTCATCTAAAATACCTCATTTAATTGGGGCGAATATATCGTAGGGGCGACCTGCGGTCGCCTAAGGAGACGGATGTTACTTTCTGTACGCGCAGAAAGTAACCAAAGACGCGCCAAGGGGGCTCCTTCGACGAACACCTGGCTTACGCCGGTGTTCATAGGCGTCGCCCCCCTGGACTCCCGTTTACGGGGGACGCCCTCCTGGATGCTGGGTATGTTCATCCGGCGGGCAAAACCAGGTCGGATGCCTTTCTTGCCCCGGCCCACAGGGGCCTACCGGGGCAGAAATTAAGGAGTGTCTGCGCTGTACGGACACCGCCTACCCTGGCAAAACCGTGGCAGCTGGTCCGTGGTCGCGGGCGGCGATCAGCCGCCCATTCGACCACCACCGCACCCAACAGGTAGGCAGGCACCAGGCGGTGTACGGTAGAGCGGAAATGATTTCAAATTTCGGTGGCAAAAGGGCCCTGTGGCCCGAGAATAGAACGGAAGCCGGTCAATATTTTGCCCGCCGGGGATAACTGAAAGGCCAAAGTTGCCCACCCCCGTAAAAGGGGGCTTGGGGGCACGCCGCCTGTGCGCACTGCCGCAGGCAGGGTGCGCACCGAAGGCAGCCCCCAACGGGTCTTTGGTTCCTTTCTGACCGCTCAGAAAGGAACCCGCCCCGCAGGGCGGAACCCTCTTAACAATCAAACTTACTCCTGCGGCTTTTTGTTGTACTGCTCAAACCGCTTCATATTTCCCAGGTGATTCTTCCACACCCGCAGGCGGCGCTTGAGGGAGGCATCCCCCTCATACACCAGGGAGTGGTGATCCGCTCCCGCGCGGATGAGGGACTTCATCTCTTGGTGGTACTTCTTTGGGGTAAAGTCAAAGGCCACCTTCTTGGGCACCATCCGCCACAAAGAGCGGTTCTTGGTGATCTCGAAGGGCAGCTCCTTCTCCTCCACCCGGTCTTCCACCACCAGCTTGGCAATATTATGCCCCGATCCGGTGACATAGTAGTTGCTCCGGCCCTGGCGGCAGTTGATCTCAAAGGCCTTGTACTTGCCGTCCCGTTGGTCGTACTTGATGTCGAAGTTGGAGAAGCCGGTAAAGTGCAGGTCCTCCAGCAGTCCCTTAATCTTCTGGGACAGCTCCTCGTCGTGCTCGGTGAGGATAACGGCGTGGTTGCCGATGCCGTGGGGGGAGTGCTCCTCCAGCAGCACGTGGCCCAGGCACATGAGCTTCACCTTGCCGTTGCGGTCGGAGTAGTTGGTCAGCACCCGCATGTAGGTGTCATCTCCGGGGATGAACTCCTGGAGCACCATGTGGTCGGGGTAGCCGGCGGCGTACACCTGGTCCAGGGCGGCAAGCAGCTCCTCCCAGCTCTGGCAGATGTAGACCTTGGCCAGCTCGTGGACGCCGCAGGCCCAGTAGGCTACGGAGTCGGCGGGCTTGGCGATGTAGGGCGGGCCCCAGGGCAGGGTGAAGTCGTGGCCCATGGACTTGTCGTAGATAAAGGTGGCGGGGTGGTCGATGCCGTGCTGGTCGCACAGGGCATAGAACTTCTCCTTGTTGATGAGGGTGTCCAGCAGCTCGCCGTCAATGTAGGGGGCGATGGCGTTTTCGGGCAGCTGGTCCTTGCAGTGGGCGGCCAGCTGGACATAGCTGTCGCCGCAGCCCAGCACCAGGATCTTCTTGTCCGGAAATTCTTTGCACACCTGGGCTACATTCTTGCGGAAAGCGTCGGCGCTCTCGTTGTCGGCGCACACCCGGTAGTCGATGATGGCGCTGCCGTGGCAGGGGAAGGAGGGGTAGCGGCCATAGGCGATGCTCTTGACGCCGTAGGCCTCATGGAAGGCCCGGGCCACGCTGTACACGTTGATATCGCCGCCGAACAGCAGCGGCTGGAACGATAACTGACTCATAGCAGGATAACTCCTTACTTATCGAAATTCGATGGGCATGCCCCGGGCGTAGAGGGGGTCCAGGTCGAAGGCGGCCACGTCCCCTGCGGAGCATTTCACATCGGTGACATTCAAGATAGTTTCCGAGGCTCCAATGGAGCCGATGACCCGCACCCGCTGGCCGTTGAGGCGCACGGTGCGGTTGCGGCTGCGCCGCCAGGCCCGCCACATGTCCAGCAGGCCCTGGCTTCTGGGGCGCTCCACCCCAAAGCCGTTCTGGTAACCCACGGGAAGCACGGCCACCCGGGTGGGCTTTTTCATGGTGATCAGCTTGTCCGCGCCTACGGTGTGTCCCTTGGGCAGCCAGCGCACCTCGGTAATGGTGGCCTCGCCGTAGCCCACGGTGGTCAGACCGTCCCCTTTTGTGCGGCGGCACCGGCCCAGAATGGCCGACCCGGCCCGCACCGCGTCCAGGCGGGCGCAGTCAAAGTGCATGAGGGCAAAGGAGCCGGCGGCGTGGACGGTGCCGGTCTCGAAACCTGCCTGGTGGATGGCCTCCAGCACCTGCTGGAACTGCTTGAGCTGGCCGTCCACCTCCTGGCTCTTGCCGGTGACGGCGTGGAGCTGGGTGTAGATGCCGGACAGAGCCACGTTGGGCAAAGAGCGGTAGGCCAGCAGGATCTTCTCCGGCTCGGAGATGAGAAATCCCCCAAAGCCCAGGCCGGTGTCCACCTGGATGTGGGCCTCGGCCACGGTGGAGCGGTTCTCCGCCACCGCATTGAGGGCCAGGCCGGTGTCCACGGAGGAGACCGTGCACACCACGCTCAGGTCCACCAGCCGCTCCAGCTCGTCCCGGTCCACGGTGGAGCGGAGCATCAGGATCTCCTCGGTCTCAAAGCCGGACTCCCGCAGCAGCTGCGCCTCCTCCACCGAGTTGACGCCGAAGCGAGTCACACCTGCGTCCCGGAGCAGCCGGGCCAGGCGCACAGCGCCCACGCCGCCCCCCTGGCCGGACACCACGCCGTACAGGGCGGCTCCCTGGGCCCGCTCCTTGATCACCGCCATGTTGCTTCGAATGGCGGAGCGTTCAATGATCAATCTGCGCATCGCGGTATGACTCCCTTCTCTGTCTGCCGGCAAGCTTGGCCGTGGGATCTCCTGGAATGTTTTATTTTATCACCATATCGGGGAAAAGGCAACGGAACGCAAGGGGCCGTGGAGAGAAACCAGGGGCAGTTTTTCCAAGGTTTACAAAAAGTTTATAAATCCTTCGTCCCCCCTCCGGCCTTGTTTCAGGGTCCAAAAAATGATACAATACTATGATTAAACTAATAAATTAGTATGGAGGACTCCATGGAACGTAATACAACCACCATTTCCCGGGAGGACATCGCCCGGCAGATGGATTATTGTCACGCCGTCGCCCAGCTCAACGCCCAGCGGCCCCAGCCCCCGCTGGCCTTTGTGGATACCTACGGCTGTCAGCAAAATGAGGCCGACTCCGAGCGCATCCGGGGCTATTTGCAGGAGATGGGCTACGGCTTCACCCAGGACGAGGAGCAGGCAGATGTCATCGTCATCAACACCTGCGCCATCCGGGAGCACGCAGAGCAGCGGGTGCTGGGCAACCTGGGCGCTCTGGTGCATGTGAAGCGCCGCCACCCCGGCCAGCTCATCTGCCTGTGCGGCTGTATGGCTCAGGAGGCCCATGTGGCCCAGAAGGTGAAGGAGTCCTACCGCCATGTGGACCTGGTGTTTGGTCCCCAGGTGCTGTGGCGCTTCCCCGAGTTCATCCACAGCCTGCTCACCGCCCGGGGCCGGGTGTTCCAGACCCCCGACCTGCCCGGCTCCATTGCCGAGGGTATCCCCGTGGTGCGCCAGGACAAGGTGAAGGCCTGGGTGTCCATCATGTACGGGTGCAACAACTTCTGCTCCTACTGCATCGTGCCCTATGTCCGGGGCCGGGAGCGCTCCCGTCAGCCGGAGGATATCCTCTCCGAGGTGCGGCAGCTGGTGGAGGAGGGGTATAAGGATATTACCCTGCTGGGCCAGAACGTAAACTCCTACGGTAAGGACCTGGACAATCCCATGGACTTTGCCGACCTGCTGTCCCAGGTCAACGACATCCCCGGGGACTTCCTCATCCGCTTTATGACCTCCCATCCCAAGGACGCCACCCAGAAGCTCTTTGAGACCATGGCCCGGTGCGAGAAGGTGGCTCCCGTGCTCCACCTGCCCTTCCAGGCGGGCAACGACCGCATCCTGAAGGTGATGAACCGCCGCCACACCCGGGAGCAGTATCTGGATAAAATCCGGGCTCTGAAGGCCCTGATCCCCGATATCGTGCTCACCTCCGACGTGATCGTGGGCTTCCCCGGAGAGACCACCGAGGAGTTTGAGGACACCCTGAAGGTGCTGGAAGAGGTGCGCTACGACGCCCTGTTTACCTTCATCTACTCCCCCCGTGTGGGCACCCCCGCAGCCAAGATGGACGACCCCATGCCCCGGGAGGAGAAACTCGCAAACTTCAACCGCCTGGTGGCCCTCCAGGACCAGATTTCCGAGGAGAAGCACGCCGCCTACATCGGCAAGACGGTGCGCTGCCTCATCGACGGCCAGGGGGATGACGCCCAGTATCCCTTTACCGCACGGACCCCGGGTAATCGGCTGGTGAGAGTGAAGGGGTGTACTGCTGATGATGTAGGAGAGTTCCGGGAGATTCATATTATTGGGGCTAATAAGTGGTCGCTTTACGGAGAAGTGGCAGAGAAATAACTATTTTTTGTAGAGACGGGAGCTGTTCTTTCCAGCGATGGAAAGAACCAAAGATCGCCGGGGGACGGCTCCGATGAGCGCCTTCGCGCAGCGGGCGCTCATAGTCGCCTTTCCCCCGGTCCCCCTGTTTACGAGGGCGGGTCACTTTGGTTTGTTCGTAATTTCCGGCGGCCTAAGTTTTGACCGTGCTCCCTTTTCCTCTCGGCCCACTGGGGCCTACCAATCTAAAATTTACAGGCGGGCCGCTCTACCGCACACCGCCTGGTGCATCCCTACCTGTTTGGTGCGGCGGTGACTGGACCAGCTGCCACGGTTTTGCCCTGGTAGGCGGTGTCCGTACAACGCAGACACTTCTAAATTTCTGACCTAGCAGGGGCCTGTGCCCCCGAGGCAAGAAGGACCAGACAGTCTTGTCTTTGCCCCGCCGGATGAAATTTCCTATTTCCCAGGAGGGCGTCCCCCGTAGCTGGGGGTCTGGGGGCAAGCCGCCTATGAGCGCCCGCTGCGCGAAGGCGCTCATCGAAGGCGGC